>SKQU01000340.1 GCA_007118855.1 Spirochaetaceae bacterium
ATTGCTATGGTCATTCGTGAGAAGATTCTGTACGATCGTGACGGTCGACGGTCCGGTAGGTGGTGACCCCGCCCTCGTAGGCGAGTTCGATCACGCGTGCGTCGGGACCGAACAGGCGGAACCGGACGTCCCACTCCTGCGGCCACGCGGGCAGGAAAACGGGTTCGCCCTCTTCGCCCTGGAGCAGCATCCGCTGCAGCGTGAGCGCGAGCACCGACGAGTGATCCATGTCGGGAACCCAATCGTAATTTGGGCCCCAGAACCCCGGGTAGCGATTACCGGGATTCGAGCAGGCCAGCTGAAGCTCCATCCGCTCGACGGCGTCCGCAGAGAGACCGAGCATCGCTGCGTGTATCGGGTCCTGCTTCCATCCGAATACCTCGCGCTCCTCGCGCGTCCGGTAGGTGAAGCGCCCGGCCTCCAGGTCGGGTTTGCCGACACCGAACAGCCGGTAGGGAAACACCGTGTAGAGTTCCGGGTTCTCGCTGTTCGCCTTGTTGTTGTACTCGTGCGCAGGAAGGATTCGCTCGGTCTTGCGCCACGTGTCGATTCGTCGTGGAATCGGAGCGAGCGAACCGGCTAAGGCGCGCCACCCGCGACGCAGTGCGTCGTCTCCCGCGCCGAGCCGGTCGAGTCGGTCGGACACGAATCGAATCCCGGCTAGCTCCGGTGTCGGGTCAACCGCCGTGTGCCAGGTCTCAAGAGAGGCCGCCGGCGCGATCCGGACAGTTCCGTCGGGGGACCGCGACGGGTAGTGCTCCTGGTAGAAGCGGAGCACCTCACGGATGATCGGGACGAGGTAGCGGCTGTGTACCTCGTCGCTGCGCGTGTAGCTGTACCAGTCGATCAGGAAGGTCGACAGCTCGAGCGCGCCCTGCCAGTAGTGCCTGACGTACGGGTTCGCAACGTGCTCGACCGGAACGCCGTCTCGGTTGAGACCGTAGTCGTTCGGGCGGAAGGTCCCCCACGCGGTCAGCGTCTCCGGGAAGCACGCCCCGCCGTGACCCCAGTAGCGCCGACACCGTTCCCGATGCACGGGCAGGGTCCGCAGAAAGAGATCGGCGAACGGGCGGATGCTGTCGAAGCTGCCCATTGCCAGGAGTCCCCAATACATGAGTCGCGTGTTCTGAAACCAGTACGGCCCACCCCATCGCCGATAATCAGGGTCCCACGAGCGTTCGCTATCGCCTCCTTCCATCGTCAGGACCGAGCCGTTGAACTTCAGCGGGTACGGCCCGCTACCGCCGAGCGCGACGATGTACTGGTTGCGACGGTAAGCGGCGCTCGCGCGGTCGGCGGTATCCGAGCCGGTCGCGCGTACCCACGATCGCGCCCAGCACGTCTGCCACCACCGTTCGTGGCGCGTGCGCGCGTGCTCCATATCGAGCGCAACAAATGCATCACGAACCTGGTTTGCTCGCCTGGCCCAGCTGGTCGCATCGCCGCACTGTTCGGTCACGAGCGACACACAGTAGCGCGCGCCAGCCCCGCCTGACTGCCGCAAACGCCAGGTCCGGTGTTCGTCGCGGTCGAGCGACGACTGGCGGCCGTCGGTTCCGATCAGGACGCCGCTCACGCGACCGACAAGCGGGTCGTGGACCTCCCGGGCGTGCTCCAGCCCCTGGTGCGCGATCGTCGCCGGAACAACGCTTGGCCCGTTCACGTGGACCGCCGCGATCGTGGTTCCGGTCGTGAAGACCTGGTCGGCCTCCACCACCACTGGGCCGAACGCACGCTCCTGCCCGCAGAAACTGTCGAGCTCGAAATCATCCGGAACGCTGCGCCGCTCGGATCGCCACGGGTCGGTCCACGCGCACACCGAACCCGATCCGGGGGTGGTGAACTCGGCGACGAGCACGTCGTGGTGCGCGTCGATCCAGAGGTCGGCGGACCATCGGAATCGCGGCGACCGGACCGATACCATGACGGTCGCGGTGCCGGAGTCGAGCGACCACTCGAGTCCGGTTGTCAGATCGTCGAGTTCGACTGGATCGCCCACCGAAAACCGCAGGCGTGCGACCTTCAGCAGCCGTCCGTTGCCGCTCCAGCTGTCGTTCGCACCGACGAGCACGCCGATCGTTCCGTTGCGCTCGACCCAGACATTCGCGCCCCAGCGACCGTTTCCGATCGGAACCGAATCTCGGCTATCGGCGGCCGGCCGCGTCCACACCACATCGCGTTGTACACTCATATCAGATTCCATACTCCCGAACGACCCGCATCGCCATCGCAACCCAATCGAACAGCCGGTCGCCGCTGCCGCGCAGCGTGCTGACGTCCTTGAGAATGACCTCTACATTGGTACCAGCAAGTGCGTCAAGATCGCTTCGAAGCGCTGCCTCGGCGTGTTCGATGTCGAAGGAATCCTCCGCGAGCGGTGCCGGGCTCGGCTTGAGCGAAACGACATAGCGGCCACGGCACAGTTCGCGCATGCGCGCCTTGTCGCTCCACGGGCTTGCGGAGACCTTCCGCAACCGGGGGATCGACTCAGGGATGTGCATGCGGTCGTGAAGCTGTTCGCAGCATCCGTAGTAGACCAGCCCGAACTGCTCCAGCCAGGGTCGCTCGTACTGCAACGAGAACTCTTCGTGCATGGCTGGAGAGACACCGGCAAAGATCTGCGCGTTGCCGCAGCCCCATTGGTCGCGGGGGCGTACGCGATCGGGCGTGAATCCCGGGGCGGGCAGGTCCTTCGAGTAAGCGTACCCTCCGGATCCCACGCGTTCGTTCGCATGGTTCGTCGCGAGCAGTCCCATTGATTCGAGCTGCCGAAGTCGCTTCAGCCAGCCGTCGCGCATCCGCGCCACCGCGGCGTGCACAAGGTCGGCATGCTCGATCAGGTCGATCATCGCCTCCTCAACGCCCAGGTTCTGAATCAGGCGGTCCCACAGCGCGAACCACTGGTTCGAAATGCCGCGCGCCTCGACGTCCATGGCACCCGCAGCAATTTCGCTCAGAAGCCGGAATCGGCGTTCGGTCTCATCCGGATCGAAGTGCACGTCGGGCGTCTGGATCCGCTCAACGTCTTCGATCGACCTGATGGTGCGTCGGTATCCGTGCGACCCCACCTCCTGCCCTTCCTTGCGGACGAGGGCTTCGTCCACGGCGACGCCGATGTCGCCGAGTTGCACCGCAGCGGGGCACGGCAACACATCCTGGACGACCATATCAGCCCGATAGTGCCTCCAGCGAAACAGTTGGACACGGAGATTCCACTCGACCGATCGGAGAAACGGATCTGTCGTCCGTACCAGGAGCTCGTCGGCAAACTCCACGCGCAATTCGGCCCATGGCTCTTCGTTCACCCAGACGGTCGGGCGCGTCGGTTCGAGGTCGTTCAGTCGTGTCCAGCGATCGGCGCAATCGGTCGAACTCGACTCCTCCGCGGCATCGTGCGTCTGGACGACCAGGTCGCGAAGCAACCCGATTTCACTCGTACTCATATCCTTCGCCATGCATGCCTCCGATCGGATGCTACCGCTCCAGCTGCCAACACGGAATTGACGCGTGTCGCGTGGATCTGTACAAACGTACCGGGTTCTCATGCATACACCTACGCTCTGTTTCCAGCTTCTGGTCAGCGGCCACGCAGTCGTTGGCACAGAGTGGAACTACCCGGAGCACCTGACAGAATGCGGCAAGATCTACCTGATTCGTAGCGGAACGGGCTGGATGCGCCACGGCGGCGTCGAGTATCAGCTGCGTCCCGGTAAACTGTACCTGATCCCCGAAGCCGTGCTTCACAGCTGTGGCTGTCCGCACGAGATGGCCGTCGACTACGTTCACTTCACGGGCATGGACGACGTGGGAACGAACGTCTTCCGCCGCATCCCGGTTGTCTACGAGTGCGCACAAATCGCCGATGCGCCGGTTGCCGGCCTCATGGACGCCTTGATAACAGTGAACACGAGCACCGCGCGACTGCGGTGCAGGCTTGCTGCGTCCGGGATGCTCCAGACTCTCCTGTCGCTCTTCGTGACCGATGAGCCGCAGCCCGACTCCGACGCACGCTCGCGGTTTCTGCCGGTCTTCCTATACATCGAACAGAATCTGGGAGAGCACATCAGCATCACCATGCTCGCGGACCGGGTGGGGCTCGACCGCACGCACTTCACACGGCTGTTCACAAAGCTCTACGGGATGGCGCCAACCGCGTTCATCCATCAGCGTAGGCTCAGCCGCGCGAAGCTCCTGCTGCGGTCGACCGACGCGAGCATCGGCGCTATCGCCGACGAACTGGGCTACACCGACGGCTCTCATCTCTGGCGCGAGTTCAAGCGCGGCACCGGGCTTGCACCGTCGGAGTACCGCGCCGCGGACGGTCCGAACACGCCGTAGGCCGGAACCTCACGGCAACGCGACACCCTCGTCGGTGATGAAAATCGGCTCGATCTCTCCGTTGGGTCGGTACGTGACGTAGCTGATGGAGGAATCCCGAAAGAGCCCGTTCTGGGTCACGCCCATCTCATTGCAGATGAAGTACCATGCGCCGTGCCATTCGAAGAATGAGCCGTGACGGTCGTAGTCCGCACTGTGCTTGCCGCGATACTGGAGCGAAGGTGCGATTCGGTCCGGATCGATGATCGAGCCACGGCAGTCGTACGGCCCGTAGACCGAGTCGGACATCGCGTAGTAGCAGCCCCACGACAGGTAGTAGACGTCGCCGCGTTTGTGCAGATACGGCTTGTCGTCGGTCTTGCCGTGACCATACGGCCCCTGGGGACTCTCGATCGTGACCAGGCGCGGCGGCTCTGCCAGACTGATCATGTCGTCGTTCAGACGCGCCAGGTAGAACTGAAACGTGCCGAACACGATGTAGCACGTGCCGTCGTCGTCCTTGAACAGGCCGGGATCACGGATCTCGGTAGGCACCAGACCCTTCGCGAGCAACGGTTTCCCGAGCGGATCCCTCCACGGACCGACGGGGGAGTCCGCTTCCATCACTCCGACGTTCTCTGGACCACGCGAGAAGTAGAAATAGTGCCGTCCGTTTCGCTCCATCTCATCCACCGCCCAACAGCTGGAGTCTGGTTTCCCGTGGTAGGTCTGTTCGGGGCGTATGGTACATTCGTGCTGCCAGGTGATGAGATCGGTTGTAGACCAGATCCACCAATCATCCATCGCGAAGGTCTCGCTATCGGGTCCTCTGTCATGGGTGGCGTACAGATACGCCCGATCGCCGTAGACGCGAACGTGCGGATCACACAGTCCGATTCCGGGGACGATCGGGTTCCCCGACGTCCTTCGCGCATTCTTCAGACTCACAGCGTCGCTCCTTTCCGTTGCCCGGAGCGCGATTCTACCCCGGACGCGTAGCAACCCACAACAGAAGTATTCGAGTACTCGCTTTTTCCCGCGGCATCCGGTACGCAGATACCTTGCGTCCAGCAGACACGGTGCTACACTGCCACCGTGGCAGTTACCCTCAAATCATCGATGAAGACCACCTCGTCGGGACCACACGCGATCGTGCAGCCACGATCTGGATCGTTCTTCGACCGTCTGGTAGCGCAACGCTACCTGGTGTTTCTGGCGCTTCCGGCAGTGCTCGTCGTCTTCGTCTTCAACTACATTCCGATCTACGGCATAGTCATCTCCTTCCAGAACTTCTCGGTTGGCAGGGGTGTCTGGGGCAGCCCCTGGGTCGGGCTGCACTGGTTCGAGCGGTTCTTCAGTAACCCACTATCGGGCCGCCTGATCAGAAACACGTTTTTGTTGGGGTTTCTTTCGCTGGTGATCACCTTCCCGTTGCCGATCATCCTGGCGCTCTCATTGAACGAGATCAGGAGCACCGCCTTCAAACGATCGATCCAGACCATCTCGTACCTGCCATACTTCATATCCACGGTAATCATCGTCGGCATGCTGAAAGACTTCTCGTCGGCCGGAGGGCTCTTCAACCGCCTCATCATCATGCTTGGAGGCGACAGGACCCTGTTCTTCTCCCGCCCCGAGTGGTTCCGACCCCTCTTCATCGGATCCGAGGTCTGGCAGACGGTCGGCTGGGGAAGCATAATCTATCTGGCAGCGCTCGCCGGTGTCGATCCGCAACTGTACGAGTCTGCGGTACTGGACGGCGCGGGGCGATGGCGACAGCTCTGGCACATCACGCTGCCGTCGATACTGCCGACCGTCTCGATCCTGTTCATCCTGCGAAGCGGTGCGTTCTTCGCGGTGGACTTCCAGAAAGTGCTCCTGATGTATAACCCGCTCACGTACGAGACCGCGGACATCATCAGCACGTTCGTGTACCGCGAAGGCATAGAGAACGCGCGCTTCAGCTACAGCGCTGCGGTTGGGTTGCTACTCTCGGTCATGGCGTTTGTGTTCCTGTCGGCATCGAACGCACTCAGTCGACGCCTTTCGGGGAACAGCCTGTGGTAGCCGACAGCATGGCTACCAAACGTCGTAGCCGGGGCGTCCGGCGATCGGCGGGCGAGCAAGCTTTCGCAGCCGTCAACGGTGCGGCGCTGATCGGGCTTGCAGTGGTGATGCTCTATCCGCTGATGCACGTGCTGGCGGTTTCGCTGAG
>SKQU01000329.1 GCA_007118855.1 Spirochaetaceae bacterium
ACCGCCTCGCTCGCCCGAGCTCCGCCGGCGACAGTCTGCCGCGGTGAGTCCTCCCGGCCGGTCATGCGGCTGATCCGCCCGAGCACCATCCGGCCGATTCCCGCCGTCGCCGTCCGGCCGACTCCTTCGAGAAGACGCTCGACATCGTAGGTGCCCGGCCGGGAGAGCCTGATCGTGGCGCTTCCGGCAATCAGCTCCGCCTGGGAATCAGCGGCCAGCCGTATCTCATCGGACGCGTCAACGGCATCGCCGATGAACAGCTCGTACCACGCATTGCCCTCGCGAACCTCGAGTACGCCGTCGACGTATCCGACGATGAGGTCCCCGGCGGCCACCGAGACCGACGCGAACACCAGGGCAACGGCAAGGAGCGCTGCACGATTCATGGACCACCTCTGCTCTTGAGTATATCACGTCGCCGGCGAGTTGCACGTGGCGTGCGCGAATTCGCCCTCATCGACGACCGACGATCAACCCCATGATCACGCCGACCACGACTCCGCCGCCGCCGCTCAGGAGGATGTTGCGCCTGATCCGGGCAAACTGCCCTACTTCCTCCACGATACGCCCGAGCAACCCATCCGGCGGATCAATGAGGTTCCCGATCGAAATCAGGTCACCGGTGACCGGGGCGCGCGCGAAGATCACATACCCCAGAACGAGCCCGACGATACCCATCACGACGGCAAGCAGCACCACGTTTCTCATACTCTCTCCTTCCCCGCAACGGTACCACATTCCCGCGGAAGGGTATATTGGACGAATGAGGACCCGGCAGCAGCACACGACCGCGAGACGAACCGGTTCAGGAGGCGGGGAGTCGTGACGGAGAACCGTATCACGGCGGCTCTTCGGGCCGCGGAAGGCCATCCGGATTTCCTGAGCCTGATCAACACCAACTTCCACGACTGCGGTCTCGCACCGTCGCCTTCGTCGATCGGTGAGATCGTCGACGCCTTTCTGCACGATCCGAGCCTGCGGCACTACCGGCCCGATCCGGCGGGGTTGCCCTTGCTCCGGGAGGCCGTCGCGCGATTCACCGCACGAGGCGGGAGAGCGGTCGACGCGTCGACGGTGATCGTCACCGCGTCGGCTTCTGAAAGCTATCGCCACCTGTTCACGGCACTGTGCAGGCCGGGCGACTCGGTTCTCCTCCCCCGTCCCGGGTATCCCCTCTTCGAGGAGATCTGCGTGCGGTGCGGTCTGAGGCCGGTCTTCTACCGGTTGGAGTATGAACGCGGCTGGGCGTTCGACCCGGCGGAAGTGGCGTCGCTGGTGACGGCTGAGACCGGCGCCATCGTGGTGATCTCACCGAACAACCCGACCGGGTCGATCGTGGAGGAGCCGGCGATGCGCGAGATCGGACGACTCTGCCGCGAACGGCGCGTGAAGCTGATCGTGGACGAGGTCTTCAGCGAGTACCGGTATGACCGGCACCGGAGACCGGACGCTCCGGGATCGAGCGCTCTGAACCTGGAAGCGCTGTGCCCGGACGTGGCAGCCTTCTCGATCAACGGGGCGAGCAAGCTCCTCGCCTCACCGGACCTCAAGGTGAGCTGGATAGTCCTCTCCGGCCCCTCCGATTCGGTCGCGGATGCCCGCGAGCGGCTCGAAGTGGAGAACGACCTTTACCTCAGCGCCTCGCCCGTCACCCAGTTCGTCGCGGCGCGTCTGCTCGACCGCGGCAGCCGGATGAGCGACGCCTTCGCCGCTCGAGTGGGGCGTCGCCGCGACACTATGCTCGACTCGCTCACCGAGCTCGCCGGGCGGCACCCGGGCATGCTGTCGTGGGTCGAACCGCAGGGAGGCATTCACCTTCCGCTGGTATTCACCCGGCCGCCGGGCGACCGTGACGACGAGCAGATCACGGTCGACCTGCTCGAACGCCACCATCTGTCGGTGCATCCCGGCTATCTCTACGGAGAGGAGGAGCGCACGATGCTCGTGCTGAGCTATCTTGAGCGGCCGCAGACCATCCGCGAAGGTCTCTCGCGGATCGACGCCTACCTCAGCTCTCCCGGTACGATGCGAGCAGCGCGTCGATGAACGAACACGTCCTGACAAGCGACGGCAGGTAGAGCCGTTCGTCGGGCGAGTGAGCGTTCTGTATCGTCGGGCCGAATGATATCATCTGCATACCCGGATACTTCGACCCGATCACTCCGCATTCGAGCCCCGCATGAACGACCTCCACCGCGGGTTCCTTCCCATGGACCGCCTGGTAGGCCTCCACGGCACGGCCGAGCAGCTCGCTCTCCATATGGGGCTCCCAGGGCGGATAGCTCGACTCGTTGCCGGTCTGCGCGCCCGCCAACCTCCCGATCGCCTTGATCCGGCCGGCGATCTCGGCGAGGCGAGTAGCGTACGAGCTGCGCTGACTCGTCCTGATCCTGACCTCGTCGTTCTTCACGCGGACCGTGGCCAGGTTCGTCGAGGTCTCGACGAGACCGGGCACCTCGCTGCTCATGCGGATCACGCCGTGCGGAAGTGCTCGCAGCAGGTCGAGCAGCTGCCGCGCGGAGCTCTCGGTGATCATCTCCGACGGATGCGCGGCCGACCGTAACGCCAGCGCGAGCCCCGGCTCGAGCGAGCCGTACTCGGTGCGGAAGACCTCCTGGATGCGGGCGACCTCCCGGTCGAGGTGCCGCATCACCTGCGGCGGCCCGGCGATGATCGCCGAGGCGTCACGGGGAATCGCATTGTGGGCCTGCCCGCCGTGGATGGCGACAAGATGCACGGTCGACTTGCAGTCGTCGCTTCCCCGCAGCATGGCCAGGGTTCGTGCCAGCAGGACGTTGGCGTTCGCCCGGCCGAGATGGATGTCCACGCCGGAGTGTCCGCCATGGAGGCCGCAGACGAAGACCTCGCGCGTGACGAAGAGGTCCGGAAGCGGCTCCCGCTCGATTCGCAGCGTCAGGATCGTGTCCCTGCCGCCGGCGCAACCGACGGTGAACACCCCCTCGTCCTCGGAGTCGATGTTCAGCAGGTGCGTTCCGTGCAGCCAGTCCGGGCTGAGCTTCTGTACGCCGGTAAGGCCCGTCTCCTCGTCCACGGTCACGAGTATCTCGAGCTCGGGATGGGGGGCGTCGCTGTCGGCCACCGCAAGTGCGAGCGCGATCGCGATGCCGTTGTCCGCGCCGAGCGTCGTGTCCTCGGCGTGCAGCCACTCGCCGTCGAAGACGAGGGGAATGGGATCGGTCTCGAAGTTGTGAGTGGAGTTGGGCGTCTTCTCGCAGACCATGTCCATATGTCCCTGCAGCACGACGGTTCGAGCCGACTCGAGACCCGGGGTCGCCGGCACGCGGATCAGCACGTTGCCCGTCTCATCGCGCTCATGGACGAGTTCTCGCGCGTCGGCCCACGAGCAGAGCCAGTCCGAAATCTGCGTCTCCTTGCCGGAGCATCGTGGAATACGGTTGATCTGCTCGAAAAGCGCGAGCACCTGGTCTGCTTCTGGCATGATCCTTCCTCCGTCCCCCATAGTACTCCTGAATTTGATTGTCGCAAGCCTTTTCGCGGCTTGAGCTGGGCCGCCGGTGCGTGTAGTATGGGAGCACGGGGACACAATGAGAAAACACAATTTCTACGCTGGACCTTCCGCGCTACCGCTCCCGGTGCTCGAGGAGCTGCAGCAGACGATGGTCGACTACCACGGACTGGGGCTCTCTCTCGTTGAGACGAGCCATCGCAGCAGCGAGTACGACGAAGTCCACGAGTCGGCGCTCGGGGGTATTCGCGCGCTTCTCGACGTGCCGGACACGCACGACGTCCTGCTGCTCGGCGGCGGCGCGACGATGCAGTTCGCCATGGTGCCCATGAACCTCATGCCTGCCGGCGGCAGCGCGGACATCGTGCACAGCGGCTCGTGGGCGCAGAAGGCCCTCGCGGATATCAGGAAGCTCGGCACGGCCAATGTGCTCTACGACGGCTCGGAGAAGGACTTCACCACGCTTGCGGACCCGCAACAGATACACCCTTCCGCGGACGCCGCGTATCTGCACATCACCAGCAATGAGACGATTGGTGGACTGCAGTGGAAGGCTTTTCCGCAGACCGGGGACGTACCCCTGGTCGCTGACATGTCGAGTGACATCCTCAGCCGCCGGATCGATGTGTCCGCATTCGGTCTCATCTACGCGGGTGCGCAGAAGAACCTCGGCCCGGCGGGGGTGACGGTCGTCATCATCCGGAAGGACCTGCTCGACCGCTGCCCCGACTCTCTGCCCACCTACATGAGCTATCGGACCCATGCATCCAAGAACTCGCTGTTCAACACACCGCCGGTCTTCTCGGTCTATGCCCTCAGCCTGGTCATGAACTGGATCACGAGCGAGGGAGGACTGGACGCGATCGCAAAGCGGAACGTCGCCAAGTCGGCGATGCTCTACCGAACGATCGGGTCCAACCCGGAGTTCTTTCGCTGCCCCGTCGACGAGCGGTACCGCAGCGATATGAACGTCGTGTTCCGCCTGCCGAGCGAGGACCTGGAGAAGGCATTCATCGCGGAAGCGGGCGAGCGGGACATGATCGGGCTCAAGGGACACCGCAGCGTCGGGGGAATCAGAGCGTCGATCTACAACGCCGTATCGACGGAGAGCGTCGAGGCGCTCACCGACTTCATGCAGGATTTCGCCGGCCGTCACGCGTAGGGGGTCACGCCCTATGGCGTGTAACCCCAACGGCGCAGGTCACCCTCGCCTTCGGCGGACCTGATGACTCCGTCGGAGAGGACGACAACGCGGTCGGCCACGGAGAGCACATCCCGATAGGCGTGATCGGTGATAATGAACCCGCGACCGTCGCGTGTGGCCGTCTCCCGGATCAGGTCGCCGAGCGCGGGACGGTGAAGCGGCTCGATCTCGGTAAACGGCTCGTCGAGCAGCGCGAAGGCAGACGGGAACCACGATGCGAGCAGCACCTCGAGCAATCGCAGCTCGCCTCCGGAGAGGCTCCTGATTCGCCGACCGAGCAGCGGCTCCACCCTCGGGTGACGACCGACTCGCTCGCGCTCCTCTTCGTTCGGCAACACGAGCCGTATCGCCGCGCTCACAGCCAGACGACGCGGAAGGTAGGGATCCTGAGGAAGATACGCGAGCTCGCCGTGGCGATAGGCGCGACGCACCAGACGCCCGTCAATCGTCAGGTGTGCGTGCTCGGCGCGAAGCGCGCCGAGCATCGCACGCAGCATCGTCGTCTTGCCGCATCCGTTGCGCCCCACAACCCCCAGGACCTCTCCGGCCGAGACGCTCAGGTAGACACCGCTAAGCACCCGGGCCCTGCCGTAGGCATGTGACAGGCTGTCGACGGTGAGCGTCATGAGACCGCCGCCACGATGGCAGCGCCGAGCAGTGCCGACACGAACCAGGAACAGAGCCACAGCCCCAGCGGGCTCCAGCCTCCGTAGCGATAGAGCGGCCGTTCACGGCGGTGGACCGCGCCGCAGACGCCCACCGCGATCCAGTGACCCGCGGTAGCCATCAGCACGCCGGCGACGATCGCCACGGTCCGAGCCTCATCCGCCCAGTCGGGCTCCGCGATTGTGTCGCCGAACAGCCCGGCGAGGTCGAGCAGGACGAGAGCCGACGCACCAATCAGCGAGATCGCGAGGTTGTACAGCATCACCGTCCGCGCATAGTAGCTGAGCTGCCGAGCTCGATGCCTCAACGGAATCCGTTGCACACCCCATTCTACCGACGGTGCCGTACCATGGACAGCCGCCGGCCTACCCGTCGTTCTTCATGATGAGAGGCTGGTGAGTCGCCTCGATCACGTCGCGCCAGAGACTCGACTCCGGATCGATCCGGTTTCGTTCACGAACGGTCATTGAGATGGGAATGTGCACGAAGACGTTGTTGACCTGGCTGATGACGATCTTCGTCTTGCCCGCCATCGCCGCATGTGCGGCGTTGTTGCCAAGGCGTGAGCAGTAGAGCGAGTCGGTCGGCGCGGCTACGGCGCTTCGGATGATGTAGCTCGGGTCTATGTACTTCAGGTTGATGCCCATCCCGATCTCGTCGAAATGCCCGGTGATGCGGTCCTTCAGGTAGACCCCGATGTCTCCGAGCTTCCGGTTTCCGCTCGCATCGGTCTTCGTCTCGACGTCGAGCAGTTCCTGTCCGGCGCCTTCGGCCACAATAATGACGGCGTGGTTCCTGCGCTCGAGCCGCGCCTTGAGCACCTCGAAGAGACCTGACGGGCCTTCGAGATCGAACGGCACCTCCGGTACGAGCACGAAGTTCGCGTCGTGACTCGCAAGCGCCGTATGCGCGGCGATGAATCCGCTGTCCCGCCCCATCAGTTTGACGAGGCCGATGCCGTTGATCGCGCTGTGCGCTTCCGAGTGCGCCGAGGCGACCGCACCGGTCGCCTCGGCCACCGCGGTCTCGAATCCAAAGCTGCGTTGGATAAAGGCGAGATCGTTGTCTATGGTCTTGGGTACCCCGATGACCGAGATCTGGAGACCCCGCCGCTCCACTTCATCCGCAATGGCGAGCGCCCCTTTCTGAGTACCGTCACCACCGATCGTGAAGAGCATATTCACGTTGAGCCGCTGCAGGGTATCGACGATGTCCTCCGTCTGTCTCCCGCCGCCGCGAGAGGAGCCGAGTACGGTACCGCCGATCTTGTGAATGTCGTCCACGACATCCGGGTTGAGGTCCATCGCGGGAATATTCTGCTCGGGCAACAGACCCTGATAGCCGAAGCGCACACCGGTGATTCTCCGCACGCCGTACCGGTACCAGAGGCAGCGCGTGATGGCGCGGATCACGTCGTTGAGCCCGGGACAAAGGCCCCCACAGGTAACGATCGCCGCATGCACGTGACTGGGGGAGAAGTAGATCCGCTCTCTCGGACCTGCCTTCTGAAGAAGATGCCGTATCTCGTACGGCTGCGGATCGCGGCCCGGGTCCGCCTCGATCTCCGAGAGGATGTACTCGTTGTCCCGCACGTAATTGGCGATCAGGTCGCCCTGTACGCGCGAATAGGTCACCGGGGACTCAATCTTCGCCTCACCAAGTGTCGCAACGGTAAAGTCGTGGTCGTTCGCCATACGTTCGAGGATAGCGGCTGCCGGTACGGCTGTCTACCGCGACAGTACTTGACTTCGCTGATACCCTTGGGGCGATGGAAGAGCTGTTTCGCCGGTATTCGAGCTGGCTTGTCTCACGGTACGGTGAGCGCACCTATCGTGTCGCCGTTGACGCGGGATTCTCGTGCCCGGTGCGGGATATGGGAGCGCCCTGCGCCTACTGCGAGCCCGGCGGCTCACGGGCACCGTATCTCGCGCAGGGTGGGTCGGTGCGCGACCAGATTACCCGCGGGATTGAGTTCCTCAAAGGGCGCTACGGCGCCCGCGGCTTCCTGCTCTACTTCCAGGCGTACTCGAACACGCACGCACCGGTCGATGAGCTTCGTCGGATCTACGACGACGCTCTCGGCTGCAGCGACTTCAAGGGACTGATCGTGGCCACGAGGCCCGACTGCATAGACCGTGAGCGCTCGGCGCTGCTGGGAGCATACCGTGACCGCGGGCTGGACGTCTGGGTCGAGCTCGGGCTGCAGTCGGCGAACGACGAGACGCTGCGGCGCATCAACCGGGGACACAGCCGCGGGCGCTTCGACGAGGCCGTGCAGCTCCTCCATGAATACGGCGTCGAGGTGACGGCGCATCTCATACTGGGGCTCCCCGGAGAGGGGCTTGACGATGCGGTCGCGGGCGCGGAGCATATCTCGAGACTGCCGGTCGGCGGCGTGAAGTTCCACAACCTGGTTGTGGTCGAGGGGACGGCCCTGTACGAGCAGTACCTGGCGGGCGAGTTCTCGCCGCCGGATGCCGAACGGTACAGGGAGCTTCTGGTCGCCGCGATCGAGCACCTGCGCGAGGACATCGTGGTCATCCGGCTGACCTGCGACCCTCCGCGCAATGTCGCCTACGCGCCGCAACGGCTCCCTGACAAGGCAACCGTATACCGGCAGCTCTGTGATGATTTACGTCAACGACGAAGCCGACAGGGGATATACTGATGACGATGCAGACCAAAGACGAAGAGATCATGAACCTGATCGACACAATAGGGCAGCACTACCGCACCAACCTGGGTAATCGCTACGTGCGCAACGCCTTCTCCGTGCTCCCCCTGGACAACAAGCAGTGGGGGCTCATCGAGAGCGTCACCGAGAAGGCCGACTACTACCGCTACCAGGGGTACCACCTCGACGAGCTGTACGACCGGATAATCGCTCTCGCCCGCTTCATATACCACGCCCGCAGAGAGCTCCAGCCGCAGTTGCGCGCGCGGCTGTCGACCTACAGCTCCGGACCGGGACCGTTGGGGAACGACCGGATCCTGCGGGACATGGCCGTGAACAATTTCGAGTCCAACCTCTCGATCCTCGCGGACCTGGTGAACAAGCTCTACGCCCGTGCGGTGGAGTTGGACATGGAGATGGCCCGCGGCAAGAAACCGGTGTACAAGACCATGCGCGAGCTCGACGAACTCGGCACCTATCTCGTCCCGCGCTGAGCAAGCCCCTCGGCCGCAGCGTAGACTGCTGCATACAACTCGGGCAGATCGCCTTCGTCTATCGTGGAGAAGGCAAGCCGCAGATACTTCTCGCCGATCGCGATCGTCCCGATCCCCTCGTCGAGCAGGGAGAGCCGCAGGGCCTCGGCACTGATGCCGTCACACGCGAACGCCATGAAGTAGCCGGAGTTGAACGGAAGCGGGACCAGAAGATCGCTCGCCTTCTCCGCCACGATTCCGCGCACCGTCCGATAGCGCCGTTCGAGCATTGCCCGTTTCGCCGCCTTCTCGGCATCGTACCCCGGTGACTGCAGTGCCGCAAGCAGCAGACTCTGCGCGATCCGGCTGCTGTTGGAGACGGTCGCCCGAATCGAACCCATCAGCTTCCGCTCGAGCGCGTCGAGCTGGGCGTCGCTGAGCCCCTTCCCGGCGAAGGTGACGAAGCCGACCCGGAACCCCCACGCGAAGTCCTCCTTCGTCGGACCGTCCACCTTGACCGCCAGAATCCGTTCGCTCGCCTGGGCGAGCCGCGCGAAGAGGCTCTCCGCCAGGAGCCCAGGCTCGTAAAGGAGCCCGAAGTACGCGTCGTCGAAAACCACGAGCAGGTCGCACCCGGCTTCGGCCTTCGCGACGAGATGCGCTTCGATCTCCGACGCCTCGTCGACGGTCGGAGTATAGCCGGTCGGATTGTTCGGGAAGTTGAGCAGCACGATTGCCTTTTCGCGACGGCCGATCGCCCGGTCAAGGCCCTCGACGTTGAACCGGTTGTCGGCGGTGAAGAGCGGAAACTCGACGATCTGCGTGCCCCGACGAACCTCGATCATGAGCCGGTAGTTGCCCCAGAAGAGATCGGGCATGACCAGGGCGTCTCCGGCGTCGGCAAAGAGTTCCGAAACCTGAAAGAGTCCGTTCGTCAGCCCGCAGGTCACCATGGGAAGAGTGGTTCGCGCCGACCCGAGCGAGGGGTTCTTGCGTCGGATCTGCTCCATCCAGAGGGCGCGCAGTTCCGGCAGTCCCGGAGTCGGCGCGTAGGCGACGGCCTGTGTCGGGCTCAACGGCGACACGAGGTCTGCGAGCGGCGAGAGCATGATGGGCTTCCCCTGCTCGAATGCCATACCGACGGTGGCGTTGAAGCGGTGCGCACGCTGATTGGCTTCCGTCGTCTGCGCGACGATCCCGCGGGGAAAGTACATCCGCCGACCAGGATCGGAGAGAAGCCGACCGGCGACCGAACCGTTGAGTACCTGGTTCAGCTCTGCTGCGAGTGCGTTCATTGGCCGAGCATACCGGGACTTCCGGGTTTTCGCAATTCCCCACGCGTGGTGATTCGCCTCCCTCTGCGTTGACACACCACCACCTCTCACTTAGTGTATCCGCATGGGCGAACCGTCCAGATCTCCGAAGTCCGCCGGGCAACCGTCCGAAGGATCGTCCGGTCTGTTGCACCGGTTAATCTCGGTCTTCCTCGCCTCCGCGGATCCCCAGCGAGAGAAGCGTCGGTTGCTCAAGCAGATCGGCAAGGATCTCCAGCGGCAGCGGTTCAAGTTCTACAAGCCCAAGAGCGGCGAGGCGCTCGGAGGGCTCGCCAGGTTCTTCTTCGAGATCTACCGCACAGTCGGTCCCGCGCAGACCCTCCTGCAGGGCGCCGACGATTCGGCCGCGCTGAAGACAATCCTGATCGAAGCGCACCACTCCCAGGAGCAGCGTCGGCTTCGGGAAGAATTCAGTGAACCGGTCATCCGCGAGCGCGCGGAGAAACTCGACACGAAGGAACTGACCACCCGCGTGAAAGACGCGATGGTGTCATACTTCAGCGGCTTCGACGCATCGACCGTGAAACAGATCAACGACACCTATACGCATGTTCACATGCTCGTCCACTTCGTCAAGTTCGACTACTACTTCGTGCTGCGCAAGTTCGACTCGAGTCTGCAGGAGGGGTTTTTCGGCTACACGCCGCGGTTCGAGTCGATCAACGCCGAGTACGTCAGCGACGATCTCAAGGACTTCCTCGAGGTTGCCGCTCCTCTGAGTCGTGAGGCGGACTGGGATGCGGTGCTGGACGTGCTGCGCGAGTACAAGGGCGTCGATGTAATGGACCGCGCGGCGTGGAAGAAATCCGTGAACACGGTGGCGAACGTCGTGCAATCGGGCATTCTCGTCCAGATCATCCAGCATGTAGACGAGGAGCCCTCCTACCGGGCCGACGTGCAGGTACCGCGCAAACACATCGTGGAAGGCTATCTCAACACGCTGAAGACACAGGTGGAAGGCTCGATCCGCAAGCTCGCGCATGAACGACGTACGAAGAAGGTGGAGCAGCTCGTGCAGGCAATCTTCGGAACCACGGCGATTCAACGAACCAGGTACTACACGGAGGCGGCCAACCTCGCATACACGAAGAAGATGCTCGCCGGCTTCCTGCACGTCGAGGCGATCAACTACCTGAAGGCTTTTCTCGTCGACTACTTCAAGCGGGACGTGCGGATCATCATCAGCGACCTGTTCATCGTCCGGGGGCAGTGGTCCGACGGCGTCCTCTCGCAGCAGTTGTCCGATAGCTACTACGCGGTCATGAACATCGCCCAGCAGATCGTCGACTTCGACGACTCACTCGCGGAAGAAGGCGAGCTTGGCATCAAGCTCAAGAAAGCCGGAGGCCGCGTCGTCGAACGGGACTCGGCAAGCGCGAAGCAGCTGAGGCAGGCGCTGGCCGTAGTGAACGAGACCGCGCTCAAGATGGTGAACGAGACTGCAACCAATCTGATCACGATGGGGAAGGTCATCAAGCTCCTGATCGACGACCTGGACCGGGAGCGGGCGGAACTCATCCAGAACTGGAAGGACCTGCAGGGATTTACCGAGCGGCCGCTTCGCGAACAGCTCGTGTCGATCTACAAACGCACCTACTACTTCGTGCAGCTCATGCAGGTCTCTGTGAAGAAGTAGGGGCAGCGTACGCTGCCTCGAGCTCGAGGAGCGACTGCTTGATACGACGCCCCTCTTCAGCGTCCATGCCGCGCAGCGCATAGTTGCCAAGTCCGCCTCCGGCAGGAACAATCCGATGGCACGGGATGAGCAGCGCGACCGGGTTCGCGGCGACCGCATTGCCAACCGCCCTGGCGGCCTCGCGATGCCCGATCTTCTGGGCGATATGGCCGTACGATACGGTACATCCGAACTCCACTTTTGCCAGACGGCTCCAGACCGCTCGCTGGAAGTTGGTCCCATCGAGCCGCAGGTCAAGCGTGAACTCCCGGCGCTCGCCGGCGAAGTACTCCGCGAGCTGGTACTCGAGCTCCCCGCAGGCGTACTTGTTCTCTCGCGTCTCGACATCAGCCGGCACCCTGCGCGGCGCCCGAAACCCAAGATAGAAGACCCGCCCCCGCCTGTCGACCGCGGCGTGCAGTCTGCCCACGGGCGACTCGAAGGAGTGCGTATAGACCACGTTCCCTGTTCGCATCATCTCCAAAGACGTCGACCCCTGTCCGCCTCCATTGTAGCACCACGACCGGCAGCGGGTAAAGCGGTTACCGCTCCAAGTAGTGTCGTCACGGCGATGCAACCGGCTGCCCACGCCATGGATGGGGTAACGGCCGCCATCGCCGAGACCCCCGGGGCAAGCATCTCGAGCTCCTCGGCCAGACCGAGCGGCAACAGCCCGGCGGCAGGGCGGGCCCGCGCGTTCATGACCGCGGCGATCGCCAGCCCGGCGGCAGAGCCTGCGGCCGCCGCGACGGCACCGCCTGTGGCGCCCACAACGACGACGAACCACGCAAGCGTCCTGCGCGGGAATCCCCAGACCGAGAGCAGAGCACGCGACGGGCCGGTTCGGCGGGCAAGCAGCAGGTGTCCTGGAACGAGCCCGCCGGTCGCAAGACCGGCGAGTACCAGCGCAAGCACCGCCCCTCCCCGCTCGATCGGCGTGACGATGCGCCGCGCGTGATCCTCCCATCCGGTCTCGGACAGTCCTTCCGCCGCGGACGGCAGAGCCTCCCGGCCGAGGGGCGCGACTGGAGCTCCGCCGCGCCCGCGAATCCGGACCAGGTAGGGGCCCCAATCAGGATCCGGTTCGGGATCGTGGATCAGGAGCTGTAGGCCGTCCGTTCCCATGCCGACGGTGCCCACGACCCTGACGATTGTCGCGTCATCCCCGCTCCCGATCCGCAGAACCCGGCTCCGGAAGTCCGCGGCAGACACGTCCGCCGCAATCACAATCGCCTCGCCGGCGGCGAACTCTTCCGGCAGATCGGAGGCGAAGTCGTACAGCCTCCGGTAGACCAGCTCGCGGTGCAGATCGGTGTGGGTTGCCTCGGCGAGCATGAGATCCCCGTCCAGACCGATCGCGACACCGACCCGCCGGCTGATGGAGGCGAGCAGCGCCGGAGGCGCGGCGCTCGCGGACGTCTGCGGCGAGAGAGGCAGCTGCTCGCGGAGGTTCGCCGCGACGGCTGCGTCCACGAGGCCCGCATACTCGCCGAGACTCGAACGCTGGATCTCGCGAACGGCGTGGCGGATCGGATCGATCACGGAACCGGCGAGCACAACGACGACGCCGGCGATTGCGATCGAGGCGTACGCGGCGCGGATCGACTTCCGCCAGGCGAATACCGCACGCCACGCGAGTTTGAAGAGCCTCACCATTCGGTCGCCTCCGCACGCGTTCGCGCGCGCACTCTCCCCCGCAGCACGACGAACGCGACGAGCGGGGGCAGCAGGACACCGGCAACGAGGGTTCTCCTGACCGGTCCGTCAAAGGCGACGGAGACGCCCGCCCGCGAGGCGACGAGGAGCCCGATCAGGACGACCACACACGCTCCAACCGCGGCGAGCCCGCACTCTCGCACATAGACGCGGCGGATGAAGTCGGTGCCGAATCCCAGCGTTCGCAGAAGCACGATGTCGCGCTCCCGGTTGCGCGCGGCCACCGCCGTCGCCCCTCCCACCGCGACTGAGGCGACCGCAAGGAGGAACGGTCGCAGGAGATCGGCACCCGTCGGGGCGGCGGCCCGGCCGTAGCCGATTTTCTGGGGCCAGGCGACGACGTGAACTCCGGTCTCAACCCCGGCGAGTCGCTCGGCAAGCTCGAAGGCGGCGACGAAGGGGGTCATGAAGGCGGGGTCCCGGGGCATCCCGGAAGCGGTCCGGGCGATGCCCGGCGGGTCCGAGGCGAGGACGTTGACCGCCGCCTCCTCCTCGTCGAGCCGACCCTGCGCCGGATGCAGTAGCCGGTCGACCCACGAGGACTCGATCACGAGCGTCCCGTCGGCCGTCATCCCCACGACCATCGCAGGCGGGATCCGGTGCCAGTCGACGGTCCGGTCGCCGACGCCGCCGGGGTGCGCACGGCCGATCGCGACGGAGAACTCGCGTCGGTCGAGTCGATCGCCGGCCGCAACGCGGCGAACAGGATCGTCCGGGCCGACGGCGATGAAGGTCCGCACCCGCCCTTCGGTCGATTCATAGGCAGCACCCTCGAACCGGCCGTGGAGTCGCAGGCCGAACTGCTGAGCCGCGGTCTGCGCAGTGGAGGCGATCTCGGGCACAATCCGGGCGAGTCTGCGACCGGGCAGGTGCGCGACATCCGGCGGGACCGCCGAATCGTCGTGGACAGTCACGGAGACGTAGCCGTAGCGGCGAACCGCGTCGGCCTCGAGCCGCTCGCGCTCACCGAGCGCCGCATGGTGCGCGATCACGCCGGCGCTGACCGCGATGAGGCAGGTCAAGGCGATCATCGCCGCCTGACCCGGTTGCCGGGCGATGAGCCGACGCGCAAACCGACGCGCTTCGCGCGCGCTCAAGCGCTTCCCCGCTCGGGTGACCGTGCGTCCGACCGCAGCCGCACCGTGCGGTCCGCGTACGAGGCGACCACCGGATCGTGCGTCGCAAAGATCACGAGGTGCCGGCCGTCTGAGGCGGCGGCGGCGAGCAGGCGGGCGATCCGCTCGGCGTCCTCTGCATCCAGATGCGCCGTTGGTTCATCGGCGATCAGGACAGGATTGTCGCTCGCGAGCGCACGGGCGATCGCCGCCCGCGCGCGCTCACCCGAGGAGAGCTCAGCCGGGCGACGGTACGCGAGGTCCCACAGGTCGACCCGGCGCAGGTTCTCGCGGATCCGACGGTCGATCTCCGCCTCCGCGAGCCGTTTGAGCGAGAGCGCGAGGCTGATGTTCTCGTAGACCGAGAGGATCGGCAGGAGGTTGTGCTCAGACCCGAGGTAGCTGATCCGCTCTGCGCGCAGCTGGGTCTGTTCGACGGTGCTCAGCGAGCCGAGCTCCGTCTCGCCCAGATGGATCGTCCCGTCGTCCGCGTAGTCGAGTGCCGCGAGCAGGCCGAGCAGCGTGCTCTTGCCGGAGCCCGACGGTCCGGTGACCGCTACCGTCTCCCCGGAACGGAAAGTATCGGTGAAACCATCGAGCGCCGTGATCGTGCGGGTACCGTCGGCGTATCGTCGGCTGACTCCTTTGCACCGGACCTCGATCAGGCCGTCATCGCTCACGCGGTCGTGTACTCCTCCACGATCTGGCGGGTTCGTTCGGGTACCTCCGCGCGGATGTTCACCGTACCGTCGACGTGCCGCTCCTCGAGCACACGGCCCGTCCGGTGGATCAGCGCCGCGAGATCGTAACGCGCGTGTGGAATCGCGACATGTATAGGCGCAAAGGCGCTCGTCACGAACCTGCGAATCTCCACGCGCAGCTGATCAAGCCCTTCACCGGTTACAGCGCTGACCGGGACTGCGTCGGGAAACGACAGACGAGCGAAGTCGAGCGTGTCCGCGTCCACCAGGTCGATCTTGTTCAGCACCTGGATCGTCGGCTTCTCGCGGCTGCCTATCTCCTCGAGCACGTCGAGGGTGATCCGCGCATGCTCAACGGCCGCCGCGTCTGATGCGTCGATGACATGCAGCAGAAAGTGTGCGAGCAGGGTCTCCTCAAGGGTGCTCCTGAAGGCGTTGACCAGTCCGTGCGGCAGGCGACGGACAAACCCGACCGTGTCGGTGAGCAGGATTTCCTGGCCGCCCTCGAGCTCGAGCCGACGCGTTGCCGGATCGAGCGTCGCGAAGAGCTTGTCTGCCACAACAACATCGCTCCCGGTGAGGGCGCCGAGCAGGCTGCTCTTGCCGGCATTCGTGTACCCGACCACCGAGCCGTTCGGGACGGGAAGCTCCATCCGCTGGCGTCTCGATACAGCGCGCTGACCCGCGACGTCGTGAAGGTCGCGCTTGATGGACGCGATCCGTTGCTGGATGATCCGCCGGTCCACCTCGAGCTGGGTTTCGCCTTCACCCCGCGTACCGCGTCGGCCTCCCCGCTGGCGTGAGAGGTGCGACCAGGCACTCGTCAGACGGGGCAGGAGATACTCGTAGCGCGCAAGATCAACCTGGAGCCGAGCCTCGCGCGTCTGAGCGCGCTCGGCGAAGATCTCGAGGATGATACCCTGGCGATCGGTCACCGAGCACTCGGCAAGCGCCTCCCAGTTGCGCTGCTGGGACGGCGAGAGCTCTTCATCGAACACGATGACGTCGGCTTCCAGGTCCTGCGCCCGGCGGGCGATCTCCAGCGCCTTGCCGGACCCAAGGTAATAGCGCGGAGAGACGTCGCGGACATACACCGTTTCGCGGCCCACGGTCTCAAGACCCAGAGTCTCGGTCAGCGCCCGCAGCTCCTCGAGCAGACCGGGCGCAGCCGTGCGTTCATCCCGTGTCGCGATACCCACAAGGTAGGCCCGTTCAGACGGGCGTTGGTATTCGATCACTGCTACAGGACCATTGCCGAGCGACCCCAGTCGAAGTGGTTCATGCGGATCTCCTCAAGGCTCGGCAGCCGGTACTCGACGACGTTGCGGCCCTCGCCAATGTAGACGCTTCTGCTGATGGTCTGGTACCCGAAGCTCTCGGTCCGCGATCGCTCGACGTTCTTGACCTTCTTGACGTCCGCGCTGGTCACTGACGCGATGCACTGCTTCAGGTGCTCGAGGTTCGTGTCGTAGACGGTGCCCACATTCCCGGTGTCCTCGAGATTGTTGAGATCAATGACCTTCAGATCGCAGAACGCGATCTTGGGCACCGATACCTTCACATCCTTGTGCGTCATATGCTGGCTGAAAGTGACCGGATCATAAGCGCTGACCACCAGCGGTCGTACGGGACACAGCTCCTGGTAGACCCAGTACGTCCGGGCGACGTCCGGTTCCCGGTACTCGCTCGGCTCCAGACGCAGCGATCTGCCGTCATTGGTCGTGAGGTACAGCTCCTTGAGCGCGTTGAGAGGGACGTTCTCCAGCGTGCGGTAGACGCTCATCCAGAGCGAGTGCTTCGGCTCCCCGTCTTCGTGGCGCACGCAGTTCTCCTCCGCGTGCTTCCAGTCGAAGTAGTCGCCGAAACCGCCCTCGATCTCCGCAAACACCAGCTTCTCGTAGGAGCCGTTCTTGCGGCCCGTGGCCATGTACTGGCCGAACCGCTCCGGCGGCAACTGGGAGGCGATCAGGGCCTCGAGCGGGAAGATCGACAGGTAGAATCTCGTATCCATAGCAAGCTCCTTCCTTCGCGCGGATCAAGTCTCTTCTCCAATATAGATCAAATCACCGCATCCGAGTAGTATGCAACGGATGGGCGGTGGTGCCCCGAATTGCCTCAAGTGTGTCCATTTTCACGTCACCTGGGACCCGAGATTTCCTCGCGGGTGCCGGCTGTTCGGAATCAAGACGCCCCGTCTCCCGAGCCAGGTCGTGCTCGAGACAACGGGCAGACATTGCCCCGGTTTCGAGCGTTCGCCCCGAGTAAAGGACGCAGAAGAACAATGACTACCGCACGCAGCCTGATACTATCGGCCCTGCTCCTCGCACTCTTCGGGTGCGATGCGGCAGATGAGGTGCCGGACACCGACACTCGTCCCGATCTCGCGCGAATAGGGGGCGTGCGCGATGTCTGGGGCTTCGAGTTCGGCATGGACGCGGACCGGGAGCGGGTCAGATCCGACCTGGGCGAGCCCGTCACGGTATCCGAGTCGCCAGCACCGGAGAGCGCCTCCGGGTTGGAGGTCGAGCGATGGTACTACGACGGGTTTCACGTGACGTTTCTGATCAACGTACCCGAGGAGTACGAACACCTGCTGGCGGTACGGATCGAAGACCCCCGGGTTCCCCTGCGGGGAGGGCTGCGCATCGGCATGCCGCTCGATGAGGCGCTCGAGCTGCTCGGAGACCCCCGGGTCGTCGACGGCGCATCGCAGGTCTACTTCTACCGGGACTCTACGATCGAGATCGTCGCACCGGAAGCGGCCGTCGAATCGGTTCAGCTCTCCCGGGCGCTGCCGTAGGCGGACTGGTAGGCTCGCCAGGAGGTCGCAACGAGCTCTTGAGCAGAGCTGTGTGCCGCCGTCCACCCCAGGATCCGCCGCGCACGCTCGGCGGTAGCCACCAGCTCGGCCGGGTCGCCGGGCCTGCGCCCGGCGACCCGGGACGGAATCGTCCTGCCGGTGACGCTTCGGGACATGTCCACCATCTCGGCCACACTGACGCCTTCACCGCTTCCCAGGTTGACGGTCAGCGACTCGTCGTGCTCATCAATCCACTCCAGCGCCGCGCGGTGACCCTCGGCAAGATCCGTCACGTGGACGTAGTCGCGAACACAGGTGCCGTCCGGCGTCCCGTAGTCGTCACCGAAGATCTCGAGCTCGCTGCGCGCCCCGACGGCAACCTCCATGATGATCGGAAGCAGGTTCGCAGGATTCTGCTCGAGGCCGCCAATGCGGCCGTCCGGGTCGTACCCGGCGGCGTTGAAGTAGCGCAGGGCCGCGAAACGGATGCTCCGCAGCCGCTCGTACCAACCGAGGATCCGCTCTATCTCGAGCTTCGTGAAGCCGTAGTAGTTGATGGGGCTCGTGGGATGGACCTCGTCGAGCGGCAGATAGGTCGGCTCTCCGTAGACTGCGGCCGAGCTCGAAAAGACGAGGCGGCCGACCCCAACCGCGCTCATCGCGTTCAGCACGTTGATCGTCCCGGTGAGGTTGGCGGTTGAGTACTTCTCCGGGTTCCTCATCGACTCCCCGGCGGCCTTCGCGGCGGCCAGATGGATGACGGCATCCGCGGGCCGGTCACCGGTCGCCGACGAACCGGCAAGCACTTCGCGCAGCTCGAGCGGATGGCTGATGTCGCCGTGGACGAACTCGGCTTCCGGGAAGAGGTTCTCGCGCAGCCCGGATGACAGATTGTCGAAGACTGTCACCGAATGATCCGCGTCGAGCAGGCATCTGGTAACGTGACTGCCGATGTAGCCGGCCCCACCAATGACGACGATATGCATTAAGCAAGCATAGGACGCAGCAAGACGCTCGTCAACATTCGGAGAGTGTCACGAACCCTGATGCTCCTACTCAGGCAAGTGCATACTTGGGAAGGTATTGCCGACGATTGACCGTCAGGCTCTCGATTCCCAGGGTCTTCCTGACCTGATCAAGGTCGACCTCACCCCGGCGTGCGGCTTTCGAAATCTCGCGCAGCACCCCCTTGGCCGCGTCACGAAGCGGGGTGAACTGCTGGCGGCACCAGACTCTGCGCAGCGCCGGCTCGAGGTGCTCGAAGGACAGGAAGCGCCGTCGCTTCTCCAGCCCCCTGACCGCGCCCTGGATACGCGCCTCGGTGATCCCGGCCTCCGCGGCATGGGTGCGCTCCACCGCGACCGGGTCATTGATGCGGTAGCGCTTGTAGAGATTGTGCGCAAGCAGGTAGACCCACAGCCGCTCCATACAGTGGTTCACGTTACGAGCGAAGCGCACCGTTTCGCGCACATGCTCGGCGAGGTCCTTGCGGAACTCCCGATCGATGTAGTTGACCGCGAACAAGGGATTGGAGGTGGTGCGCGCCGCGCGGGAGTCGATGCGCTGATGCACAAGCCGACCCTCGCGTCTGGCGGTCGCCAGATCGGCGTTCATCGCAAGCGCCCTTCGGTACTCGCGTTTGTTGTCGGTGGACAGGATCAGGGGGTGGAGCGTGGATACCAGAAAGCGATCGCGCAGGTGAGCGAGAAGCTCGGCGAACGAAGCGGTAAGTGCCTGTGGGGGAGCACGATAGATGCGCTCCAACGCCGCTCGCATGCGCTTCTGGCAGGGGGTCATGCGACCGCTACGCCGCAGGCTCACGTAGTCGCTGAAGCAGACGA
Source organism: Spirochaetaceae bacterium (assembly GCA_007118855.1). Lineage (GTDB taxonomy): Bacteria > Spirochaetota > Spirochaetia > DSM-27196 > SLST01 > SLST01. Next base: position 19,687 of record SKQU01000329.1, read on the forward strand.
ACTGCGAGCGAGCACCGACGAGGAGGTGGATGTTGTTCGGGAAGTACTGACTGACGGTGAAGCTCTCAAACCCGTCGGCCACCACATGCTCGGTGAACGGGAGCTCGGCCAGAAGCCGTGAGTGAGCCGAGATGCACTGCCGGGCGTAGCGTGAGACGCGGTTGGTCACCGAGTCGCAGGAGCACCCGAGGGTCCGGGCGGTCGCCCGCACGCCGCGACAGGTGATCACCGACGCGACGATCTCGCGATAGTTGATGGTGCGTTTGACGTAGTAGTCGAGGGAGAAGGTCTGCTCGCTGAAGCCGGCTCCGCAGGCCAGGCACTTGTAGCGGCGCACCGCTCCGCG
>SKQU01000230.1 GCA_007118855.1 Spirochaetaceae bacterium
ACCGCACTCGTCCCGGGACTTGCGGCGAGCATCCCGCTTCAGATCCTCACCTGGCTCGGGCTGTCGGCGGCAACGCTCTTCTCGCTACGACGCTACGTTGCCGCCTGGTTCAAGGGGCGCAAATTCGTGGAGGACGACCAGAGCAACTGGGCTGGGCGGCGCGCGAAGGTGACGCAGGCGATCAGCCCGGACGCGCCCGGGCGGATCAGTCTCAACGGCACGACCTGGGTCGCCGAGAGCTTCGACGAGTCGTTCGAGGCGGGAGAGAAGGTTGAGGTTCTCAGGCGCGAAGGCACCCGGTTCTACGTGACGAAGTCGCTGACCGGCCTGCCCGAGCTCGATGAGGAGTGAATAGAACGGCACCGCCGCGGGTAGTCGTCTGTGAAGGAACCTTGGAGGGTTTATGGACATGCTTGGCTCGTATCTGGTGACCGCGGTCATCCTGGTCGCCTTTTTCATCGTCTTCTTCAAGCTCATCCGGATCGTGCCCGAGCAGGAGGCATGGATCGTCGAGCAGTTCGGCAAGTACCGCAAGACGCTCGGCCCGGGGCTCCACCTGGTGATCCCGGTGGTGCAGAAAGTGGCGTACCAGAATATTCTCAAGGAGGAGGTGATCGACGTCCCACCGCAGGTCTGCATCACCCACGACAACGCGCAGGTCGAGGTCGACGGGATTCTCTACATCCAGATCGTCGACCCCTACAAGGCGAGCTACGGGATCGACGACTACCGGTTCGCCGCCGCGCAGCTCGCGCAGACCACCATGCGCAGCGAGATCGGCAAGATCGACCTGGACAACACGTTCAGCGAACGCGACGCGATCAACGACGCGATCGTGCGCTCGGTCGACCAGGCCTCCGACTCATGGGGGATCAAGGTCACGCGATACGAGATCAGGGACATCACCCCCACCGACTCCGCACTCCAGGCGATGGAGCAGCTCGTGATCGCTGAGCGGGAAAAACGAGCGGCAATCCTCGAAAGCGAAGGCAAGCGCGAGTCCGGCATCAACCGCTCGAAGGGCCGCCGGCAGCACCAGATCAATCTCTCCGAAGGTGAACGCCAGCGACGCATCAACGAGTCGGAGGGCCGGGCCCGGGTGATCGAGATCGTCTCCGAGGCGACCGCCGGCGGTATCGTAGAGGTCGCGAAGGCGATCGAGCTTCCGAAGGGGAAGCAGGCGGTGAGCCTGCGGATCGCCGAGCAGTTCATCAGAGAGCTCGGCGGAATTCTCGAGAACGCGGAGACCCAGGTGCTGCCCTTCGACATCGCCCACGTGAAGAGCCTCTTTGACACCGTCACGGGGAAAGGCGGCTACGATACCCCGAAAGGAGAAGAATCATGAGCCCCTTTGCACCCGTTCTGCTGGCTCTCGCTATTCTCGGACTCGTCCTGATCGTGGGGATCCTGCGCAGCATTCGCATCATCCCGGCGCAGTCGGTCTCGCTCGTCGAGCGACTCGGCAAGTACGCGACGACGCTCGAGGCAGGGCTGCACCTCCTGGTTCCCTTCATCGACCGCGTGAAGTACCGGCACAGCCTCAAGGAACAGGCGGTCGACGTGCCCACGCAGCCGTGCTTCACGCACGACGACGTGCGTGTTGAGGTCGACGGCGTGCTCTACTTCAAGATCGTCGACCCCAAGAAGGCGAGCTACGGGATATCGGACTACCGGTACGCGACCATCCAGCTCGCGCAGACGATGATGCGCTCGGTCATCGGACGTCTCGAGCTCGACCAGACGCTCGGCGAACGCGAGCAGATCAACGCGGAGATCCTGAAGAGCATCGACGAGGCAACCGACCCCTGGGGCGTGCGGATCACCCGCTACGAGATCCAGAATATCCGGCCACCGGCACATATCCAGAAGGCGATGGACGTTCAGCTCGCCGCGGAACGAACCAAACGCGCCGCGATCACGCAGAGCATCGGGGCGATGGAGAGCGACATCAACGAGTCGGTCGGCGCACGCACTGAGGCGGTCAACGACTCAGAGGGCGAGAAACAGCGGCTCATCAACGAGGCCGAAGGCCAGGCGTCCGAGATCCGCGCGCTCGCCCACGCCACGGCCGAGAGCATCCGCAAGGTTGCGAGCGCGCTCGAGAACGAGGCGGGAGACGCGGCGCTCGTCCTGCAGATCTCGGAAGGCTACATCAACGAGCTGCACAAGCTGGCCAAGCCGAGCACCAAACTGATGCTCCCGATGGATCTCACCGACATCAACTCGGTGCTCCAGACGGTCAACCGGATGGTCCAGGAGAACGAGCGGCAGCTGTAGCCGCGATATGGGCGCGGTCAGACGCTCAGGTACGTTTCGATGCCGCGCAGCAGCATCTCTACGGCGAGCGTCGTGAGGATCATCCCCATGAGCCGCTCGAGCGCCTTGATAACGCGTCGGCCCAGATACTTGCGAATCACCTCCGCCGCAAGCAGGATAATCGCGCTCGCGAACCACGCGATCAGGAGCGCGAGGATCCAGCTCATCATGCGATCCGGCTGTCCGGTCGCAAGCAGGATGACGATCGCCATAGACGAAGGGCCGGCCACGAGCGGCACGGCAAGGGGAACGACCAGGGGTTCCTGCCCCGGTATCGCGTCGGCACGGGCTCCGCTCTCTGTGCTCGCATCAGGCCGCGGAAAGATCATGCGAAGCGCGATCAGGAAGAGCACGACTCCGCCGCCAACGCTCAGCGCGGGCTCACTGATACCGAGTCCGCTCATGATGTGACGGCCGAAGAAGAGGAAGGCGATCAGCACGAGCAGCGCGATGAACATCTCGCGCACGATGATGCGAAGCCGCCGCCGCGGCTCGATTTCGTCGAGAATCGAGAGAAAGATCGGGATATTGCCGAGCGGATCCATAACGAGAAAGAGGGTTATCGCCGCGCTGGTCAGGGTCATGGCTGCCCCCCGAGCAGACCGTAGTCACGCTTGAGCGCGAGCACGCGTCGAACCCCGCGGTTCACATCGTCTTCGGTGAGCCGGCCCCGGGTGATGAGATCCTCAACCAGGTCGGCGAGCTCTCCGACGCGGTAGTCGCGATAGAGCAGGATGAGATCCACGTCGAACTTGAACAGCCGCACGAGCGTCTCCGGCAGCGAGTAGTTACTGCGCAGCGCTTCCATCTCCAGGCCGTCGGTCACCACCACCCCCTCGAAGCCCAGCTCGTGGCGCAACAGATCGTGGAGGAATACCCGGGAGAGCGTCACGGGGTAGAAGGGGTCGATTCGCTCGAACAGCAGATGGCCGGTCATGATCGCCGGGACGTCCGCGTCGATCGCCTCGCGGAAGGGCACGAGGTCCCGTGCGGCGAGATCGGAGCGGGTGGTAGAGACGACCGGAAGCGCGTGGTGCGAGTCGACGGTGGTCACGCCGTGACCGGGGAAATGCTTCGCCGTGGCGATGATGCCGGATTCGCGGTACGCGTCGAGGTACGGGCGCACGAACCGTGAGACGGCGTGCGGGTCGGCGCCAAAGCTCCGGTCGCCGATGATCGTATCATCGGCGATCCCGTACAGGTCGAGCACGGGGGCGAGGTTCATGTTGACCCCGAGCTCCCCGAGCTGACGGGCGGTTACATGGGCGGCAGACCGGATGAGCGACGGGTCGTCAAACCGCGCGAGCGCCGCGGCCGAAGGCAGCCGGACGAAGTCGGCGAAGCGGAATGCGGCGACCCTGCCGCCTTCCTGGTCCGCGCAGACGAGAAGCGAGATACCCGGCGTCACGTGGGAGGCGACGAACTGAAGCGACCCGGTAAGCCGTCGAACGTCGTCGGCCGAACGGTAGTTCCACGGGTAGAGGATGAATCCAGCGGGAGCCACGTCCACCATCACGTGCCCGGCGCCGTCGCCGACGCGGGTGCCGGCGACCGGGACGATGAACCGCTGTCCGATCCGTTGCCGCAGCGTGAGCGACTCGAGGTAGGCCTCGATCTGCGGATCAGTGGGGGGCCGCGGCGGTACCGTGGATGAGACGGCCGCAATCCGGCCGCTCTGCTCGGGATCGTCGAGCAGCCTGGGATAGGAAGGTCTGCGGACCGACTGTTCGGCCAGGACCGGCAGAAGAGCCGGATCCGCGGGACGCCGGTCCTCCGTGCGCTTCTGGGCGGCGTCGCCATCCTCCGGTGCGGCGGTCGCACACCCGGCGAAAAGGAGGCAGATCGCGGCTTGAAGTGCGAGTCGCATCAGCGAGGCGCGCGGCATTGATCAATCGTAGTACCGACTGCCCGGGTTGGCAAGGGCGGAGCGCAGCCGCCGGGCACCGCTGGTCAGGGGCGTACGCGTTTGCGGTCGCGCGGAAAGAGCGAGGCCTCTTTGACGTTCGACAGCCCGAGGATCTGCTGCGTCAGCCGCTCGAGACCGATCGCGAATCCGCCGTGGGGCGGACATCCGTACCTGAAGATCGAGCAGTAGTCGCCGAGCCCGTCCTCACTCAGACCGAACTTCGGCAGCGTCTCGCGGAGCATCGCATACTCGTGGATACGCTGACCGCCGGTGGTGATCTCGAGACCACGGAAGAGGAGGTCGAAGCTCCTGGTCTTCAGACCCTCCGGGTAGGTGTAGAAGGGCCGCTTCTTGCGGGGAAACCCGGAGACGAAGACCGCCTCCACGCCGGCGGTCTCCTGCGCCCACCGGCACAGCTCGCGCTCTCCCTCCGGGTTGATCTCAAAGACCTTCTTCCCGCCGCGCGAGGAAATGAGATCCTTCGCCTCGTCGTGATCGACTCGGGGGATCCCCCGCACCTGCGCCGTCGTCGGCACCGACGCACCGAACACCTCGAGATCTCTCGCGTTGTGCTCGGCGACCGAGGCAAAGATATGCGCGAGCAGCTCAGCCTCCAGATCCATCAGGTCTTCGTGCCCCGAGATGAAGCCCATCTCCACATCCAGCGAGACGTACTCGTTGAGGTGACGCGGCGTGTCGTGTTTCTCCGCGCGGTAGGCGGCGCCGATCTCGAAGACACGCTCCATGCCGCTCGCGACCATGGCCTGTTTGTAGAACTGGGGTGACTGCGCGAGGTAGACCCGCTCGCCGAAGTAGTCGACGGTGAAGAGCCCCGTTCCGCCCTCGGTACCCGATCCGATCAGCTTGCTCGACTTGATCTCGGTGAATCCGTTGCGACGCAGGTACTCCGCGAACGCGGCGACGATCGTCGACTGCACGGCGAAGATCGATCTGACCTTCGGCATCCGCAGGCTCAGAATCCGGTGATCGAGCAGCGCGTCGATCCCGAGCGCATCAGGGTCCTGGTTGACGGGGATGGGAAGCTCGGCCGCTACCGGAGCGAGGACTTCGGTCTCGCCGACGTGCAGCTCGTATCCCCCGGGAGCCTTCTCATTCGCCTCAACGCGGCCGCCAACCGCAACGACGCTCTCGTTCGCCAGGTCGACCTTGCCCTCGTAGACGAGCTGGCCCAACCCGCTCCGGTCTCGCAGCAGCACGAACGAGACCGCTCCGAGCTCGCGAACGCGGTGCACCCATCCGGCGAGACGCACGTCCTGCCCTACATGCGCGCCGAGATCCTGTACCAGTATGCGATTGATCATCCGCTCTCCATCATGCGCGCGACGGCTTTCGGGTCGGATCCGTCACCGGCGGCGCCGGTGAGCAGAATCGCGAGCAGCCGGGCGTAGACGCTCTCGGTCGTCAGCTTGCCCATGGGTATCGCGCCGCCGCGCCACAGATCGTGGCTGGTGACGTAGGTCGAGAAATCGACGTCGGCCTCCTGCTGAGACGTACAGAAGAAGGTCACGTCGTGCTGGTGCGCGTACTCGAGCGCGTGGCGCAGCGAGAATGGCGTCTCGCGCACACTCGCGGTGCCGGTGTCGTAGAGCTCGAGCACGAAGTACCGGATCCCCGCGTCGATGAGCGCAATCAGCGCCCCGGCCGGCATACCGGGGAACACCTTCGCCACGAAGATCCGTCGGGCCGCGCCCTCGAGGCGTTCGGTGAGCATCTCCACGTCAGGAAGGTCGGCGCCCGGCTGCGAGGGCTCACGCGAGCCGGTTGCGCCCTGAAGGTTCGTCCAGAGACCGACGCCGGGCTCCGGGACCCCTCCGGGATTCCACGTGCGGAAGGCGGTCTCCGCCGACTCGCCCGTAACCCGCTCGAATTTCAGGTTGACCGCCGGATAACGTCTCGAACCGAACACGACGGTCACGCCGGGTGTCCGGTTCATCGCGGCCTGCACCGCGTGCCTCAGGTTGTCGCGGCTTTCGGCGGTGTCACCGGTGGTTGCGCTCGCGGTGAGCACGATGGGCAGGCTCGCGCCAAAGAGCCATGACAGGAGCGCCGCGGTGTAGGAGAGCGTATCCGTACCGGTCGCGATCACGATACCCGAGGTGTCCCCCACCGCGACGTGCCGCGCGATCGCGCGGATCAGGAGCGCCCAGTCGCGCGGAGTCACCTCTTCGCTGAGAAAGCCGCCCAGGTCGAGCTCGTCGTAGCGGATGCCGGCGGGAAGCGCCGGGTCGTCACGAAGCGAGCGGGTCAGCGACTCGAGGCTGCCGGGCACGACCACACCGTCATCTCGTCTGGTCCCGCTGATCGCACCGCCGAAGCTCAGCACCTGTATGAACTGTAGCGACAGGCGTTCGCCGAGCACTTGCTGTACGAGCCTGGGGTCGGCGCGTCCGCTCGTCGCGCGCATGACCTGCCCCACGAGGTAGCCGTGGGGGCGGTCGTCGCCGCCCCGGATCTGGGCGACCGCCTCGTGCTGCTCGGCGAGCACGGCGTCGACGATCTTCCCGATCGCGCCCGGATCGGTAATCTGTTCCCATCCGCGCTCGGCGATGATATGGTCGGGATCCTTGTCGTCGGTGAACACCGCCTCGAGCGTCTGCTTGGCGAGCTTGCCGTGAATCCGCCCCGAGCCGAGCAGCACCAGGAGCTTCGCAAGCCGCTCGGGCGTGAGCGGCGACTCGGTGAGCGTCGCGCCGGTCCGGTTGAGGAGCTTCTGCACGTCGCCCATCAGCCAGACCGCTGCGTCGGACGGCTGTGCGCCGGCGGCGACCGCGGCCTCGAAGAAGTCGGCGATCCCGCGCTCCTCGCAGAGGAACTGCGCCTGCGCAGCCTGCAAACCGTACTGCGACACGAAACGGGCGGTGCGCTCGGCCGGGAGCTCCACGAGCGACGCCTCCACCGAGGCGAGAAAGGCGTCGTCGGTCCGGAAGGGCGGAAGATCGGGCTCTGGGAAGTAACGATAGTCGTTCGAGGACTCCTTCACCCGCATCGACTCGCTGACGTCGCGATTCTCGTTCCACAGGCGGGTCTCCTGGACGATCGTGCCGCCGCGCTCGAGGATGTCCTGCTGCCGGTCGATCTCGTAGTCGAGCGCCTTGCGGACGAAGCGGAACGAGTTCATGTTCTTGATCTCGACCTTCGTCCCGAGCCCGGCGCCGTCCACGTTCACCGAGACGTTGGCGTCGCAGCGCAGCGACCCCTCCTCCATGTTCCCGTCGCACACGCCGAGGTGGCGCACGATACGCCGGAACTCCTGAAGCAGGTGCTCGGCCTCTTCGCCTATCTCGAGATCGGGCTCGGTGACGATCTCGAGGAGCGGCGTGCCGGCCCGGTTGAAGTCGAGCAGCGACTGGTCGCCGGCGTGGATCATCTTGCCTGCGTCCTCCTCGAGGTGACACTCGCGGATGCGCACGCGCTTGCGTCGTTTTCGGAACTCGAGATCGAGGAAGCCGTCACGGCCGAGCGGGGAGGCGAACTGTGAGATCTGATAGTTCTTGGGCAGGTCGGGGTAGAAGTAGTTCTTGCGCTCGAACTCGCACAGGGGCGAGAGCAGGCAGTTCAGCGCACGGGCGACGACGTAGCTCTTGCGGATCGCCTCCTCGTTGAGCGCCGGAAGCGCCCCCGGGTAGCCGGTACAGACCGGGCAGATGTTCGTGTTGGGCTCATCCCCGAAGGCCGCGCGGCAGCCGCAGAAGACCTTGGTTCGGGTGGCGAGCTGTATATGGATCTCAAGGCCGACGTACGAACGATAGCTCATGCGCCTCCCCCGGAGCCGATCTCGTCGCACAGCGGCACACCGTAGGCCGGCGGTCGCTCGGGAGGGAGCTCCGCCGCGACGAGCTCGGCGAACCTCATGAGTCGCTCCTCGCTGAAAGCGGGGCCCATCGCCTGGATCCCCACGGGAAGCCCGTCGTAGACGCCCGCAGGCACGCTCAGCGCCGGAAGCGCCGTGAGATTCGCAAGCGTCGTGAAGCGGTCCGCGAGCTTCTGCTGGAAAGCGGTGAGGTCGGTTTCTCCGTGGCGGAAGGCAACCGTGGGATAGACGGGCAGGATCAGGAGATCATGGTTCGCGAATACCGACGCGAGCTCCCGCCGGATCGCGGTGCGCACGCGCTGAGCCCGCTGGTAGTACTGCTCCTGGAAGCCGCTTCGAAGCACGTACGTTCCGAGCAGGACGCGCAGCTTCACCTCGGCGCCGAACCCTTCGGTCCGCGCGTGGCGAACGAGTGCCTCCGGGTTCTCCGCGAAGATGGGCCGTTCGCCGTAGCGCACCCCGTTGAACCGGGCGAGATTGGCACTCGCCTCAGCCGCGGCGATCGTGTAGTACGCCGGCATCATCGCGTCCGCGGTTGCAAGCTCCACCTCCTCGACCGTGAGACCCGCCCCCACGGCGACCTCGCGCATGCGCCGGTACGCCTGCGCCGTGCGCTCATCGAGACCGAGCTCGCCGCCGAGAAAGGCGACGCGCTGTACCGCAGCGGCCGGCCGCGCCTGGGCATCCGGGAGACCCACGGAGGTCTGATCCATGGAGTCCACGCCGGATGCCGCCTCGTACGCCGCGCGCACCATCCCGAGCTCCCGGGAGAGCAGGCCCGCGACTTCGAGCGAAGAGGCGTAGGCGACCAGCCCGTAGCGCGAGAGTGTCCCGTACGTGGGCTTCAGGCCGTAGATCCCGCAGAAGGCCGCAGGCTGACGCACCGAGCCGCCGGTATCCGTGCCGAGCGCGAGCGGCACCATGCCGGAGGCCACCGCCGCGGCCGAACCGCCGGAGGACCCGCCTGCAACGCGGTCGGTGTCCCAGGGGTTGTTCGTCGGTCCGGCGATCGAGTGCTCGGTCGCCGAACCCATGCCGAACTCGTCGAGGTTGGTCTTGCCCACCGGCACCATGCCCGCCGCCACGAGCCGGGCGACGACGGTCGCGTCGTAGGGGGCAACGTGATTCGCGAGGATCCTGCTGGCGCAGGAGAGCTGGAAGGCGCGGACGGCGATGTTGTCCTTGACCGCGAGCGGAAGGCCGGCAAGCGGACCCGCTCCGTCGGGCGGCGCGTCGTCGGGCGGCGAGACGCCGCCGGGGGTACGGCGTCGGTCCGTGTCGATCTCAAGAAAGCCGTTGATCGCCGCATCCCGGGCGCGAAGTGCCTCGGCGTAGTCGTCCGCAGAGGTCTCGAGAAGGTGATGCCAGCCTGTGGTTTTCGATGCGCTCATGGGAGGCGGACCTACAGGACGTTCGGGATCGCGATGAACCGGTCCTCGAGATCCGGCGCCTGTTCAAGAATCTCATCCGCGATCGAGGCGTCAGGGCGCAGTACGTCCTGCCGCAGACGGTTGCCTTCCTGCAGCGCGTGCGTCGTCGGCTCGAGTCCGGCGATATCCACCTCGTTCATCGCGGAGAAATGCTCGAGGAGCTCGGTAATCTCGCGTTCGAGCCGGTCCCGCTCGTCATCAGTGATCTCGAGGAGCGCAAGCTCTGCGGTCAGATCTATCTCGCTGCGATCCATGCTCAGGCACTATGCATGCCGATGGTGCCGATGTCAAGCAAGCGCAACCGTGACCGCGCTTCGAAGCTCCTCGGAAGAGAACGGCTTGGCGAGACTGGCGATCGCTCCGTAGTGCTGCACGAGCCGGTTGATCGACTCCTCCTCGAGCCGAACCTGCCCCGACATCACGATGATGGGCAGCTGCGGGACCTCGCCGCGAATCTCCATGATCGTCTCTATACCACCCTTCTTCGGCATGACGAGGTCGAGCAGGAGCAGATCGAAGGCAGAGGTGCGAAGCGTCGCGATCGCCTCGGCGCCCGAGTACACCGCCGTGACGTCGTGTCCGTCGTGGTTGAGCAGCCGGGAGACGATCGCACAGATCTGTTCATCGTCGTCTGCGATCAGAATCCGGCTCATGCGCACCGTCCGGTCGAAATTTGACAAGCGGTGGGGGACAAAGTATGCTCACGCAATGGTTCACCCGTTGGTGCAGGGTACCGAGTATCAACGGGAAGGTAAAGAGCGAGACATTGGAAACGTACAAGGAAGAATCCCAGACAGCCACAGCGGTAGCGAAGCGCGAGTTTCCCAGCATCCACTTCTACGATCAGGACTTCGTTGACATCTACAACCAGACCTGGGCGTGGTCTCCGGACTACTGGCGCAAACCCCATGCCCGAAGCAAGATGGAGCACCGGTTCTTCGCGCATCCGCAGAGCTCGTCGCTTTCGCAGTTCGACTCGATCATGGCGACCTTCTTCCTCGTCTACAGCAACCGGATCTACCCGGCCGGCTCGCAGCTGGACATCTTCTACGCGAAGCAGGAAGACTCCGGCGCGATCCGCGGCGAATACGGAATCCGCGACGGCCGTCCGATCACGACCAAGGAGAACCCTGAGGGCGTCCACCCCCCGCTCTTCTCCTGGGCCGAGTACAACATCTACCACAAGATAGGCAACAAGAAGCGGATACGCGACGTCATCCCGATTCTCGAGAAGTACTACGCCTGGCTCGAGCAGACGTTCAAGGACGACACCGGGCTCTACGCGGTGCCGCTCTCGGCAACGACGATGGTCAACTCGCCCCGGAAAGGCGCCTGGTATCCCGTCGACTTCAACGCTCAGCAGGCGCTCAATGCGCTCTACATGGCGCAGCTCGGCGAGATCCTCAACGACAAGGAGATCAGTTTCCGGTATAACCGGCACTTCTTCTCGCTGAAAACCCGCATCAACAGCCTGATGTGGAACGACGAGGACTCCATCTACTACGACCTGGACAAGAAACAGGAACAGGTGCGCGTGAAATCGATCGCCAGCTTCTGGCCGCTTCTGGCTGAGCTGCCGAACGAGGACAAGTCCGAACGACTGATCGCCCACCTGAGCAACCCGGAGACCTTCGGCGCGGAAAATCCTTTCCCCACGCTCGCGCTCGACGAAGAACAGTTCTCCGAACGGGGAACAGGTTTCCGCGGATCGGTGCTGAGCCCCTTCACCTTCATGGTGATCAAGGGGCTTGAGAAGTACGGGAAGTACGAGTTTGCCCGCGAGTGCGCGATCCGGCACCTCTACTACATCCTGGACACGCTTCATCCGGAGGGGAAGGAACGGGGGAAGGTCTGGGAGGCCTACCTGCCGCGCAAGGACGGAGCCGCCCAGTGGCCCGGCAAGCGTGACTGGCCGCGGGCCGACTACCTGCCGTACGTGGGCCTCGCGACGGTCACGCTCATGATCGAGAATACCATCGGGCTCTACGTGAGCCTGCCTCGCAAGACCGTCGACTGGATCGTGCCGACGCTCGAGATCATGGGAATCGAAAACCTCTCGCTGAAGCGCAACATGATCACGATTCTGAGCAACAAGAGCGGTCGCGGCTGGGAGATCCGCCTCGAGAGCGAGAAGCTCTACTACTTCACGATCGACGTGCTCGGCAAGAAGCGCAAGACGCTACCCATCCCGTCGGGCAAGTGCAGTATGCTTATCGATAAGCTGTAGGGGGCGGTCAGGCGTGCTGATCGGTCCTCACGCCCGTTTCGGCCGAGGCGGTCAGGACGATCGTCCCGGCGACGATGACCGCGACCCCGAGCCATTGCAGCGCGTGCACCGACTCGGCAAAGCCCACCACACCGCCGGCGACCGGAACGACGATGAAGTTCACGTTGAAGGCGGGGATCACGTCGATCGCTTTCCCGCGGCCGTAGGCGATCTGCAGGACGAAGAGGTGGGGCGCGACCCACCGCGGCGCCGGATCACCGTGCTCGGGCGCAAAGAGTCCGACGAGCACGGCCAGAAGCGTCCCCGCGGTTGAGCCGACCCAGAGCAGCCAGCCGGCGACCGGCCGCTCGTTCTTCGCTGCGAGCCCTATCTTCTGTCCGGCCTGCGCGACGTTCATCGCGGAGTACCCGCCGAAGGCGAGAAGCAGTGTCGTCACGGTCTCCACGTTGGTACCTTCTCTCTCTATGAAAGTAAGCGTGATCATACCGACGTTCAACGAAGAAGAGTACCTTCCCAAGCTGCTCGGCTGTCTCGATTCGCAGACCCTCGACGAGTTCGAGGTGATCGTCGCCGACGCAAGCTCAACGGACCGAACGGCCGGGATTGCCCGCGAGCACGGCGCGCGAGTCGTCCCCGGCGGACTCCCGGCGGCCGGCCGCAACGCCGGCGCGGAGGCCGCGACCGGCGACTACTACTTCTTCTTTGATGCCGACGTGAAGTTCAACAGGCACTTTCTCAAGCGTGCCTACAACGAGATGCAGGAACGGATGATCGACCTCGCCACCTGCGAGACCCGGCCGCTGTCGAACGTCCCGCTCGACCGCATCATGCACGACTTTGCGAACCTCTACGTCAAGCTCAACCAGTACACCAACCCGATGGCGCCCGGCTACTGCATCATGATCCATAGCCGCCTCTTCCACCGGATAGGAGGATTCGACGCGAACGTCACCCACGCCGAGGACTTCGACCTCATCCGCCGGGCGGCGAAGCTGCGCCCCTTCCGGGTGCTCGAGAAGGTGCACATCAACGTCAGCGTTCGACGGTACCGCAAGGAGGGCCGCCTCGCCTTCATCGGTCACTCGCTCGCGGTCTCGTGGCACCGCACCTTCAAGGGCGAGATCACCGAGGACTTCGACTACGAGTTCGGAGATTTCGACGAGAAGGGCGCCGACTCGAAGCTCCGCAGGATCGAGAAGGGCCTGAACAAGCTGTCACGCAGGTACAATCGAGTCGCGAAACGGATGCGCAAAGCGTCCGGCGCCGATGAGCCGGCGCTCGCGTCGCTTGCCGAGAACATGAAGAAACTCTACGGCCGTATCTGGAACGACGAGACCAGCGGCAAGACTACCCGGGGATAACGCCGGTTCGGCAGACCTCGGCGTACCAACGACCGCTCTTTTTGACGATCCGTTCCTGCGTGTCATAGTCGACGTAGACGAGCCCGAACCTCTTGGATAGACCGTACTCCCACTCGAAGTTGTCAAGGAAGCTCCAGACGAAGTAGCCGCGCACGTCGCAGCCGTCGTCAAGAGCCCTGTTCAGGTGCCGCAGATACTCTCCGAGGTAGGCGATTCGGTCGGTATCGTCGACTTCGGCCTCAACCTTCCGATCGTCGTAGGCGGCACCATTCTCCGTGACATAGATCGTCGGATTGTCGTACTCGTCCCTGATCCAGGCGAGGATGTCGTACAGCCCGCGCGGGTAGACCTCCCAGTCCATGTCGGTGAACAGCACCCCCTCGTAGATCGGTTTCATGAGCCGGAACCCGATGAAGGGCAGCAGGGTTCTGCGTGCGATGTAGCGCGAATAGTGGTTCACGCCCACGAAGTCAAGCGGAGCGCGAATCGTCTCCATGTCTCCGGGACGGATCCCGCGATTAAGGAGCCGGATCACCGGGGCGAGTCCGGGCGGGTAGCATCCCTTGAGGACGGGGTCCATGAACAGGCCGTTGACCGCGGCGCTCATCCGCCGCGCGACGCGCTCGTCCTTCGCACGAAGCGGATGCACGGGCGAGAACGCATTCGCGATGCCCACCTCGCCGTCCGGCACGAGCGCGCGGATCGCTTCAACCGCCATGCCGTGCGCGAGGAGCAGGTGGTGCAGGGCCTGCACCGCCTTGAGCGGATTCCGGTAGCCCGGGGCGTGTCGACCGGCGAGGTAGCCCGCGCCGATCACCGAGAGTGGTTCGTTGAGCGTGATCCACCGGCGAACCCGGTCACCGAGACGGCCAACCACGGCCTGCGCGTACTCGACGAAGCGGTAGCTGGTCCGACGGTTCGTCCATCCCCCGTTCTCCTCGAGCGCGAGCGGGAGGTCCCAGTGGAAGAGCGTGACGAACGGCTCGATACCGAGCTCGAGCAGGAGGTCGACGACCCGATCGTAGTAGTCGAGCCCCGGCTCGTTCACCGGTCCGCTCCCGTCCGGAACGACGCGGGGCCACGAGACGGAGAAGCGGTATGCGCCCACCCCGAGCTGCGGAAGGAGCCGCAGGTCGTCGGCGTAGCGGTGATAGTGGTCGCACGCCACGTCGCCGGTCGTCCCGTCGCGGATCACGCCCGACCGGTGCGAGAACTCGTCCCAGACCGACGGTCTCCGGCCCTCCTCGGCGGCAGCACCTTCGACCTGGTAGGCCGACGTGGCACACCCCCAGATGAAGCCGCGCGGAAAGGCCGTCATCGCTCCTCACCTCCCGGGCGCGCAGCAGGAGAACAGGCGTCGGTGTGCTTCAGAACGGGCCATGGGCTACCCATACTCCCTTCGAAACCAGTTGATGATCCGCCCGGAGATGCTGACCTCTCCGGGGACCTCCGGCAGCTCGTCCGCCCCGTACCACCCGGCGTCGACGAGCTCGATCGGGCTGGGGTTGAGCTCGCCCGCTTCGTGCTCGGCGGTGAAGCCGAGCATGAACGAGTGCGGATAGGGCCACGGCTGGCTGCCGAAGTAGCGGATGTTGCGGATGGTGATCCCGACTTCCTCGTAGACCTCGCGGGCCACGCACTGTTCGGCGGACTCGCCGGGCTCGACGAAACCGGCGAGAATACTGTGGAACCGCCCGCGAAACCTCGGCGACTGCGCGAGCAGGAGTCTACGATCACGCACGACACCGACGATCATCGCCGGAGCGAGCCGCGGGTACTGGGTGTGGCCGCACTCCGGACATCGCTTGACGCACTCGTCGTGAGCCGGCTCGGTTACCGCCGCGCAGCGCGAGCAGAATGCGCTGTCCCGGTCCCAGCTCACAACCTGGACTGCCCGGCTCACGAGCGCGAGCTCCTCGTCGGGCATGCTCCCGTAGAGCTCGCGGTAGCCGATCTCCTCGTACCGGGCCGGGAGACTCACGCCGGCAGCCCCGGCGGCACGCGCGTAGACCGGTTCGCCGCCGTACTCGGCGATCTGGTGGAGAGCGGCCGTCACGTCGGCGGATGTGTTCCGCAGCTCGGCGAGCCGCGGCAACCTGACAGGCGAGTCGTGCGGCGCAACGAAGACTCCCTCCGTCCCGACGACGAGCGCCGGCCCGTCGTCGAGAGAGACGGCGTGCGGATCCGGCACACGCCGATAGCAGATGAACGGATCCGGGCGATGCGGGTCGCTCACGTCACGGAGGCCTTCGCGAGGATGCGCCACAGGAGCCCGGGCGCGTGGCGGCGGAGCAGGAGCGCGAGCCTCAATCTGGGGGACATGGAGACCAGGAACTCCCGCTTGCGCTTCGCCGCGCCGGAGAGGATCTCCGCCGCGCACGCCGCCGCGTCGTCGCCGCGCTCCTGATTCGGATCGAGGACACCGTGCTCCGCCCCGGTCTCGGTCACCGCGTGCGTGCTGATCTCCGTGCGAACGAACCCAGGGGCGGCAAGCGAGATCGTGATTCCCGACGGCTCGAGCTCGCCCCGCATCGCGTCGAAGAGCCCGTGCAGGCCCGCCTTGGCCGCCGCGTAAGCGGTGCGGCGCGGCGTGGGGATCATCGCGGCGAGGCTGGTGACCGTGACGAGGTGGCCGCTCCCGCGGTGCTTCATGCGCGCGGCGACGGCGTGGGTGAGCCACATCGTGCCGATCAGGTCGATCCGGATGACCCGCTCGAGCGTTTCCGGGTCGGCCTCGACGAAGGTCGAACGCTGGCTGATACCGGCATTGTTGACGAGAACGTCGATCCCGCCGAGCTGCTCCCAGGCTGCCGCCGCGGCCTCGCCGAGCCGCTCGCACTCGGCGAGGTCGAGCGGCAGCGCCGAGACCGACGCGTGCTTCAGCGTGAGCTCCTCGAGGCGCTCGATTCTGCGCGCGCTCGCAAGCGTCCGCACCCCGGCGGCGCCAAGCGCCTCCACGAGCGCCTCCCCAATGCCGGAGCTCGCCCCGGTGACCCAGACCCGCTTGTCGCGGAAGTAATCCTGCCAGCGTTTCGCATTCACTCGCATCACTCGTGATCCTCGAAGTCTTCAGCCGGCGGCACGTCGGCCTTGGTGAACGAACACAGGACGATGTCGGTGAGCGGTGTGATTCTCGCGATCCGGTTCGCCTGGCGTTCGACCATGCGCTCGAAGAGGTTGCGCACGAAGCGTCCGTTTCCGAAGCTCTTGTCCCGCCGTGAATGGAAGTCGGTGAGCAGCCGCAGGATCGCCTTGCGCGCCGGCCCGGTGAGCGTGAACGACGCGTTCGTCATGAAGAGGTCGAATATCTTCAGAAGTTGCTCCGGCTCGTAGTGGTCGAAGTAGAAGAAACGGTTGAAGCGGCTCTTGAGTCCCGGATTGGAGTTGATGAACTCCTTCATCTCGTCCGGATAGCCTGCCACGATCACCGCAAGCCGCTCCCGGTTGTCCTCCATCCGCTTGAGAAGGGTGTCGATCGCCTCCTGCCCGAAGTCCTTGTCGCCCTTGTTCATCGCGAGCGTGTACGCCTCGTCGATGAAGAGCACGCCGTCCATCGCCTCCTGCGTGACCTCTTCGATCTTGATCGCGGTCTGCCCGACGTACCCGGCGACGAGCCCGGCGCGGTCGGTCTCCACGAGATGGCCCTCTTCGAGCAGCCCCAGGCAGCGGTAGACCTTGCCCAGCAGACGGGCGATCGTGGTCTTCCCGGTACCGGGAGGTCCGTGGAAGACCGCGTGCAGGCTCACGGGGGTGACCGGAAGGTCACGCTTCTCCCGCTCCTGCTGTACCTTGATGAGGTTGACGAAGGTCTTGATCTGCTCCTTGATCTTGTCCATCCCGATCAGGGAGTCGATCTTCTCCATCACCTCCTCGAGCGTCTCCTCCGGCTCCTTCTCGCGTTCCTTCTTCCTCGCGACCTTTTTCTCTCTCTTCTCGCCGACGGCCGCGACCGCTTCAGTGTCGCCGTAGATGACGGTGCGTATCTTCTTCAGCGCGGCCTCTCGCTGCGGGTTGATCTCTCCGTCCGCCTTCACCGCCACCTGCGCGAAGCTGTTGTAGGTCGCCGCCACACGGTCGAAGTGCGAGGTGTCCTCTTCGTCGTCGTAGCGCTTGAGATAGTTGAGGCTCTTGAGCGAGCCGTTGACGCTTCTGCGCGCGACCTTCTGAATCTCGTTGTTGAAGGTATGCCAGTGCGAGAGGATCGCCTTGCGGTGGTGGAGCGGCAGCGACTCGTAGCGGAAGAGGTCTTCCACGAGCCTGCGGTCCTCTATGATGCGCTGGCGAAGCGGCATGAACACCATGGATATGAACAGCCGCGCCTCCTCGGGCACCTCGGCCTCGTCCCGTATGGACAGGTGCGAGAGCACGAGCAGGTCGTCGACCATCTGCTTCAGAAAGGTCGGCTCACCGTTGAACTGCTTGTAGTCGCTGACGCTGACGTAGATCTTCTTCGCTTCGGCATGCAGAAACCCCAGATTCGCGAGTCGGCCCTCGGCGCTGCCCGACTCCTGACCGACCTCCGCGATGGGCGCTTCAATCTTCTGCGTGAGGTTGCTGAGAAAGGCGTTGACCTGGTTTGCCTTCGTGACCGCGGTCAGTGTCACCTCGCCCTCGACGAGCTTGATCGTGATGCGGGTCGACGAGTATCCGCGCTTGGTCTCCACGGAGAGCACATTCTCGTAATCGAGCGCCTCGGGCGGATTCTTGCTCTTCCCGGAGATCAGGAAGAGAATCCGACGGTCGGTGATGCACAGCAGACCGGGCGCCCCGGATCCGGTTCCGGTGATCCCGATTCCCTGGTAGAAGCCCTCGAGCACGTTCTCAACGCCCTCCGCCTCCTCCAGGTTCCTCCCGAGCGTACTGAGGATGTTCTTCTTGAACGAAACGTGTGTCCAGTTGGGAATCCGCTGGAGCTCGCCCTCCAGGTCCCTTGCCGTCGGCATACCCGTACTTAACCACGGATGAATGTTTTTTTCCAGTTCGCGGCGTCGGGCTTTCCCGGACGCCGGGCGATCGCCGCGGCCGCAGATGACAGGTCGTCGGCTTTGGGGTAGCTTCACGCTCAATGGAATCACGAATCGGGGAGCTCGCGGCGCTCGGAACGGCGATCTGCTGGACGGTCACGGCCCTCTCCTTCGAGTCCGCCGGCAGGCGAATCGGCTCGCTGGTGGTAAACATCGTTCGTCTCGTGATGGCCGCCGCGCTCTTCGCGCTGTACGGCTGGGTGGTGCGCGGCATGGCGATCCCGCTCGACCTGCCGCGGACGGCCTGGATCTGGCTCGGCCTCTCCGGTCTCGTGGGGTTCGTGATCGGCGACCTGCTTCTCTTCCAGGCCTTCGTCGACATAGGCGCCCGCGTGAGCATGCTGATCTACGCCTCGGTGCCGCCGCTCACCGCGGTCCTTGGGCTGATCGTACTGGACGAAACGCTCGGGGTGCTGGGCATTGCCGGCATGGTGCTCACGGTCGCCGGCATCACGATCGTCGTGGCGAAGCGCACGTCCGGGGCACACGCGCCGGCGCCGCGGAAACGGGCGCGCGGCGTCCTCCTCGCCTTCGGCGGGGCGCTCGGGCAGGCGGGCGGTCTCATCCTTGGTCGCCTGGGCGCCGGACGAACCTTCGACGCGTTCGCGGCGACGCAGATCCGCGTGCTTGCCGCGATCGTGGGGTTCTCCCTGGTGTTCACGCTCTCGCGTCGTTGGCGAACGGTCGCACCGGCGATCCGCGACGCCGGTGCGATGGCAAGGGTCGGCTTGGGGGCGGTGTTCGGTCCCTTCCTGGGGGTGTCGCTCGGGCTCTTCGCCGCGCAGAACTCCACGGCCGCGGTCGCCTCAACGATCATGGCGCTCGTGCCGGTGCTGATCATCGCACCGGCGGTGATACTGTTCAGGGAGCGGGTCACGGTGCGGGAGATCGCGGGGGCGATCGTCGCGGTGGCCGGCGTGGCGATGCTCTTCTGGTGATGGGCTCCCGATCGGTCGAGCCGCCGTTTTCGCGAGCACTTGATCTTTGGCCGAATTTCCATTTATATGACTCAACACTCATATGAATGGAGCGTCCATGTCGAACTCAGATATCCCAACCCCACCGCGGCAAGCCCGCAGAATCGGCTTCTTCGAGAAGTACCTCACCGTCTGGGTCATCGCGTGCATCGCGATCGGGGTGCTCGTGGGGCAGTTTCTCCCGGGAGTCCCGGAGTTTCTCAGCCGGCTCGAGTACGCGCAGGTGTCGCTGCCGGTGGCGGTTCTGATCTGGCTCATGATCTACCCCATGATGCTCAAGGTCGACTTCGCGAGCATCGTGCGCGCGACGAAACAGCCGAAGGGGCTCACCGTCACGACCGTCACCAACTGGCTCATCAAGCCGTTCACGATGTACGTGATCGCCTGGTTCTTCCTCAAGGTTGTCTTTCGACCCTGGATCGACCCGGCGCTGGGGACCGAGTATCTCGCCGGCGCGGTGCTTCTTGGAGCCGCCCCCTGCACCGCCATGGTGTTCGTCTGGAGCCATCTTTCGGACGGCGACCCGGCCTACACGCTCGTGCAGGTCGCGGTAAACGACCTCATCATTCTCGTCGCCTTCACGCCGATCGTCGCGCTGCTGTTGGGCATCACGAACATCGCCGTCCCCATGGACACCCTGCTCCTCTCGGTGGGACTCTTCGTCGTGATCCCGCTCGCCGCGGGCTGGTTCACCCGCGTACTCATCGTGAAGCGTCGAGGGATCGACTACTTCGAGAAGCAGTTCATCCCCAGGTTCAGCGGCATCACGACCGGAGGGCTCCTTCTGACGCTCATTATCCTCTTCTCGTTCCAGGGCGAGACGATCGTCGGAAATCCGCTCCACATCCTGCTCATCGCGGTGCCGCTCGTGATCCAGACCTTCCTCATCTACGGGATCGCCTACGGATGGGCGTGGCT
>SKQU01000403.1 GCA_007118855.1 Spirochaetaceae bacterium
CGGCACTCGGCGTTTCTTTGGCGACCGCGGGAGCCGTCGCCGAGCGATAGCCGGAAAGGCGCCCCTACCCCGGCAGCTTCTCCGGCGCCTTGAGGCCGTGGCCGGAGAAGAGCGTCACGACGAGCGCCTCTTTCGGCAGCCGGGCGCACACCCGCGGAACCGCGGCAATCGTCGCCGCCGAGGTCGGCTCGATGCAGAACCCGCACCTGCCCATCGCCCGGTGCGCGTCTCTGATCTCAGACTCGTCCACCGTGATGAACGAACCGCCTGAGAGCCGCACGGCTTCAAGAATCTGATTGCCCCGTACCGGCGTGGCGATCGCGATCCCTTCGGCGGAGGTCGCCTCAGACCAGGCCGCCGGCTGCGGCGCGTCGGCGAGCCAGACGCCGGATGCGTCGGTCACGGCCGGCAGACCCGCGGCATACGCCCGCGCAAGCGGCGCGCATCGACCGGCCTGAACCGCGTAGATCGCCGGAACCGAGCCGATCACGCCGGCGCGCTGCAGCTCGGTGAATCCTATCGCCACGCCGAGCAGAAGCGTGCCGTTGCCTGCGGGCAACACGACGGCGACCGGCGCCTGCCAGCCGAGCTGCTCGCATATCTCAAAGGCGAAGGTCTTCGTCCCGTGGAAGAAGAACGGATTGTAGCTGTGGCTCGCGTACCAGGCTGACACAGAGGCGTCGCGCGCCGCCTCCGCGCGCACGGCGGCAGCCGTGTCTTCGCGCGAGCCGGGAACGAGGCGCAGGCTTGCCCCATACGAGCGGATCTGTGCCAGTTTCCCCGGTGAGGTATCCTCCGGCACGTAGATCTCGCACGCAATCCCTGCACGCGCGCAGTACGCGGCGATCGCCGAGCCGGCGTTCCCGGAGGAGTCTTCCACCAACCGCGCAACTCCGATCGACCGGGCATGGCTGATCAGCACCGAAGCGCCCCGGTCCTTGTACGAGCCTGACGGAAAGAGCTGCTCCTGCTTGACCAGTACGCTCGTGCCGGCGACCTCCACCGGCAGCAGCGGAGTGAACCCCTCGCCAAAGCTCACGATCGCCTCGTCCTTCGGCACCGGGAGCGCCTCGCGATACCGCCACATTCCCGGCGGGCGCGAAGCGATGAGCTCACGCGGAAAAGCGGCGTCGAACTCGAGATCGAGGAGCCCGCCGTCGTCTCCAACGAACCGGTAGTCCGTTACCGGATACCGACGCCCGTTCGAGCGGGAAACGTAGTGGATACGCTCGTCGTGCCGGGTGCGTATGTCTCCGCCGCTCACAGCGCTGCGATCGCCTCGATCTCGACCTGGTAGCCGAAGTGCAGCTCGCGCGTCGGCACCACAGCACGGGCGGGCCTGTGGTCGCCAAACACGCGTCCATAGGCTGCGTTGACCCGGGGCCACAGCGAGATATCCGAGACGTAGACGGTTGTCTTGATCACACGATCGAGCCGGGTGCCACAGGCGGTCAGGATCGCCTCGACGTTCCGCAGCGCACGCTCGGTCTGCTCTTCGATCGAGCCGAGCCGCGCGTCTGTGCCGCCCGCCGGAGGCCCCGCCTGAGGGTCCACCGGCAGCTGCCCGGATACGTAGACGAGCCCGTCATGAATCCACGCCTGTTCATAGTGACCGGCAGGCCTGGGAGCGAGATCCGTTCTCACTGGTTCCACTGACTCCTCCTCATGCCAATGATCGGACTTCGAGGCCGCAGTCGGCGAGGATACTGTTCCCGTGCGTGACTGTGACCTCTCCCGTGACGTAGAGCTCTACCATGAGCGCCTCGCATGAGCCGAACTCCAGCGTCACCTCCCGTGACAGTCCCCGCCAGGAGATCGTCACCTGCTTGCGTACCGCGTTCGCTTCGTCGCTGAACCGGTACTCAAGCGGGTACCTGATGCGGTGCGCCAGCGGGTGGGCGAAGAACAGGCGCAGCCGCTTTTCACCGCCCGCCTCGTCCGGACGAACCTCACGCGCGACGTACTGCGGCAGATCAGGCCCCATCACGACAGGCGGCAGAACGTCCCCGGGGAGCCCATCGAGGGTTCGCAGGCTGACGGCACGCAACTCGTGTACCAGCGACTCGTATTCGGCAACCGGAACACGTCCGGGAGATCGGGGATCACGGGCGAGCACGATACAGGCACCTTCCCGGGCAAGTCGCACCATGTGGCGCAGGGAGTCTACGTGGACATACTCGCTCGTGACGTACAGGGCTCGAGCGCGGTGCACCCCGAGTGCCACCGAGCCGTCCTGTGTCACCCGAGCACCGGATAGATAGTGCTCGGATGTCCAGACAGGACTGTACGGTCGGGTTTCCTCCGGGAACCGCACGTACTGCATTTCCCAGTGGTACTCGGCACTCGGCCGCCTGTCGGCGTGGGGCAGGCGGCCCTTGCGAAACACATCCTCGAGCGGCTGGTAGACGGCAAGCGGCGCGTACAACACGCCCTGCTGCATCAGCCGGGAGATCTCCGCGAAGTAGCCGTTGAGCGCAGGTATCTGAGCGGCATACGCCGCATCCGGCCCCAGGTGCACGGACGCGTAGAACCGTGACGGACGGTCGTTCGGGCGAAAAGGCATACCGTGCCAGACAATGTGATTGACGCCGTTGGCGAACATCGCGTCGGCGGTCAGCCGGATATCCGGCCAGTACTCTTCGCCCTGGTGAGGGCCGGGGCCCGGCCAGCGTGCCCATCCGTAGAGACAGGTGAACGATTCGCATGCAACGACCGGTGCGCCGGACTGAGCGGCCGCCGACGTGGCAAAGGCGGAGAACGGCGGGTCGAACAGGAGCGTCTCGCTCTCCGGCACGTCAACCGCAGAGTACGCGGCAATCAGATCAGTGGGTGCGCCGTGGCACTGAACGCGGCTCAAGGCGCCTTGCTCGTGACAGGTCTTGGTGAGCGGACGGTAGAACTCTTCGAGAACGACCCGTGCGATGAGGCGACGGTAATCGTAGCGTACCGCGGGCTCCTCATCGATCCGATTGAGATACGGTTCTACCCGGTACCCGAACTCCGACGCGAACGCATCGCCCAGCCCGTCGGTCCACAGTCCATCCACGTGCACCTCCCACGAGTCACAGAAGAGGCATGCACGCGACGGCGACTCACCTGTGTTCCACAGATCGAGCGCAGGGCGCAGCGCCGGAGCCACGACCGATCCGTAGCGTGCAAGCGCGCGGCGGTCGAGGTGATTCATGATGAAGCCCGGCTCCTTGCCTTCACCGCTCTCCCATGAACGACGGAGCCGTTGATCGGACAGTCCGGCATAGGTGCGCGACGCGTCTGACTCACCGATCATCGATCCACCGAAGGGCCAGAGAGAACCAAAGGTGAGGTCGAATCCGATGCCCGCGTCACGACACGCGGTCGCACAGTACGCGACGGCCCCCTGCCATTCGGCACCGAGGTATGGATGAACCGCCTCGTCATCGTTACGCGGGTAAACGAACGAGAGTTCCACACCGCCGAATCCGTTCTCGCGGATCCACGTGATCTGGACGTCTATGTCTTCACGGTTGATCTCTGACGCGAACCACCACCAGCGGACGTAGGGTTTGCCGAGGACTCCATACGCTGGTTCGTCACAAGAGCGTGTGGCGAAGCGCCCGGCCACGATGGGGGGCTGAAGTTCTTGCTGTTTGTCGTACATCGTCGGCCGTAGTATACCCCTGACCGCTGATCATCGCCACCCCTTGCCGTCGGATTGCTTACTCGGGTAAACACGGGATGACACGAACCAGTATTCCGTATATGCTTGCATCCCACGGCCGTCAACGGGGACGGGCCGTCAACGGGGCGGAAGGAGTCAGTCCGTGGCAGACGAGCAGCACGTACCCAAAGCGGACCGACCGGCGACTCGCAAAGATGTTGCGCGACGCGCGGGGGTATCCAGCGCAACCGTATCGTATGCGCTTAACAAGACGCAGAAGCTTCCTCAGGAGACGGTCGACCGCGTCTTGCAGGCGGCGGCAGAACTCGGGTACCGGCCGAACTTCACGGCGCGGAGCCTCGTGACCCGAGAGACACGCCAGATAGCGATCGTGCTCAATAACCTCGCAAACCCCATCTACGCGGACCTGATTCGGGGGTTCGAGGACGAAGCCATCTCCCGCGGCTACTTCGTGGCCATTTGCACGGGGTACAAGAACATCGACGACTACTTCGACAGCTTCGCGGCACGACGTGTCGACGGCCTGTTCATCGAGGCGCTCCCATTCAAGTTCCATCTCGAGAAGCTGCAGGAACTCGTGGACGCCGGCATCCGGGTCGTCGTGTTCGGGAACACAAGTCTTGACAGCCGACTGGTCTCGCACATTGAGACCGACTACTTTGACGCCATGTCACAGGCGGTTGAGTATCTACGCCGCCTCGGCCATCGCGACATCGCCTACCTGAGCGGCCTCAGCCGACGCCATACCTTCGACCAGCGCGTCGATGGATACCTCGCTGCGATGAGGGCCGCAGGCACCACGTCACCGGACCGACTACTCATCGCAAGCAGGGTAGACACAGACACTGATGTGTGCGACGGGGTAGCTCTCGCAGAACGGCTCGTCCGATCGGGCAAGAGCTTCACTGCGGTTATCTGCACGAACGACTTGATGGCGGTCGGCGCGCTGAGAGCGTTCAAGAACGCCGGGTTCGGAGTTCCGGCCGACGTCTCAATCATCGGAATCGACAACGCGTCCGTCTGCGAGATCACCGACCCGACGATGAGTACGATGGCCGTACCGTACACGTCGGTGGGATCACACGCACTGCAGATGCTGTACAACGACATGACCAAGGGCCTTAAGAGCTATCTGAAGAACCGGGCCACTCTGATCGAGCGGCAGTCGACGGGGCCGGCTCCCGATCGGCCGGTCTGACGATCAACCAGGCGCCGAGCCCGCATTGGTCGGCGAGCCGGTCGCTACGGGAGTTTCCATGGGCGCCCCGTCGACCAGGTGGCACGCGGAATACCTGCTCGCCGTCACCCGGCGAAACTTCGGCTCCTCCTCGCTGCAGATAGGCATCGCATACGGGCATCTCGAGCGAAACCGGCATCCGGTAGGAATGCGGGTCGGGCTCGGCACGTCGCCACGCAGGATGATCCGTCTGCTCTCACGGGCGAGCTTCGGATCGGGTATCGGCATTGCTGACAGCAGCGCTTTCGTGTATGGGTGATGGGGCCGTTCGAACAGGTCATAGCTGTCTCCAACCTCCACTATCTTCCCCAGGTACATCACAGCGATCCGGGTGGAGATATGCTTGACCATCGAAAGGTCGTGAGCGATGAAGACGAGCGTGAGCCCGAGCTCTCCCTGAAGCTCCTCGAGCATGTTCACGACCTGGGCCTGAATAGACACGTCGAGCGCTGAGATCGGTTCATCACAGATGATGAGTTCCGGCTCCATCGCCAGCGCACGCGCTATGCCGATCCTCTGGCGCTGGCCCCCGGAGAACTCATGTGGGTATCTGTTTGCATGGTCATCGTTCAGACCAACGACTCCGAGCATCTTCTGCGCAAGCACTTTGCGTTCTCCGACGGCAAGTTCCTCTCGCACGCCTTCGGTTATGATGTCCGCAACCGTCATCCGCGGATTGAGCGACGCATAGGGGTCCTGAAAGATCATCTGGAGCCGACGTCGGAACGGCCGCATCTGCTCGAACGAGAGTGGACTGAGATCGACGCCGTCGAACACGATCGACCCGGCGTCGGGCTCGTAGAGCTTGATCACCGTCCGGCCCAGGGTCGTCTTGCCGCATCCCGACTCCCCCACTATACCGAGCGTCTCACCGCGCTGGACGGCGAAATCGACCCCGTCCACAGCCCGGAGCGTCGTCAGCGGATGTCCAAGGAACGACCGTTTGATTACGAACTGCTTCTGAAGCCCTCGCACCTCGAGAAGCGGTCGGCCCGCGACATCACCAGCCACTCCTGACCCACTATCGTTCACCGGTGCCTCCTGCATCATGAGCCATCCGCACCGGCCGGGCCTGCGGATGAAACAACCAGCAGGCGACGTGGTGAGAATCCTCCGCTCTCAGGCTCGGGGGCATATGATCTCTACACACGACCATCGCTTGCGGGCAGCGTGTCACAAACGGACACCCGGCGGGTGGGGCAAGCAGATCGGGCGGCTGGCCCGGTATGGGGACCAACCGCTCGCGAACGGGCGCCTTTGGATTCGGCACACTCCCGAGCAACCCGAGCGTATAGGGGTGACGAGCGCGGTAGTACACGTCGTCTACCCGACCCTGCTCGACGATCTTCCCCCCGTACATCACGTTCACCCGGTCACAGATGTCGGCCACCACGCCCAGGTCGTGCGTAATGAGGATGATGGCGGTGTCCAGCTCTGCCTTCAGCCGCTTCAGTA
>SKQU01000395.1 GCA_007118855.1 Spirochaetaceae bacterium
CGAGCTCCACGCTCGACGCCGCTTCCCTTGACTTCGACGCGGCTCCCTACGTGACCGAGCAGCTCTTCGCCGTGAGCAGGGACGGGACCGCCGTGCCGCTCTTCGTCGTGCGGCGCCGAGACGTCCAGCTCGACGGGTCGCACCCCGCCCTGCTCTGGGGGTACGGCGGGTTCAACATCCCCATTCGCCCCTTCTTCACCGTGAGCCGGGCGGTCTGGCTCGAGCAGGGCGGGGTGCTTGCGGTCGCCTGTCTTCGCGGCGGTGGCGAGTACGGGACAAAGTGGCACGAGGCCGGCACGAAGCTGCGAAAGCAGAACGTCTTCGACGATTTCATCGCCTGCGCGGAGACGCTCATCTCCGGCGGTTACACGTCGGCCTCTCACCTGGCGATCCAGGGAGGATCGAACGGCGGGCTGCTCGTGGGGGCGTGCATCACGCAACGGCCTGAGCTGTTCGCCGCGGCCCATGCCGCAGTGGGCGTCTTCGACATGCTTCGCTACCAGGAGTTCACGATCGGCTGGGCGTGGGCCGGCGACTTCGGCACGTCCGGCGACGAGGACGAGTTCAAGGCGCTCTACGCCTACTCGCCGCTCCACAACGTGAAGGACGGGACCTGCTACCCGGCCACGCTCCTGACCACCGGCGACCACGACGACCGAGTCGTCCCGGGCCATTCGTTCAAGTTCGCCGCGCGACTCCAGCGCGCGCAGGGCTGCGCGAATCCCGTGCTGCTGCGTGTGGAGACACGAACCGGACATGGAGCCGGCAAGCCGACGTCACTCCTGATCGAAGAACAGGCCGACGTCCTTTCGTTTCTCCTCGCGCATACGGACCGGACGCGTGAGTAATCCTGCCCGACCGACCGGCAGATCTCGTGCAAGAGCCTCCGGAAGAGGCGAAACCCGGTGGCCATGATCCGATCTCCCATTCTGCGCGGCCTCGTGTTCGCGGCCGGTATGCTCTGCACCGGACTCGCGCTGATTGGTGTCGTCATCCGCGGCCTGCCGACCACGCCCTTCCTGCTTCTCGCGGCAGGCTGCTTCTCCAAGAGCAGCGTGAGAATGAACCGCTGGATCCACGGCCATCCACAGCTTGGACCGTTCCTGCGGGACCTGCGTGAAGGCCGCGGGATGACGCTCAGAATCAAAGTCATGAGCCTCGCGATGGCGTGGGCCCTCCTGGGCGGATTCGCGCTCTTTCTGACGAGCTCCATCCACCTGCGCATTTTTCTGATCGCTCTCGCGTCGACCAAGACCGTGCTGCTCGCCTTCGTCATCCCGACCAAACGGACCGTGACTGGAGAGGGTGAGAGTGAAGCCCGCAGGGCCGACGCGCCGCTCGTTACGCCTGATCCACCTTGCGGTCGACACCGAGTGCTACGCCCCCTGCTTCTCCAGCTCATGGCGAATCCGGTTCCACGCCGCGCGGAGAGTCGCAGTGACCGCGTCGTCATGGCGAAGCGGGTAGGGGATGAGCTCGGTCAGTGCTTTCGGGATCAGCCGCGAGAAGGGGATCTCTCCAAGGTAGACGATTGATCCGGTCGCGGCGATACGCCGAAGCTCGTTGGTTTGCCGGCCGGAGAGGTCGGCCTTGTTCACGATGAGGCCGACCGGGATGCGGAAGTGGCTCGCGAGATCGACGATCCGAAGCATGTCATGCACGCCGCTCGGGGTCGGTTCGGCGACGATGAGCACGAAGTCCGTTCCCGTCATCGCCGACTTCGCCGCGCATCCGGTGCCCGGCGGACCGTCGATCAGTACCCGGCCGGTGCCCCGGGACGTTGCCCATTCAACCGTCTCCCGGCGGACCCGCTCGACGAGCTTGCCCGAGTTCTCTTCGCCGGGATCGAGACGCGCGTGCACGAGCGACCCGTACGGCGTGTCCGACCTGCACCAGCGTCCTCGACGCTGCTCGACGAGCGTGATCGCACCTTCCGGGCAGATCCACGCGCAGACGCCGCACCCCTCGCAGGCGATCGGGTCGACCACCGCCCAGCTCGCCGCGGTCGCACTCCCCTTCGTGATCGCCCGGAACCGGCACGTATCCACGCACCCACCGCAGCCGGTGCAGCGCTCGGGATCCACTCGCGCCGTCCGTCCGGACACAAATTCGCTACAGCTCGTCTCCGACGGATCGAGCATCAGATGCAGGTTGGCTGCGTCCACGTCGCAGTCGGCGTAGACCGTCTCGTCGCCGGCCCGCAGGGAAATCGCGGCCAGGGATGAGGAGACGAAGGTCTTCCCGCTGCCCCCTTTGCCGCTCATAACGACGATCTGCTTCACGAGCGTGCTCCGGACACTGCGCCGGACGGTGAGATCGCCATCCGTGCGAGCTCGTCGTAGACGGCCCGAAACTCGGTTCTCAACCCGGGAACCGCGGAGACGATCGGCCTGCCCTCCGCGTAGGCCCGGGCGATCGCGTCCGAGAATGGAATCCGCATCAGGATGGGGAAACCGAACCGACGGCTCACCGCCCTGAGCTTCTCTTCGTCCTCGTGCCCGATCCCTGCGCGGTTGAGGACAATCCCGGATGGGATCCCGAGGTCGGCGAAGACCTCGGCCGCAAGCGCGAGGTCGTGCAGTCCGAACGGGGTATTCTCGGTCACCAGTAGCCCCGCATCCGCTCCCCGCGCTGCTTCCATTACCGGGCATGTCGTGCCCGGTGCCGCGTCGATGATCGTGGCGAGTCCGTCGGCCCGCTCCTTGACCGCACGGATGAGCGGCGGCGCGAGCGTCTGTCCCACATGGAGCTCACCGAGCACGTGATGGATAGGCCCATAGTGTGAATCGACGATGGTGCCGATCTCGTGAGGAACCTCGGTGATCGCGCCTTCCGGGCAGACGAGGGAGCAGCCGCCGCAGGCGTGGCACAGATCGTCGAAGAAGAGGACCCGGTTCCGTACGACCGCAAGCGCTCCGAATCCGCAGAAGGCGGAACACGCCCCGCAACCGGTGCACCTGTCCGGATTCACCCGGGGAACCGGAACCGTACATCGGTTTGTCTCCTGAGCCGACGCGAGGTCGAGTCCCGCGTTCGGCAGCAGCAGGTGCGTGTTGGGTGCCTCAACGTCGCAGTCGAGGAGGTGTACCGGCTGCTCGAGTGAGAGAGCGAGGCCGACCGATACGGTCGTCTTGCCGGTGCCGCCCTTCCCACTCGCGACGACGACGGTCATCGGCGGCGGCTCCCTCCGTGGTGCCCGGGCCCCGTTGGCGCCCGGGCCGAATCGAGCCGGCCTTCCCGGAAGAGCGCGAGTGCCTCAGCGACCGTTGTCGCGCTCGTCGTGTAGGTCGCTATACCGGCAGCGTCGAGCACGGCAAAGGCGCTCGGGCCGATCTGCCCGGTGATCACCACCGTGGCGCCGCGCTCTGCGACGAGCTGGGCAACCTTGGCGCCGACGCCGCTCGCTCCGTCTGCGAGACCATTCTCCTCGATCTTCGTTTCGTCCGTATCCGTGTCGACGAAGGTGAGGAAGGGCGACCGGCCGAAGCGCCGGTCGAGCCTTGCCGGCGCCTCAGTGGTGGCCGTGGTGACGCATAGCTTCATGGCCATGGCCTCCGTGGTGTCCGTCGCCCTGACCCTCGCCGCGGGAGCACAGGCTTGCTCCGCCCTCCAGACTGCCGTCGAGGCAGCGCGAGACAATTTCCTCGATGCTACCCTGCGCGCCGATCACCTGCTCGATCCCCATTGAGTCGAAGAGATCCTGCGCCCGGCGTCCCATGCCGCCGGCGATGATGACGTTCGTGCCGTGCTCGCGCAGGAACGCAGGGATGCGTCCCGGTTCGTGACCGGGGTTTGCGATCGTCGTGCGCCTCACCTCCCGACCGTCCTCAATGTCGACGAGCGTATAGAGCGGGCAGCGGCCGAAGTGGGCCGCCACCGTGTCGTGCTCCGTGGCGATGGCAACTCTCATGCCTCGCCATCCTTGCGCTCCTCAAGCGACTCCATCTCCCGACGCAGGGCAGCGGTGCGCTGCTCGAGCGCATCGACCTCGGCTGCGAGCATCTCGCGTTGCTCGCCGGTGCTCGGCGGCGGTTGGTACCCCCAACCGGGTCCCCAGGCGAACCTGCGCCCGTAGGCGGGTCCAAAGGCGTGCCAGCGCCGGAACCCGCGGCCGCCCCCTCGCCGTCCGAGTCGCCGCCCGCCGCCGTACCCGGCCCCCCGGGCGAAGAAGCCCGGCGCGGTCGTCCAGCCCGCCTCGTCGGACCCCGCGCAGAACCCTGCTCCGCGACCGGTCATCGATCCCGTTCCCTCTGGTCCTGTCCTGTCTCCACCTGGCATATGCCCTCCCGGTTGCGGCGTCCGCCGGCTAGAGCCGCGGTGAGCCGCCGTGCGAAATCCGCGAGCAGTCGCTGCACAGCCCACTGAGCTGGTGCAGGCTCTGCTCGACGGTGAACTCGTGATCGTTCTCGATCGTCCTGTACAGCGAGCGGAGGTGCTCGCCCAACGCGCCGTCACTCGCGGGTACCGCCCGTCTTGCCGAGCAGCGCCGGCAGACGAGCACGACCCGGTGCAACGCGGCTTCCTCGTCTGCGACGCGGTAGAGCGCCTTGCCGTCGTCGGAGACGATGCGGCTGAGCACGCCGAGCTCGGTCAGAAGCTGCAGCGTCCGGTAGACCGTCGCGATGCCGATCCCCTCGAGCCGCTCGTAGACGCGCCGGTAGACCTCGTCCGCGGCGAGGTAATCATCGGCTTCGCGAACCACTTCGAGAACCGCCTGTCGCGGCGCGGTCCGCCGGAATCCTCCCTTGCGAAAGGGTCCATCACCGTGACCGCAATGTCGGTGGCGTCCGCGTCCTCTCACTGCCACTCCCTCCAGTCGTGACTATTGATAATCATTATCAATAATACAGCATCGACTCCTGCGCGTCAACTCCCGGTTCGTCTCCGGCGGCATTCCGCACAGCAACAATTTCCGCACCAGCTGTTTTGACGTAGAATGGTACGTGGAGGTACGAGATGAACATCAAGGGGCTGACACCCATGCTCATGCTCCTCGCCGTCATGCTCATGGTGGCGTGCGGGAACGACTCACCCCCCGCTCGCGAGGGCACCGGCGACGCCGTCGTGGCCGGGCGCAGATACGCCGTTGAGACGGCGGACGGCACCACCATTGCGTCGGCATCGCTCGAACAGGTTCTCGAAGGCATCGAGTCGCTCGACGAAGACAATTTCTTCCTCATCATGTCGCACGAGGGTGGCTTCGTGCAGACGGCCTACAGCGACGGGGAGTACTACGTGGAGTACAACGAAGAAGGCGAACAGTTCGCCGGAACTGAGCTCCTTTCATTGGAGGACGTAACTGAGCTCCTCTCTCTGTACTACCGGGGCGAGGAGGGCTGGATGGACATCGTCGAGTGGGGGCCGCACTGACCCGAGGGTCATGACCCTCTCTGTTCGAGGAACCTCGAGAGGTACGCCGCGGCCGGCTCGCGGATACACAGCGTCGCACGTGTGGAGAATGCGGTTGGATCAGGGTTGATCTCCACGACCTTCGCGCCGCGTTCGAGGGCCGCGTGGGGCAGTCCCGCGGCCGGGTACACCTCGGCGGAGGTGCCGATCAGGAGGAAGAGGTCGCAGTCCGCGGCCGCCGTGAATGCCTGGTCGATGAGCTCGGGCGGGAGCGTCTCGCCGAACCAGACCACATCCGGCCGGAAGTAGTCGCCGCATTCGGGGCAGGTGGGGACCGCTTCGCCGGCCGCGTCAGGTGCGCCGGCCGTGTGTGACTCGCCGGCCGCGTCTGACTGGCGGCCCGCGGTGCTGGTGTCGGCCGCGGCGGGTTGGTCCGCGGCGAACACTGCCGCCGCGAGGTCGCTCCCGTCGTCGCGGTGGACCGTGACGCAGCCGCCGGCGCACCGGGCTCTCAGAATGTTCCCGTGGATCTCGAGCACGTTGCGGCTCCCTGCGCGGCCGTGCAGGTCATCAACGTTCTGCGTCACGAGCGTGAAGGCATCGTAGCGCGGCTCGAGCGCCGCGAGCGCCCGGTGCGCCGCATTCGGCTCGACCGAGCGCGCCATCCGCCGGCGCATCGCATACCATGACCAGACACGTTGCGGGTCGCGCCGGAACGCCTCCGGCGTCGCGAGCTCCGCCGGGTCGAAGCTCGCCCAGAATCCGGACTGCGCATCGCGAAAGGTGGGAATCCCGCTTTCAGCGGACACCCCGGCGCCGGTGAGGACGCAGACCCGGTGTGCCTGACTCAGGTAGTGATCGAGCTGCACCTTGCCCCCAGGGGCGATGCCCCACAGCCGTTCATCAGTTTGACGTCCATTGCGTTCCTCTCCTCAACTGTAGCACGCGGATTGCCGGTTCGCTCATTGCCCGAGTAGC
>SKQU01000265.1 GCA_007118855.1 Spirochaetaceae bacterium
CGGCTCATCGCGGCCGCCGTAGCGGGACGACGGGTCCAGACGGACGCGGTCAGCCCGTACGGACTGTCGTTGGCCAGGCTGAGCGCCTCGTCGGCGGAGGCAACACGCCGAACCGCGAGGAGCGGCCCGAAGGTCTCGGATCGCATGAGCTCTGCATGGTCGTCGTCCACCTCCACGACGACCGCGGCGTGAAAGAGCGACCGCTCGGCGGAGCCGGCCGGTTCGGCGCGAGGCGCCAGTGATCGCGCCGCCTCGCGACCACCGTCAGCGAGCGACCGCTCGAGCTGCGACTCGACCGTCTCGCGCTGCGCGGCAGTGGTCAGCGGTCCCATGTCCACGCCGAAGTCACGGTCGTAGCCGACCCGCAGGTTCGCCACGATCGGTCGCAACGCGTCCATGAACAGGTCGTAGACCTGTTCATGGACGTAGACCCGCTCGACCGCTCCGCACGACTGGCCGGCATTGGATAGCCCCGCCCAGACGGCGCAGGCGGCCGCGCGCTCCACATCCGCGTCCTCGAGCACGATCATCGGATCCTTCCCGCCAAGCTCGAGGCTGACCGGGACAAGCCTGGAGCCCGCCTTCTGCGCGAGCTCGCGCCCGACCGCGGTGGAGCCGGTGAAGAAGAGCTTGCCTATCCCGGCGTCGAGCAGCGCATCCCCGGCGATGCGACCACGCAGATGGAGCACGTGCAGCAGATCATCGGGCAGTCCTGCGGCGCTCATCATCGATCCGATCGCATCGCCCACGGGCTGGACCTGCGTCGCGACCTTGAGGAGCACCGCATTGCCGCACAGCAGTGCGGTGACCACCTCGTGCAAGGGGATTCCCAGCGGATAGTTCCACGGGCTGATAATACCAACGAGCCCGTACGGCTCCCGGTAGAGCGTACTGCGCTTGTTGGCGAACAGCAGCGTGGACCGACGCAGGCGCTGCGGCCGCAGAAACCGGGGAGCCATCCGGGCGTAGTAGGAGCACATGATCGCGCCGGGAAGGACCTCAGTCGACACCGCGTCAACGCGCGGCTTTCCCGTGCAGTCACAGATGAGCCTGGAAAGCTCGTCGGCATACTCCACGATCCATCGCTGCGCCTGTCTGATGACCGTCGCCCGCTCACGAACCGAACGAGCCGCCCACGCAGGCTGAGCCTGCAGCGCCCGCGCTGCCGCCCTGCTCGCATCCTCGCCACTGTGTTCCTGCCGCTCGGCCACCGGCGCTCCGGTCGCCGGATTCAGGATATCCGCCATCTCAATGCCTCCCGCCGGTTGAACCGGTCCAGCTCCTCATACTCGTATGCACCTGCAGTCGGCGCGCCGACCACGCAAAGAGCGCCTCGGGCAGCAGGCCCCGCAGCAGAATCGCGAGCCGCAGCGACCTGGGCCGGCGTACAACCCGTCGGCCTCGCCTGATCGCCTGCTCGACAACCGCCTTTGCCACCACATCGTGATCCGGCACCCCGGGGAAGAGAAGCCCTCCGAGCCCGCGGATGCGCGCGCCCTCGAACATACCGCGCGCGATGTAGTTCGGGTGTACGGACGAGAACCGGACGGCGCTTCGCTCGTTGACCGCCTCATGACGCAGCGCCTCAGTGAGCCCCCAGACGGCCCACTTCGTCGCCGAGTAGACGGCGAGCCCGGAAACACCAACGAAGCTCGATGCCGAGCAGACGTTCACGACCTGCCCCCGGTTGTGCTCGTAGAGGTGCGGAAGCACCGCCCGCGTGACGTTGATCAAACCGACGAGGTTGACGTCAACCGTTGTCTCCCATACGTCGGCCGGCTGGTCGAGGAACCTGCCCGGCGCGAGGTGTCCCGCGTTGTTGACCAGCACGTCGATCCGGCCCATCCCGGCGAGGGCCTGCGCAACCCCATCCGCGACGGAGCCGCGGTCGGTGATGTCGACCACACGGGTGATGATCCGCTGCCTCGGATGGCCCTCCTCGGCAAGCAGTGAGGCCGCGCTTTCGAGCGCCGGCTCGGCGAGGTCCCAGAGCGCCACAATGCAGCCCGCGGTGAGCAGCCTGCGGGCCGTGGCAAGCCCCACGCCACCGGCGCCTCCGGTGATGATGACGCACGCACCGGTCAGTTCCATGGTTCCCCCTCTCCCGCCATCTTACCGGGATGCTGCTGCCGCGCAAACCGCGACAATCAGCCGCGACCGCGGACACCGGAAGCCGGTTTGACTGTCGCCTCCGTCGGTTCTACGTTACCGGGATGGTCGAACGGATCAATGGCCGCCCCATGATGACCTACGCTCAGATCTTCGCGTTCTGGTTTCCGCTTGCGCTCATGTGG
Source organism: Spirochaetaceae bacterium (assembly GCA_007118855.1). Lineage (GTDB taxonomy): Bacteria > Spirochaetota > Spirochaetia > DSM-27196 > SLST01 > SLST01. Next base: position 2,295 of record SKQU01000265.1, read on the forward strand.
CTGATGATGGCGACCGAGCAGCCTGCGCTGGCCGCGGTCATCGCGCGCATGCCGGAGGCGCAGGTCAACCTCGCCGCCTTTGGCGTGGTGTTCGCGATCGCGCTCGTGGCTGAGAGCCCGATCATCCAGATACTCTCCGCCGCCACCGCGCTCTGCGGGCATCGGCAGAACTACCAACTGCTGCTGCGCTTCGTGCACATCATGGCGCTGATCCTCACCGCCGGCCATCTGCTCATCGCACTCACGCCGCTGTACGACCTCATCGTGGGAGGGCTGCTCAACATACCCGATCACATCATGGAGACGAGCCGGACACCCTTCCTCATCATGACGCCGTTCTCCGCGGCCGTGGGGTACCGCCGGCTCTGGCAGGGCGTGCTGATCCGGCACGGCAGGACGTGGGTCGTCCCGTTCTCTATGGTCACGCGGCTCGCGGCGGTGGCTCTCGTGCTCGTGCTTGGTGTCGCGCGTCTGGAAGTGCCCGGCGCGACGCTCGGCGCGCTCGCGATCAGCATTGGGGTCACCGTGGCCGCTGTGGCGGCGGCACTGCTCAACAGGATCTTCGTCACTCCTTCAATGCGCGACGCGGCGGACGGCGAAACCGTGCTCGGCTGGCACGGCCTGCTGCAATTCTACGCTCCGCTGTCGCTCACGACCGTCGTCTATCTGCTTGCACAGCCGCTTCTGACCTTCGGCATCGCCCGGGCGGCCCTGCCTGAACGCTCACTCGCGGTGTGGCCGGTCCTCACGGCCTTTCTCTTCATTTTCAACAGCCTCGCGCTCAGCCATCAGGAAACGTCGATCGCTCTGCTCAAAGGACGGCCGGAGAGCGCCCCCAGGTTGCGCGCCTTCACCGCGATCCTTGCCGTCACGCTCTCAGGGCTGATGTTCCTGACGGCGGTGACCCCGGCCGGTACCTGGTGGTTTCGCGGTGTCAGCGGTCTTTCGCCTCCCCTCCTGGAGCTGACGAGGGTTCCGCTCTTCGTGCTCTCGGTGGCGCCGGCGATCCTCACCTACAAGGTGTGGTACCGCGCGTTGTACGTCGACGCCGGCCGAACGCGGGTCCTCGCCGAAGGCGTCGTCGTCTATACGCTCGTGCTCTTCCTGCTCGTGCTCATCGGTTCCTCCGCGCTACGGCTGCCCGGCGTCGTCACGGCCGCGGCAGCCGTGGTGCTCTCACTCGGCGTGGAAATCGGGTACCTGCTCGCACGGCGACCCGGCGCCGCACGGCAGCCCGGTGCCGCACCTCGCCACGGCGCCGCACCTCGCCACGGCGCCGCGAGGTTGAAGCGGACCGCGCTCTAGAGTACGATCGGATACCAATGGAAACCCAAATCAGGATCAGGCGTCTGCACGGCTCCGCGATGGTTGCGGCCATCGTTCTTGCGCTTGCCCTCATCGCCAGGATTGCGGTGACGGTGGCGAGCGGACAGGACGTGCCGGCTGTGGTGTCTTCCGGTCTGATTGCCCTGGCGGCCGTCCTCGCGATCGCGCTCGTCGTAGTGCTCGCGCTGCTCGCCGCGCGGCTTCGCCGCGCCCGGGTGGAGCTCGCACTGGAGGTCGAAAGACAGCGCGATGCACGCGAACAGCTGATGGAACGGATCCGTACGTCGGTGCTCGAGAGCGAGCAGGCAGGAAGGAGACTCGCCGCGCAGGTGGGCGATGCGCTCGCCGGGGTCGCCCGCATCGCCTCGGAAGCCACATCGGCGCATCGGCGCGCCACGAACCTCTCCGACCAGGTTGCACACGGCGCCTCGGCGATGGAGGAGATCCAGGCGTCGGTCGAGAGCCTCGTGCGGCAGGTCGGCAACCAGAACTCGCTGGTCGATCAGAGCGCGGCGGCGATCGAGCAGATGACCGCGAGCATCGAGAGTGTCGCGGGCGTGGCGCGAACGAAACGAGCCGCGGCGGAGAAGCTCGCGGACCTGACGGAGAGCGGGACGGAGACGGTTGCCGACTCGGAGAGGCTGATCGGCGAGGTGAACGAGAGCGTGGACCGCGTCACCGCCGCGATCGGCGTGATCAACACCGTCGCGGCGCAGACGAATCTGCTCGCGATGAACGCGGCGATCGAAGCCGCGCATGCCGGCTCCTACGGTCGCGGCTTCGCGGTGGTCGCCGGCGAGATCCGCTCGCTCGCCGAGTCGACGGCCAAACACGCGGGGCAGATCTCGCGCACGCTGACCGACCTCGCGGCCAAGATCGCGGAGGCACGAGCCGCAGGCACCCGCAGCGGCGAGGCGTTCCGGGCTATCCAGGACGAGTCGCAGTCGGTATCCGCCGCCTTCAGCGAGATCACGATGAGCACCGAGGAGCTCGCCGCGGGGTCCACGGAGATCGTGCAGGCAACCGAGCAGCTGCGCAACATTGCGCAGGAGACGAATACCAGCGCACAGGAGATGCGAATCGGGGCGAACGAGGTAACCGCGATCCTGACGACCACGCGGGAGACCTCCAGGGAGACGGCTGACGCGATGAAAGCGATCAGAAACGCCGCCCGCGATGTCTCGTCGGCGAGCAGCACCATCGGTCTGCAGAGCGTCCGGAACAATGACCGCATAGCCGATCTTCTCAGGATCGCGAGCGAAGACTCGCAGGACGGTCGTGAGATTGCGGCCTCCGCGGCACGACGCCTGGGCATCGCGAACGTCATCCTCGACCTGATGGCCCGGGTGGGACGGCTGCGCGCGCTGATCGACGGCGAGCTCGACGACGAGGCGGGATCCGCGGTGATGCCGGAAGCACGCTCATCGGCGCTCGGCCGATGGATCGAGGAGTCCGCCGGGCAGATCATCGTCGACGGTTCGATCCTCGACCGGCTTGAAGCCTCGCACCGCGATCTGCATGCGGCCGGTGCACGGATCGTGGAGCTGTGCGCGAGCGGCGAGGAGGCGAACGACGAGAGCGAGCGCGTATTCGGCCGCCTTCTCGACCACTCGAGAACGATCGCGGAGATCCTCTCGGACTGCCAGGACGACGACGGCCGGTGAGATTCCCAGGAGAATGTCACGAACCCTGGTGCCGGGACACGAATGAGCCCGCTCAGAATGGGATGGGAAAGAGCGCAACACCAGGGTTCATGACACTTTCAAAAAAAAACAATTCACCGGTTGACATGATTTGATATTGTGGTAGAATTGTAAGTACGTAATCGCACGCGATTACGCCCCTGTTCCGTCGGCGATATCCCTCAGCCGTCCGGCGAAAGCCGGTCAATAGTCGACGGTACATCCCACTCTCCCTTGCCTGCCTTCGGGCAGGCTTTTTTTTCCGCCGGGATGACGGATAACGGCATGCTGACGGGTAGCCACATGTGACGGGGAGCCAGATGGACGAACGGAGCGCGCTTCGGGCAAGCAAACGGACCCTGCGTGAGGCGGTTGAGCGGGACGTCGAGGCGATGTCCCCGGCAACACGCCGCGCGGCGGACGACTCGATCGTGGACCGACTGCTCGCCCTTCCGGAATGGACGCAGGCCGCGGAGGTGCTTCTCTACCGGTCGCTGCCGCATGAAGTCGCGACGGAGGCGCTCCTGCAATCGGCCCTCGAAGCAGGGAAGAAGCTCTACCTCCCCCGTGTCTCCGGGAGGACGATGGGCTTCTACCACATACCGGGAGCGCTCGCCGTCTCGCAGCTTGTGCGTCACCGCTTCGGGATGTTCGAGCCGCCCGCCGGCTCTGCTCAGTGGCACGCGCCCGGGGGCGAGCGCCGGACCATCGTCGTCTGTCCCGGACGTGCGTACGATCTGCACTGTAACCGGATCGGGCACGGCAGCGGCTACTACGACCGGTTCCTGAGAGGGGTCCGGTCAGCCGGCGCGGGGTCGGCCGTGAAGAGTGCAGGCATCTGCTACGAAGCGCAGCTACGAGAGTCGGTGCCGAGCTCACCGTCGGACGAGCCGGTGGACTTCGTGATCACCGAGCTGCGAATCGTAGCGCGGAGAATTGATCGCGAACCGCCGATCGAGTAGGATATCGCTATGAGTGAGATCAAGAGCGCACTCGAGCTCGCGCTCGAGCGCACCGCCGA
>SKQU01000189.1 GCA_007118855.1 Spirochaetaceae bacterium
AAGCGACGAGATCGAGTCGGCGGCTGTGCCGTTTATCCATGCGGCCGCCGGGCGAAGATGAGCGTGACATTGTCGCCGCCGCCGCCGTCGAGGGCGAGCCGCAGCAGGCCCTGCGCCGCGGTCTGGGGGTCCTCGGTCGCGCGCACGACGTCATGCGCGCGGCTGAAGTCGGCGTAGTCGGACAATCCGTCGGTACACAGAAGGAATCCGTCACACGAGGCGAGATCGAGCTCTCCCACGTCCAGGTAGAAGCCCTCGGCGTTCCCGAAGCAGTTGCTGATGATATTCCCGGGAATCGACGGGTCGCCCCGCTCTTCGCGGAGGGTGTGATCCCGCGACACCTGATCGAGCTCGCCGTTCGTCAGACGGTACAATCGACTGTCGCCGGCGTTCAGCCAGAATGTCCCCGACGGAAGCATGAGAACCGCGGTCCAGGTCGTTGCCATTCCGCGCCTGTGCGGATCGGCCTCCGATTCGCGCAGAAGATCCGCGTTGACCTCCGAGGCGATCCGCTGCAGCCGGCCGGGCGTCGTCGTCGTGTCGCACAGCGACGCCGCGAAGATTCGCCCCGCCATCTGTTCGCAGACCCAACGGCTTGCAACCTCTCCGGCGGCCGCCCCACCCACGCCGTCGGCGACCGCGAGCAGCACTCCTGCGTCCGGAACGCCGGTGACCTCTGTCGTATGCAGACCGCAACGGATGAACCGGTCCACGAGCCAGACCCCGTCTTCATTGTTGCGCCGCACAAAACCCGTGTCGCTTGCTGCGGCGACGACAAGCGCTGGTATCGTCTCTGTCATCACCGCATTGTACCAGTACCGGGTGCTGAAATCCAACACTCCAGACGACGCCAGCTCGCAGAGTGGCGGCGCCTGCGCCCGCACAGCTTGACGAGAGGCCGAGCAGGTAGTTGAATACGGGTAGAGATCCCGGCTCGGGAAGGTCCCGGCACGGGAAAGGGAGGGACCAATGTTCAAGCGTCTGGTCGACATTGAGGGCTTTCGGCTCGCGGCCGAGGATGGTGAGATCGGCCATGTTACGGACGTCTACTTTGAGGACGATGCCTGGGTGGTGCGCTACCTCGTGGTTGCCACCGGTTCCTGGCTCTTCGGAAAGAAGGTTCTCGTCTCCCCGAACTCGATCGAGGCGATTCGGTGGGAGAAGAAGTGTATCAAGGTGTCTCTGACAACCGAACAGGTCCGCCAGAGCCCGGACATCGACACGGACCGTCCGATTTCCCGACAGCAGGAGGCTGAATACCACCTCTACTACAACTTCCCGCCGTACTGGGGAGGCGTGGCACTGTGGGGTCGCTACGATCAGCCCGGAGCCGAGGCCGAGCCCGAAGAAGCGAAGGCCGCCGAGCAGGTCCGTGACTACGGAGCACAGTGGGACAGCCATCTGCGCAGCGCCCGTGAAGTCCGGGGCTACCGGGTCGTCGCGGTCGACGGGCAGGTGGGTCATCTGGATAACCTGCTCTTGGACCCGGACAGGTGGGCTATCCGGTACCTCGTGGTCAGTACGGGGAAGGCCCTGAAGAAACACGAGGTGCTGTTCATGCCCAAACTCGTCGACCGGATCATCTGGGCAGAGGCGACGGTGAAGGTGAACGCGTCGAAGCATCTGATCGAGGCGGCCCCCGAGTACGAACATGCCCACGAGATCGACCGGGAGCACGAGGAAACCCTCTTCGCCCACTACTCGACCCACCCGTACTGGGACGACGAGGGGTAGATGGCGGTCGGCAGGCGTACGCTTGGGCTCGCCCTGGGCGGGGGCGCAGCGCGAGGACTCGCCCACCTCGGTGTACTCAAGGTCCTCGACGAAGCCGGTGTCCGCGCCGATTACGTGTGCGGAACGAGCGCCGGCAGCATCGTCGGAGCGCTGTACGCCGGCGGTTACACCTGGGATGAGATCGGCGAGGTGACCCGGTCGCTCGACTGGGGCGATTTCATCCAGCCCGTGTTCCCCAAGCTGGGTCTGGTAAAGGCGGACCGACTCGAGAAGCGGCTTGAGTCGATGCTCGGAGACCGGACGATCGAGCAGCTCGACATTCCGTTTCGCGCGGTCACGGTGGACATCGTCAGGGGCGAGCAGGTCATCTTCGACTCTGGCCCCGTCGCCCGCGCCGTGCGCGCGAGCTGCAGTATCCCCGGCCTGTTCGAACCGGTGCGCGTCAACGGCCGGGTCCTGGTTGACGGTGGGGTTCTCAACGACGTGCCGATCGATGTGTGTCAGGACATGGGCGCTGACTTCGTGATCGCGGTCGACCTCAATAGCGATACCATCCAGGGCAAGGAGCCGGAGAATCTGCTCAACGTGATGCTGTACTCATTCGCCGTCATGGCCCGCAACTGCCGGGGCACCCACAAGTTCAGGGAATCGAAGTCGGTCCGCGTCATCATGCCTCACCTTGGTGACTTCAACTACTACAACCTCAAACGGATCGATGAGCTGATGCAGCGTGGTGAAGCCGCGATGCGCGCGGCGATGCCGGAGGTTATGGGCACCCTGAGGAGGCGCCACGTGCTCGACATCGTCTGAACTCGCGTGCGCTCAGTACCCGAACCGCATCTGCATCGCGGCCGACAGACCGTCGGGCGCGAAGGCGCCGATCATCCTCGGCGAGGCTCCCTCGAGCCGGACGCTGAGCTCCGCAACCCGCAGCGGAACGGACAGGCCGAGGCTCGCCCGCCAGACCGGCCGACGACGGGCAAAACTGAGATAGATCAGGTTCAGAGGGAACCGGTTTCCCGCGATCGTCACCCCCGGGTTGACGGCGCCGAGCTTCCGGTCGAACACGAGCTCACCGTGGGGGATGATGTCCACCCAGGGCAGCTCAAAGCGGTAGAAGCCGGATATTCCGGGCGCGAGCGCCATCCGCTCGTCCGACGCGCCGATGAAGGTGAGCCGCGGCTCGTCTCCGGCAAGCGTCAGCGGGTCGGCATCCGGATCGTCGATCAGAGTCTGGATGGCCTCCTCAACCGACGCGCTGTAGGTTCCGGTGAGCCGGTACTCGTAGGGGGTGCGTGCCCGCACGATCGTGAGATTGGTGAGCGAGGCGCCCCAGATCGGCCGGTCCGCGTGATCACGGCGGACGACCCCGAGGTCTGCCTTCAAGGCCGCATTGGACAGACCGGCCTCGAAGTCAAGGCCGCCGCCGTTGTCGCCGCCGTTGTCGCCTGCGCCGAGATCAATCGCGGAGAAGACCGCCACGTCCAGCACGGCGTCCGCGCTCAGTCCGGAGTCGGTCGTGATCACCTCGAACGAGAAACCGCCCTCGCCGGAGTGCATGACCGGAACGTGTTGGGCGAGGTTCACCCCGAAGGTCCACCGCCGGTAATCCGCCGAGACCGACGCGCCGTACTCGTACCCGGAACGAAGCACCGCATCGCCGCGTCCGGATCGGTCGGCAACGTTACCCTCGGCGAGCAGCTCGACGAAGCCGTACGGCACCACCATCTCGTTCGCGCTGATCGCAGCAAGGTAGACGCCCGCGCATACCCCTCGCAGGTGGACGACGACGTGGCCTCGCGCCGATGCGGCGGCGCCTGCCCGCAGATCCCTCCCCCGCAGGCGAGCGGCGACATCGTCAAGATCTATCGTCCAGGTCTGCTGGAAGATGTGCCCCAGGGGAAAGGCGTTGTTGTACGCGGCGAGATCAGTCTGAAGACCGATCTCGAAGAAGCTCCTGCGCGAAACACCGAGAAGCGCCGGGTTCGTGAGCGCACCACGCGAGTCGGGCACGACCTGACCGCCGAGCGCCGCGAACCCCGAACACAGGAGACACAGCGCGATCAAAAGGCGAGCGCGAGTCGCGCGGAGGCAGATCGCGTCCATGCGCACCGCGTCCAAGCGCCTACTCATCGTCCGGCTCCCCGTCTGCGAACAACTCAAACGTGTAGGCGACATCGGTGACGAGCTCCATCACGACGTTGGCCGTCAGGATTCCGTCGTAGTTGAGCCGATAGCTCTCTTCGCCGCCGCGCTCGGCAAGATAGAGCGCGAAAGAGGGTGTGAAGGGGAAGGTATCCCGGATGCGCTGCAGGTCTCCGGCGGACAGCTCGATCGTAGCTCTGCCGCTTCCCGCGGCGCCGCTCGCGACGACCCACCTCTGGCCGTCGAGGTCGTGCGTGATCTCGTAGCGCAACTCGTCGAGGCCCGTCGTGTTCTCGCGGAAGTCGACGGTGAGACTCGCAGAGCCGAGGTTGTCGAACAGATCGTCGAGATCCTCGGCACGCGTGCGCCCGAACGCGTCGTCTTCCATGGTCGTGCCCTCCTCCCCGAGGAACTCGGCGAGGAGGTCCACCTCATCCGCACCGTCGGGCACGACCTGGATGTCAAAGACGATCGAGAGCTCCACGCTGAGCTCGAGCACGTCCCCGGCCTCGAGCACGGGCGAGGTGGCGCCCTCCCCCTGAACCGCGGGCGCCAGGCCGAAGGTGATGCGCGACGGCCTGGCGTTGACGATCGCCGCCAGGTCATCCTCCGCCGGGGAGTCGAGATCGACCGGATCGAACACGAGCTCCTCGACCACGTCGTCGCCGTCGAAGGCGGTAAGCGTGAGTACGACTGCCGGGAACGCTACCGTTCCCTCCACCGCCAGGCGCACCGGAACGGTCACGAGGCGCAACCACTCGGGAAGGTCGTTCAGCGGCTCGAGGTCCTCTTCATCGAGCTCAAGGTCGAGTTCGTCGAGGAGCCGGTCGATCGAGCGCAGCGTCACCTGCGCGACTGCGAGATCGATCTGCGCGCTCGCGTCGGTGACCGAAGGCGAGAACGTGCCGACCGGCTCGATGTCCGTGAGCGTGAGATGCCCGGTTGCCTCCTCGTATCCGTTGAGCGTGGCTGAGACCCCGACAACGAGCTCGGCGATGCCCACGCCCAGGTCGTCATCCGGATCCTCGAACTCGATCGCCTGTTCGTTGTTGACGTCGTAGACGAGGACCTGGAGGTCGGGCCGGTCTGGCTCGACCGTGCGGGTCTGCCCGCCGCCGAAGAGCTCGTCGGACAGCAGAGTGAGCTCGAGCGCCGCGGGAAGATCCGCCCGGACACTGAGGCTGATCTGCGACACATCGGTATCGAGCTTGATGCTCTGCACCTGCCTGCGCAGCTCCTCGTCGATCGCGACCGGATCGATCTCGAGCGCGGCGAGCCGATTCGCTCCCACGTCGAGCACGAGCTTTGAGAACTCGTTGATCTCGAAGGACGCTGAAACGGGGACCTCGTGCGGTTCGGTCACATCCGCGTCGGGCCAGTGAAGCGTGATGGTGAGGGACACCTCACCCGCGTCCTCGATCTCGAGTCCGGCAAGAGGTAGCGCGAGCTCGAGTACCCCCGGGTCTGTTTCGGGGCCGATCGACTCTTGCGGCGACGCGCCGCCCGAGCCCTCGACGCCGACCGTGAGCGTGTAGGTCCCACTCGGAAGCTCGTCGCCAACCTTGCCTAACCGCACCGAGAGCGTACCCTCACCGATGGTGCCCCTGACGAAGCCCGGAACGGGTCCGACAATGACCGACGGAGAGACGATCAGCGTTCCCTCAGAGTCGTTCAGAAAGAGCGAGGTCGCGACTGCCGGTACCGTGATCGCCTCGAGATTGACCTCGTCAAACTCGACATCGTCGATATCGATCCGCTCATTGACCCGTGCGTCGTCGAAGAAATCGTCGGCAGAGACCGTGACAGCCGTTGATCTTCCGCGAAAGGTGTAGGGGTTCGTGTGGATCCGTTCACCGGAGTCGAAGGCTTCGGAGAGCTGCCGCTCGAGCTCGGAGAACTGTTCGAGGTCGGACATGGCCCGGTGAATCGATCCGCCCGGCAGACGCAGCGTCGGACTCGCCTTGACCTCGATCGCCTCGAACATCTGCCACCGGCAGCCGAAAAGCACCAGGAACGCCGCGAGCAGAACCGCAGACGTTCCGTAGCCGAACCACCGGCCGCACTTGATTGCCACGTCTTCCCCTTACCCACAAACATACTGCATTCTCCGCATTTCACAAGGGGACTGGTGCACGCGACCGCACATATGCGAAGGACTTCCTGCAGGAAGGGAGTTTGAGCGCGGCGGGATTCGAACCCACGACCTCTGCCTCCGGAGGGCAGCGCTCTATCCAGCTGAGCTACGCACCCGAGGGGTCAATCTACGTGGACGGGCAATCGCCTGTCAAGTGTCTTGAACTGTCATCCACCCTGCAGTAGTGAAGCGCCAGAGCCTTTTCGGGCGTAATGAGTTACATGCCACGTCCACGATTCTGTCGTAATCCCTCCTGTCGCTACGCCCACGCCCCACCGCCG
>SKQU01000344.1 GCA_007118855.1 Spirochaetaceae bacterium
AGCGCGGGCGAGCTCGACCACCGCGGAGGATCCTGCATCATGGATTCCCAGCCGCGGCGACGGGGTGAACAGATCGCCGAATACGGCGTGGATGAGAAAGGTGATGAGCAGCGGAAAGACGATGAGGATGACGAAGGTCGCACCGCGAGGCGCCATCCTGATCTCCTTCACCGCCACCAGCCACACGTGTCGCAGATTCATAGTGCCCTGATCCTCCGCCGGAGTACGGCCATGCCTGTCAGACCGAAGGCCGCGACCCAGCCGGCGAGCACCGCCAGATCGGCGGCCACGTCCGCCCACCCCGCTCCGTAGATGCTCGCGGCGGAGATCGCCGCGACGAGCCCGTACGACGGGATCACCCTGACCCATCCGGCGGTCGTCCCCGGGAAGAGTGAGGAGAAGGCGGGAATCGCGAGCGGGATGAGCATGACGATACCAATCACCATCGTGCTCCACAAATCCTTCCCGGCCGATCCGGCGATCATCGCCAGACCGGTCACCAGCATCGCCCCGAGTACGAGCGCGACGAGCACGAGGCCGGGCGACGGTCCGAATCCGCGGATGATGAACAGCACGATCGCCGCCTCCGTGAAGGCGACCAAGGTCCCCAGCACGCCTTTGGACAACAGCACGTCGGAGGTGCGTGCAGGCGTCACGACGATGGCACTCAGGGTCTTCTGCTGGATCTCCGCGGAGATGAGTGCCCCGAGCGCGATCGCCTCCATGAGGAGGACCATGAAGGCGTAGAGCGGTCGCATCCGGTCGCGCAGCGGAACGGGTCCGACGTCGGGACCCACGACGACCGTCTGCTCGTCGGGCTCGGTCACCGGAAGCTCGTATCCGGCGAGGGCGAAGGCGATCTCGCGCACGATCGTGTGCACCGCGTCACGGTACTCGACCGGAAGCGCGGGCGTCACGAACACGGTCACGGTCGCCTGCTCACCAGCCCCGATCGCCTCGAGCATCGCGTGAGGGAAGCTGATTCCCACGTCGATCTCGCGCCGCTCGACCGCCGCGAACAGCCCTTCTTCGTCCTCATAGAACACAATGGGAACCGGCTCTTCCTGCTCCGCGACGAGCTGCTCGAAGACCGACCGCAGTTCCTGGCCGCGAACGCCCAGCGTGAACCCCGGTTGCACCTGGGACGGCAGCAGGTAGTAGAGCACGACGAAGGTGGTGATCGCGAGCACGGTCAGCGCGATGAACATCCCGTCGCGAGTCATGAGAAGCAGATCCTTGCGGAGAATCGCGGTAAAAGCGGCGGTACGCCTCACACGAGACCCCTGCCGGTGAGCTTGACGAATATGTCCTCGAGGCTCGCCTCCTCGGTGTGGATGGTCAAGAGCCGCGGATCATCGGCAACCCGTTTCAGCAGCTCGCCCGCTTCCCGCGTTCCGAGGTCGTAGACCTGCTCGTCGACGACGCCGGAAGAACCGCCGGCGGTACTTCCGGCGTCGGCACGCAGGCGCACCCGCACGGACCGTTTGCCGTGTTCGAGCTTGAGGTTCTCCGGGGCGTCCATCGCGACGATGCGTCCCTCGTTGATGAAGGCGACGCGATCGGAGAGGTGGTCCGCCTCGTTCATGTCGTGCGTGGTGAGAAATACCGCAGCGCCTCGCGCCGCCTCTTCTTTGATGAGCGCGCGTATCGTCCGCGCGGAGACCGGGTCGAGCCCGTCGGTCGGTTCGTCAAGGAAGATCACATCGGGCGTGTTGACGAGGGCACGGGCGACCATAAGCCGCTGCCGCATCCCCTTCGAGTAGCGTTTGACCCGGTCGTCGCCGCGCTCGGCAAGCCCGACCCTGCGAAGCGCCGCGGTCGTGTCATAGCGGCGAATGCCGAAGAGCCGGGAGAAGAACTGCAGGTTCTCCCGCCCGGTCATCTCTGCGTAGAGGTTCTTCTCCTCGAAGCAGACGCCGATCCGCCGGTGAAGCTCTGCGCGGTTCGACCCGTTCTCGTACCCGAGCATTCGAACCGAGCCTTCGTCGGGGGCGAGCATGCCCGTGAGGATCTTCACCGTCGTCGACTTCCCCGCGCCGTTCGGACCGAGGAAACCGACGATCTCACCCGGGCTCACCGAGAAGGTGACGCCGTCGACGGCGAGCGTGCGGCCGTACGAGTAGCGGACCCCGTCGACCTCGATTGCGTTCATGCTCATCCGAACCCCCAAAGATTGTACTAAGACAATAGTACATCAATATCACGGTTTGTGCAAGAGGGCGTGTGCGAGGAAAGGTGGGTACGGCTCCCAGGCGCGCTCTCCGTACCCCCCGGCCATGAGCCATGCCTGGGCGATCGACAGGCGACCGAGATAGTCGTAGATCCGCAGGTCGCGCTCGTACATCTGCTCGAGACTCAGGCGCAGGTCCCGGGTCGAGGGCAGCTCGTCGTGCTCGTAAGGGTCGGCACCGGCGAGCACATAGGCGATGTCCGGGCGGGGATACCGGGAGAGCTCTTCGAGCGCATCGGTGAGCCGGGGCAGGTAGGAGCTCTCCGCGCCCGCGGCGATCGGGACGTCGATGTCGCTCGGGATGTGACTCGGGTGCGGTTGCCCGTCGGCATCGAGCGCAGGCAGGTCGAGCGGCCATCCGTGCGCCATGTGCACGCTCAGCGTGACGATCGACTCGTCGCCCCGCGTGAGCGCCGCCGTCCCGTCACCCTTGTGCGCGTCGACGTCGATGACCCAGGCACGAGTGATCTCCCCCTCGTGTTGGAGCCTGCGGATCGCGATCACCGAATCGTTGACCACGCAGAACCCGTGGCCGAAAGCGTAGTGGGCGTGGTGAGATCCCCCTCCGAGATAGAAACAGAAGCCGCGTCGCAACGCCTCCCTGCCGCACTGGCAGGTCCCGGCGAGCCCGTGAAGCGTCCCGTCGAACATCCCGGAGAGCGCACGCGTGGCGATTGCCGGATCGTAGCGGTGGTACGCCCCGTGCTCGTCGACGAGCTCGAACACCGACATCAGCACCGCCTCGAGCCCCTCACCGAAGAGCCGCTCAACGTAGGCCGGGTCGTGCACCCGTTCGAGATCGGCGCGCCCGATCGTGCTTCCGTCGGGTCCGATCAGCCACTGCGCCTCGCGACCGAGATCAGCGTCCGCGCGCAGTGCGTCGAGAATCTGCTGCGGCCGGTTGCGCGCGGTGGGAATCAGGATGCCGAACTCGCGAAGCGGTGGTCGGGTCCCTTCGTAGCGCAGGATCATGGGTTACCGTGGTTCGCGCCAGCTGTGCGCGGGTTTCCATCCGAAGAAGCGCTCCATCTTGCTGCAGTCGAATACCGACTGGAAGTCTCCGTGCTCCTCGGCGAAACTGCCGTCGCGTCCGTAGCGGCGGCGCACGGCCTCCCTGATGGGAACCTCGATGCAGGTGTCCGCCGCGGCGATCAGGAACACCTCGTGGCCGCTACTCTCACCCTCGAGCGCGGCCCGAAAGGCCGAACCCACATCCCGCGCGTCGATATAGCTCCAGAAGTTGGCGCTTCCCGGACCGGGAAACTGCTCGCGTCGTGGACCGAGCATCTCGTCGGAGAGCTCCGGCGGTATCACGTTGTTGATCCGCAGCGTGCAGATCGCCATCCGCGGATAGCGCACCGCCAACGATTCCCCGATCACCTCGCTCATGTACTTGCTCAGCGCGTAGGCGTTCGGGCTCGGCACGCGGTCCTCCTCCGCGAAGGGAAAGCGAGGCGGCAATTCGTCGGTTGTCAGCCAGCCGGTTGCCATCTCGCTTCCGGCGTTGATGAACCGGCGAACGCCAAGGTCGCCGCTCGCCTGCATGACGTTGTAGGTGATCATCGTATTGCCGCGAAACGTATCGCTGCGCGCGAAGCCGCCCGGAGACGGATTCGCCGCGAGATGGCACACACCTTCCGGCCGGTGCTCGCCGAATACGTCGTACACGGCCCCGGTATCCTCCAGGTCGATGCGCACCGTAGGGACGTGCAGCGAGTCGAGCCGTTCGCGGTCCACGTTGATCACATCATGTCCGGCGTGGCTGAGCTCGACGACGACGTGCCGCCCCGCCCGACCGCTTCCTCCCGTGACCAGTACGCGCATAGCGCCTCCCTCGAGGCTTGAGACCCCGATCCACTATTGTGGCCTCCAGCCCCGCGAGCGTCAAACGGCCGCCGGCCGGCAGTGAGGCGAGAGCCGTCCGTCCGAATCGAGAAGCGGCAACGATTGCCCGCAGATCGTGAGGTCCTCGCGCTGCCTGACGGCGTCGCAGGCGGCGCCTGAAAGAAGCATCGACGAGAGGTCGAGGGTATTGCGAATGCGCACGATACGCGCCTGCTCGACAGCCCGTAGCGGGTCCGCATGGAGCGCGGCGAAGCGGATTGCGGCGCGGATCGCCTCGCGATGGTCGGCGGCGACGTAGGGCACCTTGATGCGCTCGCTGAAGCTGCTCGTCAACCCGTTCTCGTACATCGCGTCGAAATCGATCGCCTCGTAGAGCTCACGCGTGATCACGTCGGCGAGCCCGATTCCGACCGCGTTTCCGTGACTCGCGGGCGTCAGGCTCATCACCGCGAGGCTTCGAACCCGCGGGCGCTCCGGCTCGGGCTCGCCGGCGATTCTGATTCTCCCGATCACGCCGGTGTCGAGCCCCGTGCCGCTTTTGTCCTTGCCCATCTCGTCGACGATCAGCAGATCGATGTCGTCGAGCGGCAGCGAGGGCATCGCCTCGGCGGCGAGGCGCAGGAGCTCGCGCTCGAGCGGCTCGATCCGGTCGGCGGACGCCGCGCGCACGATCATCGGCTCATCGGATGAGTTCTCGACGATCGCGAGCCCCCCGAGCACCTTCCCTGTCGCGAGAATCCTCCGCGCGGCCGGTAGGAGCTGCTCCTTCAACCCGCGGATCCCGAGCCCGTGCACCGCGAGCGCCTGCGCGTGCTTGCCCAGGCCTATCACGCTCATTTTCAGCAGCCCGCTCTCCGGAAACCCGTGGAAGTCGGTATGCGGCTTGACCCTGTTGACCAGCAGCACGCCGTCCGATTCCCAGGCATACCGGTCCATGAAGAGATCCACGTCGAGGCCGTCGGCGTTGAGGGAGACCGTCTCCATCGACGACCTGACGGGCACCCCCATCGTCGCTTCGCTGATCCCGTAAGAGGCGAGCACGGCCGTCTGGCCGGCTGCCGTGGCGCCGCCGTGGCTGCCCATTGCCGGAATGATAAACGGCGCCGCCCCGCGCGCGCAAAGCCAGTCGATCGCGGCCTTCACGATCACCCCTATTGAGGCGATGCCGCGGCTTCCCACCGCGACGGCGACGTGCGCGCCCCGGACGTCAGGAAGCCCGGCCTCGTCGAGCGCCTCGCGCACCGCAGCAGGGACGTCGCCGATCGCCTCCTCGGAGAGGCGCATGCGGACAGGATACATCGCGACGTTCATCAGTCGGCCTTCGCCGGGGCGCGACTCGCCGCCGCGTCGAGCGGCGCCTGAAGGCTTCGCAGCTGATCTGCCACCCACTCGACCGTCTCACCCCGCGGAACGAGCCCGCGCTCCGTCTCGTGGCGCAGTTTCGTCTCAACACTCTGCGCCTCGAGGCTCCTTTTGCTCACCGTGAGCCGAACCGGAAACCCGAGCAGATCCGCATCGTTGAACATCACCCCGGGGCTCTCACCCCGATCATCGTAGAGAACGTCGATCCCCGCCGCCTCGAGCTCAGCGTACAGAGCGTCGGCCTCTTCTATGCCCCCCTTCAGCGCCACGAGGTGCACGCTGTACGGCGAAACGCTCACCGGCCATCGCAGGCCGGCCTCGTCGTTGAACGCCTCGGCGACGCTCGCGAGCAGCCGCCCCACGCCTATGCCGTAGCTGCCCATGATCACCGGCTTGCGCTTGCCGTCCTCGTCGAGGAAGTAGCAATCCATCGATTGCGAATACCGGGTGCCGAGCTTGAAGATATTGCCGAGTTCGACGCCGCGGTGCGACTCGAGCGGATCCCCGCATTCGGGACAGGGGTGCCCCGCCTCCGCGGCCGCGATGTCCGTGACCGTGTGCGCGGTGAAATCGCGCCCGTAGTTGACGTTGCGCATGTGGAAGCCTTCGCGGTTGGCCCCGGCGACGAGATTCGGGCTCGACTCGATACTGAGATCGGCGATGATCTCGACGCCGGACAGACCGGCGGGACTCGCGTAGCCGGGCACCGCGCCGACCGCAGCGATCTCCTCCGTCCGCGCCGGACGCAGGGCGCGGGCGCCGATGGCATTGGCGAGCTTGGTCTCGTTCACCTCGAGGTCGCCCCGGATGACCGCAAAGACGAGTTTCTGCTCCTCGTCGTTGATCTCGGCGACC
>SKQU01000070.1 GCA_007118855.1 Spirochaetaceae bacterium
CGGAAGGCGAGAACCACCATCCGATGCCGGCTGAGCAGCAGGTCCGCCTGGCCCCGGGAGCCAACCACTGGCACAACTGGATCCCGTCGACCTACTACTGCACCCACGCGCTGGCGCCGTTGATGTACATCACCGACTGCATGCCCCGCAGCGTGAACGCGCTCTCCATCGCTTGTTCCGACATCACCGCCAGGACTACTCGTCGCTCAGACCGCGGCTCGGTCATGTTCTGCCGCATGGACAATGGATCGGTCTTCCGGATATTCGGAATCGTGCTGCCCGGCCACAGCAACTGGTACCGGGTACATGGCACTGGCGGGGCCATGGAGCTCACCCGCGGCACCGGGTATTTCGGGCCGGGCCGGGTGAGAGTCTGGCACGAGGAGTGGCAGAGACCAGGGGGGCAACCGTGCGAGCGGGTCTACCTGCCCGACTGGCCCCCAGGATACCCCGCGTGCCGCGCGCTCGAACAGGTCCGAACACGGTGGTGCCGACTTCTGGACGAGCTACTCCTTCGCCCAGGCGATCAGGACCAACAGACGGCCCTACCTCGACGTCTACCGCGCGGTGGCCATGATCAGCGTCGGGATTCTCGGGTGGAAGAGCGCACTCGCCAACGGAGCGCCCGTCGAGGTCCCGGACTTCGAACGCGAGGCCGACCGAGCACCGTATGCCGACGACCACTGGTCTCCCTGGCCGCAGCACGCCGGGCCCGGGCAGCCGCCGCCGAGTATACTCGGTAACCTGGAACCGTCTGCCGAGACGCTGGAGAACGCCCGGAGAATCTGGCAGGCCATGGAGCGGGACGGCTCGTGATCAGTCTGCGTGCGTGCTCCAGTCGGGACTACCTGTCGCCGCGGCCAGGACGGCTGCAGGCGGGGGAACCATGACGCTCTCCGGGGCGGTCGGCGGATTCGCACAGGATCACGGCTCGCATGGGATCTCATCTGCGAAAGACGGTGAGGAGGCCTCGCATCTTCGGGATCAACCCGATGGAGCGGCGCATGACGGACCGACTCGCCGGAGGGTAGTAATTGCGGCGCGCCGTACAAGCCGCGCCCGTGGACGGCGGCGCGACTGCACTCAGGCAATGAGGCGGAAACCTGATAGCGGTGGTGCCGCGCCTGATCGAAGCCGGGGTGGGCGGATTCCAGGGGTTCCAGTACGAAACGGCATGGACTACGAGAGGATCTGCTCGCTGCGCGCCCGGGACGGACGGCTTGCTCATCGTCAAGCACGGACCGGTCGACCGAGCAGGAGGCCGTCGGCCTGTCCGGACAGCTTGTCCGGACTTGTGCTTCTGAGGCACCGGGTGTAGAGTATCAGGTGAGAGACAAGGCCCTGTGGCTCCGTGTCGTGCTCGGTTGGATGACCTTGCCCCTTGAGGCGAATGCCTGTGGTTGGGGTTGGATGAAGAGCCGGGTTTCGCACATCGGGGATCGTGCATGTGCCTGCTCCTTCTCCTCCATCCGGCCGCTCGGTTGAAGCCTCCATATTCGTTTCGAAGCGGAGGTTACCCAATGGACGCATCACGATATCGTGCGATTCGTGTCGTTCCCCTGCTCGCCGGACTGCTCACGCTCAACGGATGTTGCCTGCTCGGGTGGTTCCAGCCGGTCCACTACATTGCAGGTACCTACCAGAGTGTTCTCTCCTCATCCGATGGCGCCGAATGGAGCCTTGCGGCCGAGCTCTCCCAGAGCCGCATCGTTGTGGTCGGGGCCAACGATGAGCGGTTTGTCGCGATCGACGAGACGGGATCAACCTGGTACTCGGACAATGGACGGAGATAGCGAAAGGGCGGAACCGTTGGCGCTCAGCCCCAGGGTATCGCCGTCGGCTCGACCGGGAGATTCGTCGTTGTTGGATCCGGGATCTGGTATTCCGACGACGGGGAGACCTGGACACCGGTATCCGGGCTCTCGCTCACCGGGGAGTTGTGGGACGTCAGCTACGGCGGCGGGCACTTCGTCGCCCTCGAGGGCGGATCGGGCGCCTACAACTCCACAGACGGCAGAACCTGGTCAGGGCCATTCCCCGCAGGAGGCGAGTTCATCGCCCATAACGAGACCGGGCGCGCGGTGATGGCAGACCACTACGGAGGCGGCTTCGCGTATTCGGACGACAACGGGGAGAGCTGGACCGACTCCGGGTTCTCAACCGGCTTCGGACTGTCGGCGCTGACCTACGGTGCCGGGCGGTTCGTCGCGGTAGGTCGCTCGTCGTCCGTCCACGCATCGTCCGATGGAGTGAACTGGAGTCTCGCCGGCTCCATCCCGGACGGCAGCCCCTCCTGCAACGACATCGCCTTTGGAGGCGGGCGGTTCGTGGTCGCGGGCGCGGGTGACCACCTCGGTGGGTCCGGCATCTGGTACTCGGACGACGGATCGACCTGGCATTGGGCGACGGCCGACCGCAGGCTCAGCCGCAGAGGAGGGTTCGGCGGACACTCCGTAGCCTATCGCCCGTAGCGACGAGCCGGGGCTTCGCCAGGTCGAGGCCGACGGGTCAGGCCTGCGGCGGTGCGAAGCAGGGCAGGCGATCGAACAGCGAGACCCGCCCGGCGAGGCGGGTCAGCGGAGCCTTGAAGGCCTCGGCGGCCGTCACGCCGGCCTTTGCTCCTCGCAGCCGGTTCAGCAGAGCCGTCTGCGTGACCAGCCGGTCATCCGTGTTCTGGCAGGCGTGACAGCGGATCAGCCGGTTCTTCTCCTCGACCACGGAACTGATGTCGACGCAGATGTCCGGGTCGAACTGTGCGGTCTGGGACAACCCCATCTCGGCCATCCATAGCTCGGCCGTGCATCGCGAGAGTTGCATCGCCCTGCGGGCGATGCTGGCGGCGGCCCTGTGGTCGGGGTGGACGTCGATGGGCCAGATGGTGAACACGGCCGTCGGCTCTTCGGCACGAAGAATGGAGGCGACATCCTCGCAGATCTCACGGTGGGCGTAGACCTCACCGTCGGTGGGTCCGAGAAAACGCACGTCGGCCCCGAGCAGTCGCGCGGTCTCGCGCAGCTCACCTTCGCGCAGCTTGCCGATCTCGAGCTCGCCCCGCTCCGCGGTGGGGCGCAGCCCCCGTTCGCCGCGGGTCAGACAGAGCAGCACGATCCGCACCTGGTCCTTCAGCAGCCACAGGGTACCGCCCATGCCGGCGGCCTCGTCATCAGGATGCGCGAAAACGGTAACGATGGTTTCCATGACCGCACGGTATCCGAACAGCGCCGGGATGGCAATCCGCGTAGAGCGACCAGGGGAGACGGCCACGGTGGGCGGGGTTTGCACGATCGATCCTGCATCGGTACCATGGACTCTTCGCAGGAGAGGCCGGGGGGAGTCATGCAGAGATCTCTGGGGGTCTGTGTCGGGTCGAGCACGATCAAGGCGGTAGGCCTGGAGTGGAGCGACGATGAATACCGTGTTGTCGAGTCGGTACAGGAACGCCACGATTCGGAGGCGGTTGAGACCCTGGACCGGGTCCTCAGACAGGTGGGTCACCAGGGATACGACTTCCTGACGATCACCGGAAGGCGGCTGAAGGATCATCTGGACGCGCCCACCATAACCGAGCCTGAGGCCACCCATTACGCGCTCGGGGGCGTTAACGGCCACGACGCGATCATCAGTGCCGGCAGCGAGAACCTCATTTTGTACCAGCTCAGCGACTCCGGCAGGATCATCCAGGTTCAGACCGGCAACAAGTGCGCCTCCGGCACGGGCGAGTTCTTCCTGCAACAGATCCACCGGATGGGTGTCGACGTGGAGACCGCAACCCGTCTGGCCGAGGGCTCGGAACCGTACCGCGTCTCCGGTCGCTGCTCGGTCTTCTGCAAGAGCGACTGCACCCACGCGTTGAACAAGGGAACACCGATCGGCCGAGTGTGCGCCGGTCTTGGCGACATGATCGCAGAGAAGATCAAGGAGCTGGTCAGGCGCGTGCGCCGGGATCGACTCATCATCGTGGGCGGCCTGACGCGAAACGCCTACATCATGCAGCGGGTACGCGAGTCGGTGAGCAAGGTGACGATACCGCCGCACGCCGATGTGTTCGAGGCACTCGGCGCGGCGGTGTACGCGCGGACCCACCGTGCGACGCACAACGGTCCGGTGCAGAGGGTGGCCGCGGCATCCGCGTTCAGCCGGCTCGCGCCGCTCGCCCACGGCAGAGAGCTCGTGACCTTCAAGCAGCAGCATCGCCGCCCGGCGAGCGCCGGCGAGGAGTGCATCGTTGGACTCGACGTGGGTTCCACGACCACCAAGGCGGTGCTCCTTGCCGCGGCAGACAACGCGATGGTTGCATCCGTCTATCTGCGCACCGACGGCAACCCCGTCGCCGCTTCCCGCGCCTGCTACGCCGCCCTTCTGGAGGAGCTTGGCGAAACCCAGGTCCGCGTGGTCGGGGTGGGCGTTACCGGTTCCGGGCGAAACATCGCCGGGCTCCACGCGCAGACCGACGCGGTGATCAACGAGATCATCGCCCATGCGACGGGCGCCGCCTACTTTGATCCGGAGGTTGACACGATCCTCGAGATAGGCGGCCAGGACGCCAAGTACACCTACCTGCACAACGGCGTTCCCTGCGACTACGCGATGAACGAGGCGTGCAGCGCCGGCACCGGCTCCTTCATAGAGGAGGCCGCGAAGGAAACCCTGCACGTCCACTATCTTGACATTCAGGAGATCGCGTTGCGGGGGCAAGCGCCGCCCAACTTCAACGACCAGTGCGCCGCATTCATCAGCTCCGACCTCAAGAACGCGACCCATGAGAACATCGCGAAGCCTGACATCGTCGCCGGTCTCGTCTACTCGATCTGCATCAACTACATAAACCGGGTCAAGGGCCAGCGCAGGATCGGGAAACGGATCTTCATGCAGGGCGGCGTCTGCTATAACGAGGCGATTCCGCTCGCCATGGCGCTCCTTCTGAAGAAGCCCATCGTCGTGCCGCCGGAGCCGGGGCTCGTTGGCGCGTTTGGGGTTGCCCTTGAGACGAAGAGCCGGCTTGGGACAGGGCTCCTCCCGCCGGGCGACTACTCGCTTGCCGCGCTTCGCGACCGCGAAGTCGGCTACGGCAGGAGCTTCACCTGCGCCGGAGGACGGGAGCGGTGCGACCGCGGCTGCCTCGTCAACCGCATTACGGTCGACGGGAAGACCTACCCCTTCGGCGGAGCCTGCGACCGGTACTACCACAGACGCAGCGAGCAGAGAATCGACGTCGGTGCACTCAACTACGTCAGAAGACGGCAGGATCTCGTCTTCGCCGGTCGTGAAGTCCCGGCCGCAGAGATTCCGGTGACGGCACGGACCGTCGGCATTCCACGCAGCTTCATCGTCAACTCGCTCCTGCCGCTCTACCACCGGTTCTTCAGCGAGCTTGGCTTTCGCGTGGTGCTCTCCGACGGGGTCGATCCCGCCGGGGTGGAGGCGGCCACAGCCTCGTTCTGTTACTCCGCACAGATCGCTCACGGCGCCTTTCGCAATCTGCTGGACAAGGAGCTGGACTACGTCTTCGTGCCACACGTGCAGAAGCAGTATGTGGAGAAGAACCGCGATCCAAGTTACGAGGGGCGTTCCTCCTGCATCATCGTCCAGGGCGAGCCTTACTACCTCCAGAGCGCCTTCCGGGAGGTCAAGCCGACGCTGCTCACCCCGGTCCTCAACTTCGAGAACGGGTGGGGCGCGCCGGTGAAGGAGTTCGTAGAGGTGGCACGCCGGATGGGCGCCCGGCCGGCCGAGGCGCGCCGGGCGTTTGCCACCGCGGTCGAGGAGCTCGAAGAGATGCTGCGCGCGAGGCGCGAGCTTGGACGCCGCTTCATGGCGGCGCTCGAGGCGGACCCCTCGAAGTTCGGGGTTGTGCTCTTCGGACGCTCGTACAACGCCTTTGCCGCGGAGGCAAACCTTGGAATCCCGGAGAAGGTCGCCTCCAGGGGCGTGATGGTGGTTCCCTTCGACTGTCTCGAGTTCGCCGATCTGGACATAACAAGGAACATGAACTGGGCGACAGGCCAGGACCTGATGAAGGCATCTCGCCTGGTGAGCTCGCACCCCCAGCTCTACGCCATCTACGTCTCAAACTTCAGTTGCGGGCCCGACGCGTTCATGGTGGGCTATTTCCGCAGCATCATGGGATCCAAACCGTCGCTGACCCTGGAGATCGACTCCCACAGCGCCGACGCCGGTGTCAACACCCGGATCGAGGCGTTCCTCGACATCATCGAGCGGGTCCGCATGATGCAACCGCCCACACCGGAGGTC
>SKQU01000146.1 GCA_007118855.1 Spirochaetaceae bacterium
ACTGAAAGCGTATGCGACGTTACTCGCGGCCTCGTTGCCGTCGACCGTCACCATCTGTTTGGGCATAGTACACCTCGAAATTTGGCTTTCCTCTACTATACGTGTTTGGCCTTTCGGCATCAAGGGGGTAATGGGCTCATCGGCCGAGTTAATGTGAACCGTTTCACAACATAAGGCCGTGCTTCGAGATATCAGCCAGGTCGGTCTGCGGCCGGGAGCGCGAGACGGATCGCGACGAGCAGCGCCGCCGCAAGCCAGTAGGGAGGCAACCCGGCGCCGGCCACGATTCCCGCGGCGACCGGTCCCACCGTGACGCCGAGCGAGAATGCCGCGTAGAAGAGCCCGAAGGCCGTGCCGCGATTCGCGCTCGACGTCTCGTCCACGACGATCGCGCAGGCGGATGGAAAAAGCGTTCCGTACCCGATGCCGTAGAGCGCCATGAGCGCGGCGATCGAGGCGGTCGTGTGCGCGACGGGCAGAAAGGCGAGTGCGATTGCGACCGCGAGCGATCCGGCGACGATGAGCGGTCGACGGCCGAATCTGTCCGAGAGGCGGTTCGCGGGAAGCACGAGCACGAGGATGGCTGCCGCGGCGAAGACGGAGAAGAAGGCGCCGGTGCGACCCGCTGAGAAGCCGGCGCGATCCATCGTGAGCGGAAAGGTGTAGGCAAGCACGCCCATCGCGAAGGTCAGCCCGAACACCGACCAGTACGCGTAACGCAGGTGCCGATTGCCGAGCACGGCGAGCACCGCCGCGATCGCGGCCTTTCGCGTGCGTAGCGGTGCCGGCCCCGCGGAGCGGCCTGCTCCGCGGTCGTCTTCCGCCGCCGGCCGCAGCGCAGCCGCGTCGCGCACGTAGAAGAGGGTCGAGACGGCGGTCAGACACAGGAGTGTCCCGATCCCCAGGAAGACCGGCCTTGCGCCCAGGAGATCGCGGCCGATCCCGCCGATCGCCGGCCCGATCATCGCGGCGACGGCGACCGCTGCTCCCGCGTACCCCATCGTCCGCCCCACGGATCCGGTACGCGCCCGGTCGCCCATCCAGGCGAAGACCGCCGGTATGAGGAGCGCCCCGCCGGCTCCGTGGGCAAGGCGCAGAAGGAGAAGCTGCCCGGGAGTCCGCACGAGCGCGTACGCGGCGAGGGCGGCCCCGGCGATGAGCATGCCGCCGGCGATCGTAACGCGTCGTCCGGCACGGTCTATGACGGGTCCCGCCGCGACGTTGCCGATCATGTTGACGAGCGAGTATGCTCCGAGGATCACGCCGACCGTCGCGGCACCCGCTCCGAGCGACGCGGCGAACGGCGAGAGGAGCGGGAGTTGCGCCATCGTGTCGAGGAATGCCACCGTTACGACGAAATGTGCGTAGAGCGCGGAGGCATGGCGCGCGGAGGTCGAGGCCGCCGGTGGAGCACCGACTGCATCCTTCAGCATGCGTCAGAGTAGGGAAAGATGAGCCTTGCAGTCAAGTTGTGGAATCCGTACTGTTAAGGAATACGATTCTCCTTGGGGGCCCGAACTATGAAGGCATTCCTCCATCATCTGCGGTTCGCGCCGCTTGTCGTCATCGTGTGGGTCATCCTCGAAGAAGAGCTCAGCGTGAGAACCATCGTGGTTGGGGCCGTGCTCGGGATCCTGACCCTCGTCATCGTCGACCGGTACGTCCTGCGGGGCGACTACGAGAGGCTGTACGCGATGGGGCCCCTGCGGGCGGCGCGGTACGCGGCCGCGCTCTTCGTCCAGATCTACCTCGCGGGCTTCCAGGCGCTGCACCGGCTCATCACCGGGCGGGTCAACGTCGACATCGTTGATATCACGACGACGCTTGAAGACGACTTCCGGATCTCGCTCCTCGCCAACTCGATTACGCTCACGCCGGGAACGGTCACGCTCGAGCGGCGCGGAGAACACCTCAGGGTGATCTGGCTCGACTGCGTGTCGCGGGATCCGGAGGTCGCGGGTCCCATGATCAAGGGAGGATTCGAGCGTATGCTCGGTGGAGGCCGACGATGACGTTCCATCCCGCGGTCCTCACCGCCATGGCGTTTCTGATGGTCGGAGGGATGGCTCGAGTTCTCGTGGGGCCGACGATCTGGGATCGGCTGCTCGGATTCAGTCTCATCTCGTCAAAGATCATCATGGCGATCGTTGTCTTCGCATCGATGCTCGAGCGAACCTTCCTGCTCGACATTGCGATCGTCTACTCGCTGCTCGGCTTCATCGGGAGTGTACTCATCGCGCGCTTTCTCGAACGTCGTACGGAGGGCGAGGAATGATCTACGCAATTGGGCAGGGGCTGGTGATCGTCAGCCTCCTCTTCATGGCGGCCGGTGTCTACGGCATGCTCGCGCTGAAAGACTTCTACTCGCGCGTCGTCATCACCGCGAAGGTCGACACCGTGGGTCTGATCACCCTGATCGTCGGGGTGATGCTCATGCACGGGCTGAGCTTCTTCTCCCTGAAGCTCGGTCTCATCCTCATCTTCGAGCTGCTGACCAATCCGCTCTCGACGCACTCGATCGCGCATTCGGCCTACACGAGCGGGTACAAGGTGCGGGAGGCCGGGAACGATGATTGAGGTGATCCTCCTGGTTGCGCTCCTCGTGCTTTCGGTTATGGCGATTGAGAGCAGGATCATGCGGGTTTCGATCGTCTACCTGGGAACCCTGTCTCTTCTCATGTCGTTTCTCTATCTCTTCTACAATGCCCCGGACGTCGCGATCGCCGAGGCGGTGATGGCCAGCGGCCTGACAACCCTGCTCTTTCTGACGGCGCTCAAACGCTACCGGGTCTATCGCATCTGTTTCACCAATGAGGCGTTCCGCCGCGTCAACGATCGCTATATCTTCGAGGGCACGCGCAGAGGCGCACTCCTGCATGAGATCGAGCAGTTCTGCATTGCTCGCGAGCTCGAGCCGCAGGTTGTCTGCACGCCTGAAAGCCTCGACCTCGTCGCCGGGTCGGGTCGCTACGACCTGATCATCCGTCAGGAGGGGGATGAGCTTCGCGTCTACGGAGACAAGGAGAACTACTTCGTGGACGAGCTCGAAGTCCTTCTCATTCTCAGGTATCACGACCTCAACGTCAGGTTCATCCGGTCGGGTGATCCGGTTGAGGAGGCTTCCGTCGCCGAGGCCGAGGGAGAGGCTTCATGAGGCGCTGGCTGATCATCGGATTCGTGGTGCTGCTGATGGCGGCGGTGCTCTACGCGGCGAACCGGTACACGGATGCCGCGCCGCAGGAGCTCGCCGAGTACTACGTGGAGCGCTTCACCGAGGATACCGGTGCGCGCAACGCGGTCGCCGCGATCTATCTCAACTACCGCATCTACGACACGCTCTTCGAGGCGCTCATCCTCCTCGTGGCGATTACCGCGATGCTCCACTTCTTCGAGATAGGGGGGAAGAAATGACCGACGAGCGGTCGATCGTCTCCGTCGTTACCGGGCTCCTGTACCCCTACGTGGTCCTGTTCGGAGTCTATATCATCCTCAACGGCCATCACACGCCGGGCGGCGGGTTCCAGGGGGGGGCGATTCTCGCGGCGCTCTTCATAGGCAGGTATATCGTCGACCCGACGAACGACCTGAGCATTACCCGGGCGCACCTGATAGAGAAGGCGATTTTCGCGGCGATCGTGATCGTGCCGGCCGGCTTCATCCTCACGGTCGCCGCACAGCGTGTTCCGGCACTTCACGAGCCGTACCTCGTCGCCATGAACCTGCTGATAGGCGTGAAGGTCGCGATTGGCCTGACCATACTCGTATTCCGGTACGCGTTCTACGAGGAGTAGGCGATGGGTGGTATCATCAACGTGCAGAACGTGAGTCTCGTGCTCTTCTTCGTGGGGTTGTACGGGGTGCTTTCCAACCGGAACATCATCAAGAGCATCATCGCCGTGAACATCATGGACGTGGCCGCGATCCTCTTCCTTATAACGGTGAACCGGCGTCCGGATCAGATCCCGCCGGTCGGCTCTGAGAATATCGCCGCCATGGCCGACCCGCTTCCCCAGGCTCTGATGATCACGGCCATCGTCATCGGGATCTCCGTGACGGCGGTCAGCATCACGCTCTTCATCGGGCTCTTCCGCAGGCACGGGACGTCGGACTGGGAGAAGGTCGTGCACCGGGTGGATCGCGGATGAACACTCTCTTTCTCTCCGTTCCACTCTACGCTCCGGTGCTGCTTCCGGTGGTGGCCGCCGCCGTCGGGTATTTCGTGCACACGAGGGTCTACAAGCACCTTTTGATCGCCGTGCAGGCGGTTCAGGTCGGTCTGGCCGCGATCCTCCTGGCGCGCGTGCGCACTATCGGCACCATCTTTGAGCGACTCGGCGGATGGGAGGCGCCGGTGGGGATCGAGCTCGCGCTCGACGAGATCTCCGCCCCGCTCGTCCTCCTGGTCACGGTCGTCTTCCTCCTGCTCGTGCTGTTCAACTACCGCAAGCTCTACATGGTGAACACCTTCCAGTTCCTGCTCGTGAGTCTGCAGGGCGTGATGATCTCGCTCTTTCTCACGAGGGACGTGTTCAACGTCTACGTTCTCACCGAGCTGACGACGATCATCGTGACGGTGCTGATCCTGTTCAAGCGCGGCAAGCCCGCACTCTACAACGGGATGCTCTACCTGATGTTCAGTATTCTCGCGATGGCCTTCTTCCTGCTCGGGATCGGGTTCGTGTACCGCACCTTCGGTGTGCTCGACTTCGACGGTATCACCGGGCGGGCCGCCGCGCTCGACAATCCACGGGCGCTCATCCTGCCGTACGCGCTCATGGTGACCGCAGTAGGCATGAAGGCCGGCCTCCTGCCGATGTTCGGGTGGCTCCCCCGCGCGCACGCCGCGCCGAGCGCCCCGTCCATGGTTTCCGCGCTCCTGTCGGGTCTTCAGGTCAAGGTCGGTATCTACCTCTTCATCCGGCTCCAGCAGATGATGGGGCTCACGCTCGGCACGACCGGATTCTTCCTCGTCGTGGGACTGCTCACGGCGGTCTCCGGCTTCCTGCTCGCGATCTGCCAGCGCGACATCAAACTGGTCCTCGCCTACAGCACCGTCTCGCAGATCGGGCTCATCATGATCGGCTTGACCTCCGGGAGCCTCATTGGCTTCTGGGGCGGGATGCTGCACATCGTGAACCACGCCCTGTTCAAGGCGCTGCTCTTCCTCACCGCCGGGCTCATCGCGAAGGAGTACGGGACGCGTAATCTCGATGAGATACGCGGCACCTTTCGCCGGATGCCGCTCGTCACAGCCGCTGCGTTCCTTGCGGTCCTCGGAATGACCGGTGCTCCCTTCTTCAACGGAAGCATCTCCAAGTACCTGATCGAATCGGGGCTGGCGGCCGGCACCCGCTGGCAGGCGACGATCTACCTCGTCAACTTCGGTACGATGCTGGTCTTCACCAGGTACGCCACGATCTTCTTCGGTCGCCCGGGCGCGGAGACCGGACGGCAACGAGGACCAGTCGACCCCTGGACGAGGGGTGTTGCGCTTCTGTTCGGGGCGGCGATCCTGGCGATAGGGCTCTTTGGCGGGCCGGTGATGTCCGTCCTCTTCCCGGTGGAGTCACCGCTCGAGCTCGTCTCCGGGGCGACCGCTGCCGGCAAGGCGATCGCGTTTGCGGGCACGCTTGGTGCCGCCGTGATCGTGTACCTCTTCGGGGTCTCGCGCCTGGCGGTACTTGACCGGGTCCGCGAGATCGCCATCTCCTTCAACGGTATGGCGATCCTCATGTCCGGCTTCCTGGGCGTGGTGCTCGTCTTTCTGTTCGTTACCGTCTAAGGCGGCGGCGCAATCGACGACGCGTCCGGTCGCTGCTTCACGACCGTGACGATCCTGCGCACGCCGACCAGCAGATAGACGAGCAGGAAGAGAGAGAAGAGTATCTGCGTCGGGCCGAACGCGCCGGCGACGGATCCCAGATGGATTGCGTGCACGAAGGCGAGCGGGAAGGCGAAGTAGGCGGCGATGTGGAACCGGCGCCATGTCTTGAGGCTGAACTGCAGGGCCTTGAAGTGCCATGCGGCGACGACCGCGATGATCAGCAGGAAGAGCGCGACGATGCCCAGCAGCTTCTCCCACGTGAAGATGATCGCTCCGGAGTCGATGAGATCGAAGACGAGCAGGAGCAGACCGTGGAGCAGGATCAGAAGGAATCCGGCCTTCCCGAGTGAGCGATGCCGCTTCATGAGGGCTGCGCGGGGGAACAGCTTCTCGAGTCCCGGAAGCCGGGCGGACAGGAGGAACTGGTAGAACATCAGCGCAAAACCGGTCAGCGCGAAGATACGCGCCGGGTAGTACACCAGCGCAAGGCTGAGCGGAAGGCTGACATCCCCAGGCGCGGCAAGCTCCGAGACGTCACGCACCAGGCTGATGACCCACTCGGCCGCCGGAACGAGCGGCAGGATGATCGCGACAACGATGGTCACCTTTTTCATTGGCGGCAAATGTACCATGGGGAGTGCAAGCCAATCAAACAAAAAAGCACGAAAAAGGTGACGCTTTCAGTCGTGATTGGTAGTCTATAGCAGAGGGGTAGTCGATGAAAAAGCATGTCCTGTTCCGGTCCGCGTTCTATCTCTTCATCGTCCTCGGCCTGCTCTTCATCGGCCGTGGTACCGTTGACGTGATCGCCTCTACCATTGTGCTTTCGGATGCCGATGGCGAGGCGGTCCACGAGTTGCGGGTGGTTCCGCGAAGGTGGAAGTGGGATCCCGAGGTGCTCGTCGTGCCCTACGGCGCGCTCGTCACGATCAACATCAACAACGAAGACACGGTGGATCACGGGTTCGCCATCCGTGAGTTTGGACTCGACCGGCGCCTGCCGAACGGGACCGAGACGACCGTGCGTTTCGTGGCCGACCAGGAGGGGGAGTTCGAGTACTACTGCTCGGTCTACTGCGGCATGGGCCACTTCGACCAGAAGGGGAAGATCGTCGTCACCCGCGACGATCCTGAGGTGGTGCTCGCCCGGTACCGGCGAGCTGCCGCCGATCTGCCCGTGCGTACCGCGGCCGAGCGGATCACGCGGTTGCCCTACACGGTGGCGGTCGACGGGGCGAAGGAGTTCGAGCTCACCGCCGAGCCGGTGCTCTGGGACTACGGAAACGGGACCGTCATCGAGTCGTGGGGCTACAACGGTCAGCTGCCCGGCCCGGAGATCCGGGTTACCGAAGGCGACCTGGTGCGCATAACCTTCACGAACCACCTTCCGGTCGCGACGACCGTGCACTGGCACGGCGTCGACCTGCCCAACGCGATGGATGGAGTGCCGGGCTACACGCAGGATCCGGTGCAGCCGGGTGAGTCGTTCGTCTACGAGTTCAACGCCCATCCCGCCGGCACGCGTTTCTACCACACGCACGGGTCTCACCACGGCGACGAGGCCCTTCAGATGGACATGGGACTCGCCGGCGCCTTCGTGATCGAGCCACGCGACTTTGACGCTCCGGACGTCGACTACACGATGGTCCTCACCGAGCGGATCAGTGAGGGGGCGTTTCCCATCAACGGAGCGATCTACCCGGAGACCGAGTTCATCAGGGTGAAGGAGGGCGACCGGGTTCGGGTGCGGATGATCAACGCCGGCTCATCGACTTTTCACCCTATGCACCTGCACGGGCACCAGTTCAGAGTCGTCGCGACCGACGGAAATCCGGTTCCTGAGGCGGCCCAACTGGTGCGGAACACGCTCCCGCTCCTGCCCGGCGAGACCTACGATGTCGAGTTCATCGCGGACAACCCGGGAGTCTGGCTCTTCCACTGCCACGAGCTACAGCACGCGGCCGGCGGAATGATCACCGCCGTGCTCTACGAGGGCGCGCTGGGCGGCGAGTACACCCTCACCGATCATATGGGCGAAACCGTGTCGCATGAGGATTTTTCGCGCGGCTACTCGCTCGTCTCTTTCGGGTACACCTGGTGCCCGGACATCTGTCCGGCCACGATGGCTCTGAAGTCCGCCGCGCTCAACGAGATGGGCGACGAGGTGGAGGCGAGGGGTCTGTTCTTCACGATCGACCCGGAACGCGACACCCCGGAGGTGCTCGCGCCGTACGTTGAACAGTTCGGAAACCGCATGGTAGGCTTGACAGGGAGCGCCGAGCAGGTCGCGCACGCGGCGCGGATCTTCAACATCCGCTATGAGGCGGTCGCGCAGAGCAACGGGAACTACTCGATGGATCACAGCTCGACGATCTACCTGCTCGGTCCCGGAGGTGAGGTGCTCGCGAGCTTCGGCCACGACACGACGCCTTCTCGAATCGCGGCAACCGTGCGGCAGCACCTGACCGGAGGCGATGGGCGGCCGGCGTCCCTGGAGGATCGGTTATGAGACGGATGAGACATGGTGCGGTTCAGGTGAGCTTGCTTGCCCCGCTCTTCGCGGTTCTGCTGCTGGGCACCGCGGACGTCGCAGGAGCGCGCGGCTTGCGGGAGACGGCGATCGAAACCGGGACAATCCTCATAGAGGAAGTCTGGGCGCGTCCTGCTCCGAGTGCAGGCGGGACGACCGCGGTCTACTTCCGCATCACGAATACCGGATCCATCACCGACTACCTGATTGCGGCACAGACGCCGATTACCGGTGCGGTGGAGCTCCACACGCACATCATTGACGGTGACGTCATGCGGATGCGGATGGTTCCGCGGGTTGAGCTGCCGCCCGGCGAGAGGGTGGACTTCCTGCCCGGAGGTCTGCACGTCATGCTCATCGATCTGGCGCAGCCGCTTGCCGAGGGCGACGAGTTCGTCCTCACGCTGGTCTTTGAGGCGTCCCCGGATATTGAGCTGCCTGTCGAGGTACGGCCGCCGCCTGTTACCCCGTGAGTATCTGAAGCAGCTCCTCGTCGCTCTTCGCTTTGATGATCGCCTTGCGGATCTTCGCGTCCGTGAGGAGGCGACTGATCTCGGCGAGGAACTGTACGTGCGGCCCGGTGCCCGACCTTGGTGAGAGCGTCATGATGAAGATCTGTGACGGCTTGCGGTCGAGGTTCTCGAAGTCGATCTTGCGCCTGGTGATGCCTACACAGGCGACGAGCTCGTCTACCGCGTCGGTCTTTGCGTGCGGAATCGCGATGCCGTTCTCCATGCCGGTCGACATGCCCGCCTCGTGGTCGAGCACGTCGCGCAGCGCCTGCTCCCGGTCGTTGATCTTGCCGCCCCTGCAGATCAGATCCATCAGCGCTTCGATCACTTCATGCTTGTTGCGACCGGCGAGCTGAGTGGTGACCAGATCAATGGAGAGCGATTCCTTCAGCATCTGCGAAGCATAGGCACGCGCGAGAGTTCCGTCAAGTGAACCACCACGTGTATCCAAGGAGTCCTACGAAGAAAAGCGTGAGGAACACGGTGATCTGGTTGAAGCTGAATTTGAACCGTCTGATCGTCGACAGGAAGCTCCCAATCCGCCGCACGATCAGGAAGTAAGCGGCGACCGCGATCGCGAGGGTGAGCAGGAAGGTGAGGACCTTCTCGGTGCCGAGCGCCCCGACGGCCGAGTACTGCGGTCCGTAGACAAGCGCAACCGTGGGTCCGCCGAAGAGCCCACCGGCGAGGCAGGCAAGCCCGAATACGACGGACACGGTTGCCACCCAGGGATCACGGCTCGGCGGACGGGCGGCGTTCGGCTTGCCGAAGAGAATGAGCGAGTACTTCACGAAACTCAAGGTCGTGCCCAGATTGATCACGAAGAGGCCGATCCCCCCCAGGTCGCCCTCGAGCCCCTGCTGGATGAAGTACTTGGAGATGCTGCCGTTGAAGAAGGGAGCCCCGGTGATGCCGAGCACCCCCGCGAGCGTCCCGATCCCGATCGCCGGCATGTGGCGCAGCACTCCGCGGATCTCCGCGTACGATCTCGTGCCGTATTCCTCGATGATGATGCCGGCCGTGAGGAAGAGCAGGCCCTTGAACAGCGCATGGTTGATGATGTGATACATCCCGCCCCAGAACGCGACGTCGGAGCCAAGGTGCAGCCCCACCACGATCAGACCCACCTGGCTGATCGTATGGTAGGCGAGGATGAGCTTGATGTCGCTCTGGGCGATCGCGAGCAGGAATCCGACGATCGAGGTGATGAACCCCACGGCGAGGAAGAAGGGCGCGGCGTCGATCACGCCCTCGAAGACCTGCGACATGCGCACGAGCAGATAGACGCCGGCCTTGACCTGGACGCCTGAGAGTACCGCCGAGACGATAGCCGGGGCGCTCGGCGCGCCGTGCGCGCGCGGCAGCCAGCTGAACAGCGGGAAGAGTGCCGCCTTCACGGCGATTGCCGTCATGATCATCGCATAGGGAACGATGACCGCGCGCGGGTTCTCCAGCAGCGGCAGTCGCTGGTGCATCGCCGCCAGATCGAGCACGCCGGTGATCCGGTAGAGGTAGCCGATCCCGAGCAGGAAGAAGGCCATCGCGATGAAGTTCATCATCAGGTAGAGCATCGCGTCGTAGACCGACTGCTTCTCCTGCTTGTACATGATCAGGATCGCGATCACGAGCATGCCGAGCTCGATCAGCACGTACACGTTGAACAGGTCACCGCTCAGGAACATCCCGATCAGCGCGGATTCGAGCATCGTGAAGAGAAAGAGAAAGGTCTTGTCGAGGTAGTCCGCTCGCGTGCTGAACAGGAAGGTTCCGGCGAAGAACACCGTGGTGAGCAGGACGAGCGGCGCCGAGTAGCGGTCGGCGACGAGCTTGATCGCGATCCACTGCGGCCAGCCGGCCATGAGCTGCGTGATGTCGGCGCCCCAGCGTACGGCGGCGAAGGTGGACACGGCGAAGACGACCATGACAACGTTCACGAGAAAGAGCAGGAAGTGGTACTTCCGCTTCGGCAGGAGAAAGCCTGCCGCGCCGGCGGCGACCGGTATGAGAACCAGGAAGTGCAGCGGCACTCGGAAGATCGGCGTCACTGGTCGAGCCGCCTGATCAGGATGTTCCAGTCGGCGGTTCCATACCGGTAGGCGACCCGCATGTACATCGCGAGGCACATCGCGATGACCGACACGCCGATGACGATCGCGGTGATCATCAGCGCCTGCGGCACAGGGTCGGCCATCTGTTCGGCAGGATTGGGCGCGATCGGCGGAAGCGCGTTCGCCTGATGGTTGGCCATCATGAAGAAGGTGATCGCACCAATGTCCATGATCCCCACCGACATGATCGTCTTCACGATGCTGCGCTGGCTCATCGCCCCGTAGAGTCCGAGGAAGAAGATGCCGACGGCGAGGTCGGCGATCCGTAACTGCTCTATAAATGCCATGTCTGGCCTACTCCGTGGAAGAATGCGAAGCGCAGGACGGCGACCCCAAGGCCGAGGCCCACCTGCACGCCGATCAGAATGTCCATCAGGGTCAGGTACGTGCTGCGAAGCGCTTCATAGCGGGCGACCACACCCGTGAAAAGCAGCGCCGCCGGGGCAAGGACGATGAGCGCGAGAAAGAGGCGCTGCACCGCGTGAAGCCGCTCGCTGTCGGTGTCCTCTACCGGATAGACCACGAACCTCGCGACGAAGAGCGAGGCGAGGACCGCACCGCCCTGGAATCCGCCTCCGGGCGTGTAGTGCCCGTTCAGGATCACCGAAAACCCGAAGAGCATGATGAATGGGTAGAGCAGACCGACCATCGTCTTCAGGATGATCGACTCTTCGCCGTAGGCGACGTCGCGGCTGACGTCACTCATCGCTCTCCTCCATCTGCTGCTTGCGCGATTCGTGGCGTCGCATGTCGCTCTCGCGCGGCAGGAACTGGTTCATCCCGATGATCGCCGCGAGGAGAATCAACGCCTCGAACATCGTGTCGTACATCCGGTAGTTCAGCAGAATCGAGGCAACGGCGTTCTTCGCGTGCGTGTCCTCTTCGAAGTTCCGCACGATGTAGTCGTACATCAGCGGGTCGAGCTCCACCCGGTTCGACGCCGTGATCCCGGTCACCAGGAGAAACACCGCCAGTACGAAGAGAACGGATGCGACGACTCTCATAGAACGGCCTCCGGCGAGTAGCGAATGAACCGGAGCGCGGAGTCCGTGCCGTGCATCTGGAACATCAACTCGAGCTCGAGCATCACGTAGCTCTCATCGTCGGTATAGGTCGCGAACCCCTCTTCATCCTCGGCCACGACGAGGTCGTAGGCAGGGTCCTGCAACGCCTCTTCCAGTGTTTCGGAGACGAAGACGGTCTGTACCTCGTACTCGCGGCGAACGAAGAAGTCGCGTATCTCGGTCAGCGCCTTGCTGCGTTCAACGTGGTTCAGGTAATGATCGGTCAGGTGGTCGCGGTGCTCGTCACTCACCACTGCGACGGTATAGACGCGGTTGCGCTTGAGCGCCGCGAGGTAGAGCAGCGTCACCAGTCCGCTTCCGATGACCGCCTCCGCGATCGCGAGCTCCGGGGCCGCATAGATGAGGTAGAGGAAGCTCGACAGCAGCGAGAATATCGCGAGATAGATGATAGACAGACGCAGCAGATTACTGTGGATCACGAGGACGGCGAACAGGCCCATGAGCAGAAGCGTGCCTGTCTCAATCACGCGACGCCTCCGACCGGATCACCGTCCGGACCCGGTAGCCGCTCACCCATGCCGACCGGGCGATCGCGTGCGCGCTGACCGACACGGTAAGGAGTTCGAAGACGAGGATCGTCGCGAGCTTCAGCGTAGCCGCGGAGAGGCCGCTCACGAGCATCGCCCCGATCACGACCGTCACGAAGCCCATCGCCTCGACCTTCGAGGTGACCACCATGCGCGCGTAGAAGCTGTCGAGGCGCAGCACCGTATAGACGCCGAAGCCGGTGATCAGAAGCCCGAGCAGGATCACCGCCTGCCCCGTGATCGCAATCACGCTCATTCGCGGCGCCCCTCCAGAATGCCCCGGCGTTCGACGAAGCGTGCGAGCAGCACCGTGACGAGAAAGCCGAGGATGGAGAAGAGCAGCGCGATGTCGAGGATATAGCTCTCACCGAAGGCCAGTGCGACGATGATCACCGCGAGCGTGATCTTGCTCGCGCTCAGTCCCACGCCGAGGAGCCGGTCCCAGATCGAGGGGCCGAGCACCACCCGCACGAGGCTGCCGACCGTTGAGATGCCGATCAGCGCGAGCGCCGCGAGGTAGAACCCGGAGATCACGCGTCGGGCTCCTCGAAGCTGCTTCGTCTGCCGCCGCGGGGCTCGAACACCCGCTCGAAGCTCCCCTTGATCATCTCCGCTGCCTCCTCCGGATCCGTGGTCAGGCACTCGATCCAGATGACCTTGAACGTGCCCTGCTTGTGGTCGATCGTGACCGTTCCCGGGGTCAGGGTGATCGCGTTTGCGACCAGCACGCCGCGAAACGGATCGGTGATCCTGCTGGGAAGGTCGACCACGCCGACGTTGATCCGGCCCGCGAGCGTCACGTGCATCGCATGCACGCCCGACTTGAAGATCTCACCGAGCAAAACGATCACGTAGCGAAGCGCGGTCAGCGGGTTCAGCCGGAACACCTCCTCGTATCTCGCCTTCAGCAGATACCGGTTGGTGATGAACAGCGCGAGTGCCGTCAGGAGAATCCCTTCAACGATCGTTCGCAGCGAGTACGATTCCTTCCACACGGCCCACACGAACACCAGGATTCCCGTAAGCACGAGCAGTCCGGGGATGTTGGAGTTCCGCTCGTCCGCCAATCTCCTGCTCCTTCTCCAAACGGGGATTCCCGCGGCGATCAATGAATACCCATTTTCCGACGAAAATGGAAGGGTTCGCCCGCCCCCTTTGACCGCAACCGCGCGCGCGGCTATTCTAGCAATTCATGTCGCAGAGCGAACCTCCGTTCCGTCTCTCATCGTTCGTGCTCCCTTTCTACATCCCTGCGTTCATCTCATCAACCGGCGCGGCCATGGTGATGCCGGTGCTTCCGCTCTACGCTCGGTCGCTCGGGGCGGGCATCGCCGCGACGGGCATCATCGTCGCCATGTTCGGACTTGGAACGCTGGTCTGCAACGTCCCCGCCGGCTTCGCGATCTCCCGGTTCGGCAAGAAACGCGCGATGATCCTCTCGCTCGCCGCGGAGATCACGCTCTCAGTCATCGCCGCGTTCGCAGTCACCCCGTCGGTGCTCGCTCTGGCCGTCTTCGGGCTCGGGGCGGTTCACGCGGTCTTCTTCATCGCGCGGCTCTCCTTCTTCCGCGAGCTGGTTCCCGCCGCGCGCCGGGGTCGGGCGCTCGCGCTTCTTGGGGGCGAGTACCGGTTCGGCTCGTTCATCGGACCGATCGTCGGGGGTTTCCTCGCGGCCGGCCTTGGATACGGGAGCGCCTTCATGGGGCACGCGCTCGCCTCCGCGATCGTGCTCGTGTGCGTGGCAATCTGGGTCCCCGCCGACCCGGGGCAGGGGACCCCGGTCGAGCCGATCCGCCTTGGGCGGGCCCTGGTTCGCTCGTTTTCCCGGATCGGTCTGATCCTCAGGGAGAACCTCAAGGTCTTCGTGACGGCCGGCAGCTCGATCGTCATCCTGCAGCTCGTGCGAGCCGGCCGCCAGGTGATCTTCCCGCTCTGGGGAGATGCGGTCGGGCTCGACGTCTCGCAGATCGGGCTCGTGTTCGGCGTGATGTTCGCGGTGGAGACGGCGATCGTCTACCCTGCCGGTATCATCATGGACCGCTTCGGGCGGAAGCGCGCGGCCGTGCCCTGTCTGCTCACGGTCTCGCTCTCGCTTGCCTTCCTGCCGCTGACCACGGGGTTCGCCGGTATGCTCGCGGTCGCGATCGCCTCGGGTCTCGGAAACGGGATGGGAAGCGGGATCAACATGACGCTGAGTACCGACTACGCACCCCGGCGGAACCCCGGCGAGTTCATCGGCGTGTGGCGGATGGTCGTCGATTCCGGAGCGACCGCCGGTCCCGTGCTGATCGGCGGGATCGCCGATATCTTCACGCTCGGCACCTCGCCCGTGGTGATCGCGGTGATTGGTCTCGTCGGCGCGGCGATCATGCAGTTCACCATGAAAGAAACGCTCGTGCGCACCCATCCCGCCCCGCCCGGCCGTCACGGCGGGCGTGACAACACCGATTCTCGTTGACCGGCAACGGGTTTGATGCTATACTGAAATTGTGGATGTCAGACATCACCTTGATATAGAGAGGAGGCTGAAATGAAAGAGCCGCCTGTCGGCAACCGCCGGGAAAACCGGCCTTCCACCTCAACCTTCAGGGCTAACGCCCACTAGAAGTGATGCCCGCCTGACCGCTGATTCCGGTCACATGCGAGGTTTATCAAACGGCCGGTAGTGAGTACCGGCCTTTTTTTTCGCCCACGTTCTCGAGCTCGGGCCGAGCGGTACGCGTTGACACTTCGCGGCAATGCAGGTAATACGTCGCTACGTGTTTCGTCCTAAGCTGATTACTTCGTTCAGAGATTACTCGCTTCGCCAGTTCATGACCGACGTCTTCTCCGGGGTAATCGTGGGGGTGATTGCGGTGCCGCTCTCAATCGCGGTCGCCGTCGCCTCCGGCGTATCACCGCAGCAGGGGCTTACCGCCGCCATCGTCGCGGGAGCGGTGGTTGCGATACTCGGCGGAGGGCCGGTGCAGGTGTCCGGCCCCACGGGCACGTTCGTGGTGATCGCGTACGCGATCGGCTCGCAGTACGGGTACGCCGGACTCGCGATTGCGACCATCATGGCCGGGGTGATGCTCATCATCATGGGAGTCGCACGGCTCGGCCGGATGATCCAGTACGTGCCGTACCCGGTCGTCGTCGGCTTCTCTTCCGGGATCGCCACCGTGATCCTGGTATCGCAGGTCGGCGATCTCCTTGGGATGTCCCTCGCTGGAGCGCCGCCTGATGTCCCGGGACGCATCGCCGCGTACCTGTCCGCTGTCTCCGAGGTCCGCCTCGGCGACACGCTCGTCTCCGTGGCGTCCATCGGTATACTGGTGAGCTGGAAGTACGTGTCGCGGCGCGTGCCCGCGGCGCTCGTCGCGATCCTGTGCGTGACGATTCCCGTTGCCGTGTTCGACTTGCCGGTCGTTACAATCAACTCCCGTTTCGGAGGCCTGCCCCGTGGGCTGACCTGGTACGGTCTGCCTCCGGTTACGTTTGAGCTCGTGAGAGAGCTTTTCATCCCGGCGTTCACCATCGCCATGCTGTGCGGGATTGAGAGCCTGTTCACCGCGCTGGTGGCCGACGGTATGGTCGGCGACCGCCACGACCCGAACACCGAGCTAATCGCCGAGGGCGCCGCGAACGCGATGTCGGCGTTCTTCGGCGGTATTCCTGTGTCAGGCGCGATCGCCCGAACCGCGACCAACGCGAAGACCGGCGCCCGTACTCCGGTTGCAGCCTTCGCGAATGCGCTGTTGGTGCTGCTCGTTCTCTCGGTGCTCGCGCCGTTGGCCGGGTATATCCCGATAGCCGGTCTGGCTGGAGTTCTGGCCGTTGTCGCCTTCAACATGGGTGAGTGGCGCTCCTTTGCCGCCCTGGTACGTGGGCCGAAGAGCGATATGGTGGTCCTGCTCGCGACCTTCTTTCTGACGGTGATCGTCGATCTCTCGATTGCGATCCAGGTGGGTATGGTGCTCGCGGCCTTCCTCTTCATGCGCCGGATGAGCATCGTCTCGCAGGTCCGGATCATGCGGGCCGACGAGGAGTCCCGGGCGCACGAACAACCTGATACGTTCAACCCCCGAGCGATACCGAAGGACGTGGAGGTCTACGAGATCGACGGTCCGTTCTTCTTCGGCGCGGCGGAGAAGTTCCGCAACGCGATGCTCCTCATCGAACGCCGACCTCACGTTCGCATCATTCGCATGCGCAATGTCGGGGCGATCGACGCGACGGGGTTGCGGCTGCTCGAGGATCTCGTCTCCGATTCGGATCACCACGAGGGACACTTCATCCTCTGCGGACTCCGCGCTCAGCCGGAACGGGCGCTTCGGAAGTCGGGGCTCTACGCCCGAATAGGCGAAGCGAACATCGTGGCCACACTCGACGAAGCAATCGCACGGGCCGAGCAGCTCATCGCCCCACCAACTGCGAATGACGGAGCTTGATCCTCGAGCTACACGCCTGCGAGGATGCCGACTACCTTGACACGGGAGGATTTGTGATCCGGACGTCCGAGTTCAACACCGAGGTTGCGCGCAAGTATCAGCTGTACAACGGGCTGTTTCTCGGTCTTCCATTCGAGAACGTGCGCACGGCGGGAATCATGCTCCCCGTGTTCTCGAGCTTTTGCCTCCAGCAGCTCTCGAAGGGCGCTCAGCCCGCGCGCGTCGTTGCGGATTTCCTGGCAGACCGTTTTCCCGAGCTCGGCTGCAGTGAGCGTGTGCACCATCTGTTCAGGTTCCTCCAGCTCGCCGAGCGTCAGGTCGTTCTCTTCGACGCGCTCGAGGACGCCGCGTTCGCGGCGCTGCACCCCCTCGATGGTCCCGGGACCCTCCGGGAGTTCGAGAGCCGTCTTCAGGCATCGGACCGAGTTCCGGCCTATAGAGAGTTCCTGGACGAGTACCGTGTTCGAGTCGTGTTGACGGCACACCCCACTCAGTTCTATCCCGATGAAGTGCTCGGCATCATCACCGATCTGACCGAGGCTCTGCGTCGAGGCGACACGAATGGTGTCTACGAGCTGCTTCTGCAGATGGGAAAGACTCGTTTCCGAAACACCGAGCGACCTTCACCGTTCGACGAGGCGCAGAGCCTCGTCTGGTATCTTCAGCATGTCTTCTACGAGACGCTGCCCGACATCCAGCGTGACCTCGCGAGCATCGTGTGCCCGGACCCGCTCGAGTCGGTTCACCGACCGCCCGTGCTCGAGCTCGGCTTCTGGCCGGGCGGAGATCGTGACGGAAACCCGTTCGTGACTGCGGAGATCACCGCCAGGGTCGGTGAGCTGCTGCGTCGAACCATCCTCTCACTCTACCTGCGCGATCTGCAGTTGCTCGCACGACGGCTGACCTTCCCCGGTATCCTCGAGCGCATCGAGCTGATGATCGCGCGGGTCCAGGCAACGGTCGCTCCGCATGCTGAACAGGACGCAGAAGGGTACTCGTCGTCCGCGGCGCTGTGTGACGAGCTTCGCCGGCTTCATCGTCTGGTGGTCGACGAGCATCTGGGCCTCTTCCGGGAGCGGATCGAGCGGCTGATCACCAAGGTTGCGACGTTCGGGTTTCACTTCGCGACCATGGACCTTCGCCAGGACTCGCGTGTTCACGAATCGGTCGTCGCGGCCATCCTCGACTCGCTGAGACCGGACGAAGGGGCGCGCTATGCGGAGCTCGACGCGACTTCGCAGATCGCGGTGCTCACGAACGCCGCGACTCAGCTTCCTGCGTCGCAGGACATGGCTGCAACGCTGCCGGAAGGTATTGCTCGAGACACCGTCCGGTCGATCCAGGCGGCCCGGGACATCCAGTCCCGTAACGGCGCGCTGGGGGTACAGCGCTACATTATCAGCAATACCCGCAGCGCTGCCGACGTCATGGAGGTCTGGTTTCTCGCTCGGTGTGCCGGTTACTCCGACGGGACGATAGAACTCGATATCGTCCCGCTCTTCGAGTCGATCGACGATTTGGACCATGCCACCGGCATCATGCGCCGGCTCTACGACGATCCGGTCTACTCGCGGCACCTCGCGAGCCGGGGCCGGCGTCAGACTATAATGGTCGGGTTCTCCGACGGCACCAAGGACGGCGGCTATGTCACCGCCAACTGGGAGATCTTCAAGGCCAAACGGAGACTCTCAGCCCAGGCGGTCGATCGGGGAGTGAAGGTGGCGTTTTTCGACGGTCGCGGCGGTCCTCCCGCGCGCGGAGGGGGGAATACGCACAGGTTCTACCGCGCGCTGGGGAGAACGGTCGCGAGTCGCGAGATCCAGCTCACGATCCAGGGTCAGACGATCAGCTCGAAGTACGGGACCCGTGACGCCGCGCGGTTCAACCTCGAGCAACTCGTCACCGCCGGCCTCGACACGAACATCTTCCCCGAGGCGCATCCGGTTCTCTCCAATGACGATATCGCGCTCATGGACGATCTTTCGCGTCGGGCCCGCGCTGCCTATCAGGCCCTGAAGGACGCTCCACAGTTTCTCGGGTATCTCAAGGACAAGACTCCGCTGATCTACTACGGGATGACCAACATCGCGAGCCGGCCGTCGCAGAGGGGGCAGGGTGGCGAGATCTCGCTGGACAGGCTCCGCGCCATTCCGTTCGTTGGGGCGTGGAGTCAGATGAAGCAGAACGTGCCGGGATACTACGGCTTCGGCAGCGCGATCGAAGGGCTCAAAGATGAGGGGCGTCTCCCCGACCTTCGCGGGCTCTACCGACGCAGCTACTTCTTCCGAACTCTCGCGGACAACGCGATGCAGAGTCTCTCGAAGACGTCTTTCCAGTTGACGTCGTATCTCGCCGACGATCCGGAGTACGGCGATTTCTGGAAGCTGATCCGCGATGAAGCCGACAGGACCAGGGCGGGCCTGCTTCTGCTCAGCGAACAGGAACAGCTCCTCGACTCCGAGCCCATGACGAGAGAGAGCATCCGGATGCGCGAGGAGATCGTGACCCCGGTCCTCGTGATCCAGCAGTACGCGCTGAACGCCCTGGCCGACGCATCGCTGCGCGTCGCCGATGAGAGCAGAACCAC
>SKQU01000254.1 GCA_007118855.1 Spirochaetaceae bacterium
AGCTTCGGGCACGCCTGCAGGAGCTGCACGATATCCGTGACCGCGTCGTGGAGATCGGCAACCGGCTGGCAGAAATCAAGCAGGCCGACGATGAGCTGGACAAGCGGCGCAAGGAGCTTGGTGCGCAGCTCGAGCCGCAGTACCAGGCCATCGGGGAGAACGCCTTCAGGGTGTACCG
This sequence comes from Spirochaetaceae bacterium, assembly GCA_007118855.1. Taxonomy (GTDB): domain Bacteria; phylum Spirochaetota; class Spirochaetia; order DSM-27196; family SLST01; genus SLST01. Next base: position 179 of record SKQU01000254.1, read on the forward strand.
GAACAACCCGCTGGTCGACCAGGAGTATGCGGACATCTTCACCCCGGTCCAGGAGGCGCACGAGGAGATCAAGCAGACCAGGGGAGAACTGGAGCAGGCCGAGTCCGAGCTCGCGGACAAGCGATTCCTCGAAAAGATGGTCGTGCGCGGGCGCATCATCGTCCTTCGCAACAGGCTCTCACTCCGCGAGAGCCAGATCGCACGGCTCTACCGGGACGCGGGGAAGCAGATCGCGGGAACCGACTTCATCACCACCATAGGGGATCCACAGCTCGAAGAGGTGGCTGCTCCCTTTCTGGGGCTGATGGACGAGTCGCATCGCCTGGAGGACGAGTCGGCCGCGCTCGAGGTGGAGCGCGAAACGCTCCAGGACGAGCTCAGGACGCTCGGCGTCGAGCGGCGTGCGGCGACACGGCTCTCCGAGATCGACGATCTGATCCAGGCGGCAGAGGCCGAGCGCAAGGAGTCACTCATCGCGATCGCGAACGCGGTGCGGGAGACCTCGGATGCCGACTTTGGCGACGAGGCCCGTGTGGAGCTCGAGACCGTGGGGGCGATCGAACGCGACCGCCACGAAGCCCGGGAGCGACTCGAGCGCGTAGAGGCCGCCATCCAGATCGAACGCATGCGTGGCGAGGCCGATCACGTCGAGACGACGATCGGACGCAAGCGCTCGCAGATCGAGAAGCTCCAGGCCGACATAGACGAGCTCGAGCGGCAGAAGGCGAGTCTGGAAGGCATGATCGCGGAGGCCGAGAAGCGTCGGGGTCCGCAGGACGACCTGCTCGACTCCTGAGTCGGCGCTATCGCAGCTGCTCGATCTCCAGGGTCACGGTGCTCCGCCTGCCCGGAGCGCCCCGCGCAACGATGAGCCGGTACGAAAAGCCGGCGTCGAGCACCACCAGTACACGCGCACCCCAGGTCTGCGGCGATGAGGAGGCGATGAGCCTGCCCTCCTCCCGCTCGACCCGGATCGACAGGGGCTGCGGCGGCGAAGAGGTGACCGAGATCTCGAAGGTCGCGTCTCGCCGCGCGCGCATCGACAGGGTCACCTCGTCGTCGGCGAGCTCGAAGGTGCCGCCCTCCGGAATCACCCAGGTCTGGTCGGCGGTGAGGCGTGGAACCTCGTACGGCGCCTCGTCGACCCGGATCGACCGGACCGTTCCGTCTCGAAGCGCCCAGAACAGTCTGCCGTCCCAGAATGCCGCCTCGCCGCTGATCGCGGATCGCAGACTGAGGCGGCTGATCTCGGCCGCCTCGTTGAGATCGATCGCAAAGAGGCCACCACCGGCGTCTCCCACGATGAGGACATCACCAATCCGTGCGGGCACACCGGCGAGGTGCAGGGGCAGATCGAACGTCCACAGCGGCCGCCCGTCGCGCGAGTACGCGTGGATTCGCCCGGCTCCGTCGGCGAGCACCACCTTCTCCCCGTGCTCGATCGGCGAGACGAGTACGGGGGCGGCATCTACGGTCCAGCCGCGATCGCCCTCGTCCTCAGCCCCGTCCTCACCGCGAATCACCACGGTTCCCTCGACACCGACGGCGACGACCCGGTCTGCGCCCATGGTCGCCGCGGCGATCGTCGCCTGATCGATCCCGTGCTCCCACCGCGCCTCACCGGTTGCCGCGTCGAGCGAGACGAGCATCCCGCCCTCACCGACCACGCAGACCGTCCCGTACCCGGCGGCGATCCGGTCGACGGGCCGATCACGCACGGAAGCGCTCCAGAGCAGGCGACCATCGGCCGCGGAGACGGCGATCACCTCTGACCCTGCCAGGCCTGCGTAGAGGCTGCCCTCGCGGGCGGTCAATGCCGTCACGATCGGCGATGCGGTGCCCAGGGTCCACTCGACGGCGCCGCTACGAGGGTCGACCCGCGAGATGCGCGACCGGTCGGCAACGTACACCGCCTGCTCATCCACCGCCAGAGCGGAGACCGCGCTCGGCACATCGACGCTCCACCGCGGCTCCCCGGATCCGGAGGCTACGCCATGGACGCTGCCCAGTGCGGTACCGACGACGAGCAGATCCCCCCAGATGACCGGCGCTGCGCTCGCCGGGGCGTCAAAGACATAGGTCCGCCCCGGGCGCATGCTTCCCGTGACGGCGGTGACCCTTTCGTGGCCGACCAGGTCACGGCCGACGCGGCTGAAACTGTGCGCGGGATGATCGGGCGGAGGAGAGACCGGCTCGGGAAGCCCGTCGCGAACCTCAGGCTGCGGCGCAGGTGAGGTCGACCCGGATGGAGGCATGGGGGCCGGATCGTCCGGGGTGCAGCCGGTCGCAACGAACCAGCACAGCGGCACCGCGGCGCAGGCGAGAAGGCGGATGATCGCGCCCCGGCTCATCGGAACGCCTCATTCGTCATGGCACCGACGAGCAGCGCCCGGTCGTCGGACTCCATCCGCAGCCTGACGACGATCCGGGACAGTTCGGAAGCGAACCCGTCGGTGATCTCCGTACCGGGCGCGACCTCGTACAGGAGCGACAGGAGGTCGAACACCTCAACAGGGTCGACCTCGTAGCCGGCCAGCTGCTCGAGCAGGCCGAGCGTGGTCGAGAGTCGCGGCGCGACAAGCCTGACCGACGCGGATCCGGCCGAGGCCCCCGCCCCGTGGATCTCCTCCAGCGTGACCCGCCGCAGGGAGACCAGTCCGCGTACGAGCAGCGACAGCCGCTCCATGGGATTGTCGGTCGCCCGGGCGAGCGCGAACCATGGGGCAGCCTGCGCATCCACCTGCGAGCCGGGGTCCGGGGAGCGCTCGGCGATGACCTGCAGTCCGTGCAGATGCGACCAGTAGCCGGCGGTCGTGAGGCCCGCCACGTAGGGACGGCTGAACTCCCGACTGAGCTCCTCGATCCCCTGGGCCTCGACGGCGAAGGCCTCGTAGAGCGCCTCCGCCGCCCGCGCGGGCACCCGGTAGACGCGGTGATAGGGCAACACGCCGTCGCCGGCGCTCACCGCGGCGAGCGAGGCAACCGCCGCTCCGGCGCGGCGGATCGCGGCGGTGTGGGTGCGGGAGACGAAGGTGGAGACCATGTCGGCGGTCGATCCCAGCTCAGGGTCGGTGGCGAGCAGGTACTGCGCATACGGGTGGCTCACGATCGCAAGCATCGCCCAGCGGAAGCTGTCGCCGCTTCGCGAACGCTCTCCGTCGACCCAGGGCCGCGCGGCATCGATCAGCGCCCTGCCCTCGGACAGGAAGCGTTCGAGCTCGCCTCCCCGGCGCGGCGGCTGCGCGCGCAGCGACGCGACCTCGGCCGGCAGGGTCGCACGCGCGGCCCGGATCCGGTACAGCAGAAGGCGAATCGACTCCAGCTGTGACGGCGACAATCCCATCGTCTGGGCGAGGCGGTAACGCTGAAGGTCCGACGCGTGCAGGAGCAGGACCTGCATCGTGTCGGTGAGAAAGGCGAGCTCGGCGGATGGCTCAACCGCAGCTGCATCACATTCGGTGAGCGAGGCGACAAACTCGCCGAGCGCGGCGAGCGCCTCCCGCGAATCGCGGGACCGGCCGGGGTCGGCGAACAGGTGCGGCGAGACGGCCGCGAGCACCTCGGGGCCCGGGACGAGCCGGTCGCACAGAGCGAGCACCTCGTCGTAGTCGCTCGCGAGGCGTGAGGCTGCGGCGCGCACCAGTTCGAGCTCCCGCCCGAGGAGGTCGAGAAGCTCGACCCGCTCGTGCGGCTCAGCAGCGAGCGTCTCCAGGGTCCACAGAGCGAGCCGCTCACGGGCACGGTCCTGATCGCTGCGTCCGAGCGGCAACTCGTACGACAGGCCGCCCGCGGCAGCGATCGAGTCGAGCACGTCGCGGGCCTGCGCGGCGCTCGCCCCGCGCAGGTACGAGGTCTCCACGCTGTACACCAGGTCATCAAGACGGCCGACCGGGAACAGCTCGCGCGAGGCGAGCGACCGGAGCCACGCCTCGGCGTCCTTCGCCGCCGGCGTACCGGGGAGCGGCGGATCCTCGCGAAAGACCGCCGCGATCGTCCGCCGCGCCTGGGGCTGTTGCCGGGACACGGCCTCCCGCCCCACGTGCTCCCGCAGCAGCTCGGCGTATGCCCGCGGATCAAGCGACTCGTCACGCGCGACGACGTAGAGCTCCTCGAGGAGCGCCTCGCGCTCCTGCCTCGCCCGCGCCGCCTCTTCGTGGGCTCCGTCGATGAGCTCGACGGCGGCGCCGAGGCGCGCACGGGCGTCGGCCGCGAGATAGGAGGGCCAGTCGACCGGCTGCTCCGGGACCTGCTGCGCGGCGACCTGCTGCGTCACGACCTGCTGCGACACGACCCACGCGGCCGCGGTCACCGCGACCCGGATGAACATGGAACGAGATCTCACGCCGACAGGATAGCGTATCCGTCGCCGCTTTGACAGCGCCGTGGTATCATCTGGGCGCATGAGCGAGAACGCGCTGTTCCAGGGTGCCGACGCCTCATCAGAGCCGCTTGCGGCGCGGATGCGTCCACGCACCCTCGGCGAATTCGTCGGGCAGGACCACATCCTCGGTCCGGGCCGTCTGCTTCGCCGGGCGATCCAGGCCGACATGATCTCCTCGCTGATCCTCTACGGCCCGCCGGGAACGGGGAAGACGACCCTCGCCCGCGTCATCGCCAACACGACCAGGAGTCGGTTCGTGAGCCTGAACGCGGTGCTCGCCGGTGTCAAGGACGTGCGCGAGGCAATCGCGGAGGCGAAGCAGGACCGGGAGCTGTACGGCAGGCGGACGATCCTCTTCGTCGACGAGGTCCACCGCTGGAACAAGGCGCAGCAGGACGCGCTTCTTCCGTGGGTGGAGAACGGCACCGTCGTCCTCGTCGGCGCGACTACGCAGAACCCCTTCTTCGAGGTCAACAGCGCGCTCGTCTCGCGCAGCCGAATCTTCCAGCTCAAAACTCTCGAGGATTCCGATCTGCGCGCGATCGCCGAGCGTGCGCTCGGCGACCCGCACTGCGGCTACGGCCGGTTGGAGGTGTCCATCGACGAGGACGCGCTCGACCACCTGATCGCGGTCGCCGACGGTGACGCGAGGTCGCTGCTCGGCGCGCTGCAGCTCGCCGTTGAGACGACGCCGGAACGCTATCCGCCTGAGCCCGGCACCAGGATCCGGATCACCCGCGAGATCGCCGAAGAGAGCATCCAGCAGAAGGCGGTCCTCTACGACAAGGAGGGCGACTACCACTTCGACGTGATCAGCGCCTTCATCAAGAGCATTCGCGGCTCGGACCCTGACGCGACGCTCTACTGGCTCGCGAAGATGATCCACAGCGGCGAGGCTCCGCACTACGTCCTGCGGCGGATGCTCGTCAGCGCGAGCGAGGACGTCGGTCTCGCGGACCCTCACGCCCTTGGGGTCGTGGAATCCGCCGCGGCGGCCTTCGACCGCGTGGGACTCCCGGAGGGTAACTTTCACCTGGCGCACGCGGCGCTCTACCTCGCAACCGCCCCCAAGTCGAACTCGACGCTCGGCTACTTCGACGCGCTCGAGGCGGTCGCGAAAGAGCCCACCAGAGAGGTGCCCACCCATCTGCGCGACGCGAGCCGCGACCGGGAAGGTTTCGGCCACGGAGAGGGATACCTCTACCCGCATGCCTACCGCGACCACTGGGTTGCGCAGGCCTATCTCCCGCCCGCGCTGCAGGGCCGCCTCTTCTACGAGCCGGGCGAGACCGGCTACGAAGCCGCGATCGCGGGGCGGGTCGCGAGAACCCGCGAGCTGCAGCTCGAGCTCGCCGTCTCCGAGGAGACCGACGAGGTGCTCAGCTACAGCCGGCGGGCCGACGCGAGGATCGACGAGTGGATCCGTCGCAGCGGCGAGGACCGCTCGGCCGCGGCCGGGGAGGTGCGCGACCGCGTCCGCGAGGCGACCGAGGCGGCGCGCCACCACAGGGTGCTCATCGTGGGACGCTCGGCAACGCTGCACCTCTGGGAGGCCGTGCGCGCGGCGCCGGAGGGACGCGTCGTTGTCGCGGGCGCGGCCCCCGCGCGCGCCGAGGCCGCGCGCCACTACGCCGAACGTCTGCCTGAGATCGAGCGTCCGGAGGTCGTCGAGTGCGAGGCGCTCG
>SKQU01000027.1 GCA_007118855.1 Spirochaetaceae bacterium
CGGCGCACACTGTTCCTGTGAAAGTGCCATGGGAGAAAGATAAGGCTCGATCGGGGCGGCCGCACAGCGCGAGGCGGACGAATCCGTTGCCCCGCGACGCAAAGCGGGGGAGGGCGATACCGCGCACGGCAACTACCGCCGCATCATCTCCTCATAGCACTCGTTGTAGTAGAGGGCGCTGTCCACCGGCGTGTTCGCCGGGATGTGGTTTCCCACGGCCATGAAGAACCCGGGGCAGTCGCGGCCGATTCTCATGCAGCGCTCGACCTCGGTTCGGATGTCGTCGCGCGAGCCGTGAAGCAGGACGCGCGTGTCCGCGTTCCCGATGAAGAAGTGCGTGTGCCCGTAGCGCTCGGCGACGAGGGCCATGTCGGTCATGGGCTCCATCGCGAATCCGTCCGCGCCGGCCTGCGCAAGGTCGTCGACGAAGAGCGTATAGTCGCCGTCCGAGGTGAAGGCGATCTTCTTGCCCGCGGCCTTCAGCTGCTCGAAGAAGCGGCGGTAGTTCGGGAAGACGTAGGTGCGGTACCACTCCGGCGCGATGAAGGGCCCCGAGGTCCAGACGATATCGTCGTGCGTCATCACGAGCGGCGCCTCGCTTTCCGCAAGCGCCCGGTAGAACCGCATGACCCATTCGGCGTACCGGTTGGTGAACCGGCCGAAGGCCGTCGCGTCGGTTCCCGCGGTGAGGAGCAGCATATCCCAGCCGAGGAGCGCGATGAGCCCGCTTATGACCGTGATGTAGGTGCCGGTCATGGTGACCTCATCCGGCGTACGCTCGCAGTTGGCCCGGTAGTGATCGTTGAATTGCTTCACGAGCTCGTCGTGCTCGTAGAAGGGAAGCGCTTCGAGCGGGTCGAATGCGAGGACCTCTTCGGGCGTGCTGAAAACCGGTTCGCTGTGCTCCCGCCGGTCCGAGCCGTCGGCCGCGTAGACCGCGTGCCCCATGTCGGTCGCGTACTCGCCCAGGTACGACGAGCCGACCAACGTGCTCCACGCGAAGTCGTAGCGCCAGGCGTCGCGGAAGGCCCGTGAGGCGGCCTCGCGTTCCTCGCGCGGAGAGTCTGCGGTCACGTCCATGCCGGTGACGCGCGCGATGAGCGGCCAGTGGTAGGCGTCGGCCGAGTACTCGGTGCGGGGAATGCGCCCGGGCATTTCCAGGTTGATCGCGGCCCATCCGTCTCTGTGCGACATGGTGTCTCCCGGCCTTCAGTACCTGCCGAGCTCGAGGCCCCGGTCGACGAAGTAGCGGTACGTGTCGTACTCCACGGTGTTCGGAATCGAGTGGTCGCTGTGGAGCACGTAGCCGAACCCCTTCTTGACCGTGGGGATCTTCGTCTCGAGCTCGCGGTCGACGTCCGAGCGGTCGTTCGTGTAGAGCGTTCGCACGTCGATCCCGCCCATGAAGCTCAGCCGGTCGCCGTAGTCACGGTGCAGCCCCAGGAGGTCCATCCCGGCCTTGACCTCGATCACCTGCAGGCAGTTCATTCCCGCCTCGATCAGCCCCGGCACGAGCGGCGCCACGTAGCCGCACGAGTGGACGATAACGGGAAGGTCATTCGCCTTTGCATGGTCGAAGGTGCGGCGGTGGCAGGGCTGGATGATCTCATGGTACATCGCCGGCGACATGAAGGGCCGCTCCTTGAACCCCATGTCCTCGTAGTACCAGATGCCGTCCGGGTACCCCTCCTGCGCGAAGAGGGTCTCCTGCAGCGCGATCGTGAGCTCGGCAAACGTCGAGGCCATGTCGCGCACCCAGTCAGGGTCGAGCGCCATGCCGACGAGCATGTGCTCGTGCCCGCAGACCGGGTGCATCAGCTCGAAGACGTTGACGCCCGACCAGCAGAAGAAGCGGTCGGCCTTCCGCGCCGCATCGCGTGCGGTGCGGTACGCCTCGAAGTTGATCCGCCGGGGGTCCGGCGTGAGCTTCGGCTTGATGAGCTCCTCCCAGGCGGCGCGCTCGGTGACCGCGAAGTCGACGTGCTCAGGCGTCGCGTTGTGAAGCTTGTGCGTGCGAAGCACCGCCCCGTTCCCGTCGCGGGTCAGGACCGTCTCGTCGGTCTCCTCGAGAACCTCCGGTTCGAAGTCGAGGTCCGCGACGTAGGTGAACGGCCAGCACGTCTGGAGGTCGTAGCCGAAGTGATCGTGCGGATCCTCGTCCGCGCCCAGATGTCCCTCTTCAGCCCACTTCCTGCGGGTATCGCCCCAGAAGTGCTCGAAGAGCCCTATGCGGTCCACCGGCTTGCGCGAGAGGATCCGCGAGATACGCTCAACAGAGGTCATGGCGCATCGTGCCACGCGGGGGGAGTCTCGTCAATTGCCGCGGCAGCCGTGCGGCGGTTGCCGCGTGGCGGCACGCTCACAGCCGGTTCCACTCGTCGAAGACCGCGCGCACGTTCTCCAGTCGCGCCCCGGGGCCGAACTCGCACTGGGCGATGCAGCCGCCGTCGCGGTAGAGCTTCCCGTAGACCTCGCGGACCGCGGCGCGGACCTCGTCTTCGGTCGCGTCGACGAGCAGGTGCTGCCGGTCGATCTCGCCCCAGAAGGTGATCTGGCCCGCGTAGCGGGAGACCTCGTCGATCCCCATGCAGAAGAGCTGCGAGTTCAGGGCGTCGAGGCCCAGCTCGATGAGATCCGGGTAGATGGCGAGGATATGACCGTCGGAGTGCATGAAGGCGCGTTTGCCGTGGGTGTGGGCGATGTCTATGTAGTCGCGGTAGAGCGGCTTGAAGACGGCGCGCCACAGCTCAGGGTTCACGAGGAGCGCCTTCTGCTGGCCCCAGTCGTCCATGAAGGTGATCGCATCCACGTCGGTGTGAACCCATGCCTCGACCAGATCGCAGGCGAAGGCGTGCATCCTGCTGATGAACCGCTTGAGTCCCGGCGGGGGGTCGGTGAGGTCGACGTAGAGCTCTTCGGTGCCTCTGAGAAACTGCAGCCGCTCGAACGGCCGGGCGAGATTCGGTGACACGACGAAGGTGTCCGTGCCTGCGCAGTAGGCCTTGACCGCCTCGCGGTCGAAGGTGAGCCGCTCGGTGGGGACGTGCACCCGCGAGACATCCTCCCAGGTGTCGTCGGTCACGATCGGCTCCTTCACCTCACCAATCATGCCGTCGGCCGCCTGGGTGAAGACCGCGCCCCACTCGTCGACGGAGGCTCCGCGCTTGTACGGGTCGCCGCGGGCGATCGTCGGTTTCTCGAGCTCTTCCGGAGCTCCCGTGATGTCCGGCGGGAACTCCCGAACCAGCTCGTCAAAGCGCTCTGCGTACTGCGCCTGCGCCCACGGAAGCGACCACATCTGACGCGGGATCCGCGTCGGACGCGCGAAGTCGAGGGTTGCGAACACGAGCTCTCGTGACGTCATGCGATGCCCCCTGTCTTTCGCCGATAGTGTACGCCACCGCGCGCGTCCTGTCACGAGCGCACTGCCGGGCACTGCCACGCGCAAGGATTCCGTGCTACAGTCTGCGAGAGCCTCGCGGGGCTGTCGCGGGGCTGTCGCGGCGAGCTGTCGCGCCGAGAACGGGAGATACCAGTATGACATCACGAGAACGGGTACGCGCCCTGCTTGCGCGCCGGGAGGCGGATCGGGTCGGGTTCTGGATGGGCAATCCGCACGCCGATTCGTGGCCTGCGCTCTTCGAGGCTTTTGCAGAGGGTGCCGACGCGATTTCCCGGGCACCTGCGTCGGGCGATGCATCCTCGCGCGCCGAGAGCGGCTACGTCTCCGGGGGCGAGGGTGCGGAGCAGCTTGCGGTACGGCGTCGGCTTGGAGACGACCTGCGCTGGATCTCGCCGGAGTGGTCGAGCTACCGGCATCCGGAAGGCAAGCCCATCTTCGAGATCGGCAGGCGCGGAAGCTCATTGAGCTCGGCGGCCGCATTCTCGGACACCGAGTCCGTCGCGGAGGTAGACGAGTTCCCCTGGCCCAACCCCGACTACCTCGACTTCACCGACTGCCTCGAGGAGCTGCGCGGCGCCGGCCCCGTCTACCGGGCGAGCGGGTTCTGGTGTCCCTTCTTCCACATCGTCGCCGACTTCTTCGGGATGGACAGCTACTTCATCAAGATGTACACGCACCCGGATGTGGTGCACGCGGTGACGCGGCATGTCGTCGACTTCTACCTGGAGGCAAACCGACGCTTCTTCGCCGAGGCCGGCGATCTCGTGGACGGCTTCTTCTTCGGGAACGACTTCGGCACCCAGCTCGACCTGCTGATCAGCCCGGACGCCTTTCGCGAGTTCGTCTTTCCCTATTTCCGGCAGTTCACCGAGCAGGGGCACGCGCACGGCTACCAGGTCATCCTCCACTCGTGCGGTTCGATCCACAAGGTCATCCCGGATCTGATCGAGCTTGGCGTGGACGGGCTGCATCCGCTTCAGGCGCGCGCAGCGAACATGGAGGCCGAGCGGCTCGCCGCCGAGTTCGGCGGGGCGGTCACCTTCGTGGGCGGCGTCGACACGCAGGACCTGCTCGTCAACGGGAGTCCGCAGGATGTCCGCGCCGACGTGGAACGGCTCATCAGGCTCTACGGACCGCACCTCGTCGTGAGCCCGAGCCACGAGGCGCTCCTTCCCAACGTGCCGCCGGCCAATGTACTTGCCATGGCGCAGGCCGCCGGCGCGGCCCCGGTGACGCAGTAAGCGTTCGCCTTCCCCACCCGTGTTCCGCAGGCTCAACACAGTAGTTGCTTGAACCGAGGGTGTAATGGATAGAGGTAGATATTCCTCAGTCGGACCAGGTCATCCGGCGACATACCGGACATCGGCCTCGGCCATCACCTTCCGGCGGAAGCAACGACTCAGATCCTCGGGAGTGCGACGGTCGACGCGCAGGTCGATATCGCTCTCCGCGTCGCCAGCGGATGCTACTGCGAAGCTGGACCGAGTCGCCGGCTTCGTAGTAAGATTCGCAGTATGATTCTCGAGGAGATCCTCCGCCGTCCCGAGGGCAAGTCTCTCGAATACAAGAGGGACCTCTCGTCCCCTGTTCCGGCGCTGCGAACTCTCGTTGCGTTCGCCAACGCAGGCGGGGGTCGACTGGTGATCGGCGTCGAAGACGCCTCCCGCGAAGTGGTCGGGGTCAGTCAACCGCTCGAGCTCGAGGTACGCATTGCCAACCTCGTGGCCGATTCCGTCGAGCCGCCCCTGCTGCCTGAGATCGAGATTGTTCCCTGGAGAAGGACGTACGTGGTGGTGGTGACGATCCATCCGAGCGCGCTGCGCCCGCACCACCTGCGGTCGGACGGCCCGGCGCGGGGGACGTACGTGCGACTTGGCTCCACCAACCGCGTGGCAGATCAGGCGCTCATCGCCGAACTCTCCCGCCGGATCGGCGCCGCGGGCTTCGACGAGGAACCACTCACGGATCTGGACTCGGAAGTCATCGACTTCGCAGCCGCTTCGCAGTGTTTTGCGGAGCACAAGGAGCTGCGTCACAAAGACCTCGAGACGCTCGGATTGGTCGTACGTCATCAGGGGCGCACCGTGCCTACGGCCGGCGGGATTCTGCTTTTCGGCCGTGAGCGTCTCGCCCGGTTTCCGGACGCCCACCTTCAGGCCGGTCGCTTCACCGGGACCGGACGAGCCCGCCTGGCGGACCGGTCGGAGCTGACCGCGTACCCGGTCCTGGCCATCGAGCACGCGATCGGGTTCGTGGAGCGGAACACGCGACTCGGCATGACCGTGGGTCGGATCCGCCGCTCCGACCTCCCGCTCGTGCCGCCGGCGGCTCTGCGCGAGGCGCTTGTAAACGCCGTCGTGCATGCCGACTACGCCCAGTGCGGCGGTCCGATCCGCATAGCCATCTTCGACGATCGTGTCGAGATAGAGAATCCCGGTATACTGTTGCCGGGACTCACCCTCGACGATCTGCGCGACGGCGTATCGAGAGTGCGTAACCGCGTCATCGCGCGCGTCTTCAAGGAGCTGGGCCTCGTCGAGCAGTGGGGAACCGGAGTGCAGAGGATGATCGCCGCGTGCAAGGCATCGGGCCTTCCCGAGCCGGAGTTCGCGGAACTCGGATTCCGCTTCCGCCTCACCATCCGGACCGAACGCGTCGCCGAGCCGGTGCTCGATGCTGTTGAAGAGCGCATCGTCACGTTCCTGCGGGATACCGACGGGCGCTCGACCGCAGCGATCGCGAAGCACGCCGGTCTTTCGACGCGGGCAACGCAGCACCGTCTCGCCACCCTCGCCAGCCGCGGGATCATCGTCGTCATCGGATCCGGCCCGA
>SKQU01000298.1 GCA_007118855.1 Spirochaetaceae bacterium
GGCCGTCCGCGTGAGAGCCGCGCAGCACCGAGAGCCCGCCGAGCTCGCGCGGGCAATCGCCGAGCGGTATCCAGCACGTACGGACATTCTTCGTCCCCTGGATGTGGATGTAGTCCTGGTGCGGCGGAGTAGCCGCCGTGTCTTCTCGTGGAAGCATGAGCCGGGCGATGTTACGCGGATGGACGAGCACCGCGGACTCGAAGAGCGCCTCGTAGAGCGCGATCAGCCGCGGGTGATGGGCGAGCGCATGGAAGGACTGCAGTCGCTGGACGTCCTCGTAGGCCGACCTGGGCACGCCGGTCCCGCAGAACTCGAGATCCTCGAGCGGGATCGCATTCACCGCTTCCCGGTTCACGAAGCCGTCGAGCAGGTCGCCTCGACCCGTGTCGATCCACCCGTAGGTGTCGAGCACCTGCATCATCTGCCTGCGAAGCCCCAGGATGTCCTCACGGGGCAGCAGGCCGCGGAAGAAGAGATACCCGTCCTCCTCCTGGCGCCTTCGCAGCGCCTCAGGGTTGTCCAGGATTGGCGTTGAATCAACGAAGCCGGTGACGGCAGTCTGCATATTCCCTCCTGTACTAGTCAGGAATATACCATTTCAGGACCGACGCGGCATCCCCTACGCCTGTTGCGATTCGTTGGAGTCGCGTGCGTGCAGGGCCCGTTTCGCATTGGCTCGCCACCGGGCAACATTGTCCTCAGGGATGTACCAGAAGAGCGGATAGACGTGGCGACGGAAGGTCTCGTCATCCATCCGGGCCAACGCCTCAAGCTCAAGAAGCGGTTCCACCGCTTCCAGCCACGGCGCAGGCTCATCCTCGCGCCAGCGCCCCCGGTTGAGCGGACACACGGACTGGCATACGTCGCACCCGTAGACCCAGGATCCCATGGCCCGCTGCAGCTCCTCGCGAACCGGCCACTCGGCGCCGTAGGTCAGGTAGGCGATACAGTGGTCCATGCGCATCAGATAGGGACGCTCGAGGGCTCCGGTCGGGCAGGCCCGGATGCAGGCCCGGCAGCCGGAGGGGCAGGGACAGTCCAGGGTTGGCGCGTCAGCGGGCAGAATCGCGTCGGTGCGCCAACACTCGACGTTGATCCAGGAGCCGGCGTCCCTATGGCACGCAAAGCCGTTACGCGCTATACGCACCACACCCGCACGCGCGCCGGCCAGTCGGTCCGGAAGTCCGCCGCGCTCGACGCGAAACCCCATGTGCTCGAGCTTACCCGTCATCCGGTGCGCCATAGCATGGTCCGGACATGCAGGATTTCGGTGATCGGCGAGGTAGTTGCGTCCGATGTGAGACGCCATTCCCGACGGCAGCTTGTACTTTCCGTAGTCGCGGACGCAGACGATGATCGAGTTGACCCAGGGAGCGTTCCTGAGCGGGTCGACGCGGTCGAGCATCGGGCGGTATAGATCGACGGCTTCAGGAAATCGTTTCATACGCCGCTGCAGTGCCGTTTCGTACAACCTGAAAGGGGCGGCATGAGTGATTCCACACGCGACGTATCCGCATGCCTCGGCTGCCTGCTTCACCGCAGCAGCTCTCTCCTGTGCGTCTGATTGAGCGCCGGTCATGGTACTCCCTCGTCCGGCGGCTCGGCGCGGTTGACAGAGACGTAGTACGCCGATACCTCCCCGCCGTTCACCGTGAAGCTCGCCTCGAGCCGGGTCTCCCCGGCAGGAAGATCGAGCGTGAACCGTGCCGCGCTGGCGGACGCACCGGTTTCGGGGTCGATCTCCTGCTCCGCCTCGCGATCGCCCACCCGCAGCCGCGCAGCGCTGATCGAAAGCGCCGCGCCTCCCTCGTACAGCGACCAGTCTTCCCGGTCGATCAGGTCGCGGCGCCACTCGATGTCGGGTTCCGCGATGCCCGCGCTGAGCGCGTACCCGAGCTCTTCAGGCCAGCGGCGAAGCTCAAAGGCGTACGTTCCCGGTGCATCGACGCGAAACTCCCAGTGGCCTCGCGAGACGTGCCCCGCGCGGATATGGCCCTGGTTCCACGGTACATCGCACTCCTCGTTGCGTAGATCGTGGGCCGTCAGCGTCGATCCGTTCCAGCCGTCCGCCCCGATCGCGAGCGGAATGGCACGGTCGAACTGCTTCGACACCTTCTCCCACCACCGCTCGTACTCTGCGCGCAGCCGCCCGATTACCTCCGGGTGCTCTCCGGCCACGTCACGGACCTGTCCCGGGTCAATCTTGATGTCGTAGAGCTCGGTCCCGTTGACGAGTCTCCACCGGTTCGTCATCGTGGCGCTCTGCCGCCACATGACCGGGTTCGTCAGGCGCTGCGAGTCGGTGACGAGGACGCGGTCCGGCCAGTCTGCCGGAGGCGGGTTTCCGGCGGAAGCCGCCCTGAGGAGGGGCACGAGGCTTCGCCCGTCGAATGTGCGGTCTTCGGGAGCTTCGACGCCGCACAGGTCGAGCATCGTGGGCATGAAGTCGACGTTCGCCGTGATGCAGCGCACGTCCTTCCCGCCGCCGATCCCGCCGGCGGGATAACGGATGAAGAAGGGAACGCGGTGTCCGCCGTCGTAGGGCGATCCCTTGAGTCCGCGCATACCGGCGTTGTAGCCGTGCACGACGTGGCCCCTCTCGTCGACTGCCGCGCCGCCGCTCGTGCCGTTATCCGTCATGAAGATAAGGATCGTGTTCTCCTCGAGCCCGAGCTGCCCCAGGTATGCCCGCAGCCGCGCGAAGTTCTCGTCGATGTTGGTGATCATGCCGTGGAAACGGGCCCGCGACTCGGGCTCCTTCTGGCGGTAGAGGTCGGCGTAGCGCTTCTCTACGTTATACGGGCTGTGGGGAGCGTTCGTGGGGATGTAGCAGAAGAAGGGTCGGTCCCGGTTGTCCAGGATGAACCGCTGTGCCAGGTCGAACCAGACGTCGGTGCAATACCCCTCAAAGGCTCCTGGCTCGCCGTTTACGAAGTACGTGTCGTCGAAGTAGTCGTTGCCCCAGAAGTCCGGCGTCTGCGAGATGCCTCCACCACCATGGACCACCGCGCTCCCGAATCCCCGGTCCTGCGGGCGGTACGGCCACGCGTCTCCCAGGTGCCACTTCCCGAAGATTCCCGTCGCGTATCCCGCTTCCGCGAGCGCCGCGGCAAGCGTCCACTCGTCTTCGCGCAGGAGCGACCGTCCCCCAATGGTGTGCCACACGCCGGTGCTGTTCGCGTAGTGGCCGGTCAGAAGCCCCGCGCGTGTTGGTGCGCAGGTGGGACCGACGTGATAGTCGGTGAGCCTGACGCTCTGCGCGTAGAACGCGTCGACGTTCGGCGATTGCACGAAGGGGTTTCCCGTGCAGCCCAGATCGCCGTAGCCCTGGTCGTCGGTCAGGACGAGGACGATGTTCGGTTGCTTCCTTGTCATGAGGAGTGCAGTGTAGCCCGCATCGCGAATTGGGGGAAGATCACGCCTCCTGTCCGGACCGGGCCGTTGCGGCGCGGATGGTCATCCCAGGTCGACGTGTCTCATGGAAAAGTGAACATACCCGGTGAAGTGACGCGCCCAGAAGGCGGAGCCGGACAGGTTTGCCGTCTCGTGCTCCACGAAGATACGCTCGAATCCGGCCTCGCGGGCGTGGGTGACCGCGGCGTCGAGCAGGGCCCCGCCGATTCCGGAGCGACGGTACGGTTCGCGGACGTAGGCGGCTCGTAGCTGCGCCGAGTTGGTGTTGCGCAGCAGCAGCCCCTCCGGATGAGACTGCGGACCCACCGCGCAGTACCCGACGGGCTCGCCGCCGCGGAAACAGGCGAGGAAGGCGCACCCCGCATCCTCAATCTCGCGCAGGCCTGCGGCGATCGCGTCCGGATGGGTCTCCTTGTGCACGAAGATCGGCGAAGCGCTGTAGTAGCGAGAGTGTTCGGCCTCGATCCCGCCGAGTAACGTGAGGTCGATTCGTGCCACCTCGTGTTCACGCGAGCTCCCGACGGCAGAGAGTCCGCGAACGCGCTCGCACACAATCATGCCGAATCCCAGCTCGTAGAGCAGCCGGTCGAGCGCACGATCGTGGGCGAGGTGTTCGATCACGTGGAGAGCATCGCCGCGTTCCGCCCAGATCCGGCCGACCGCCGCGTAGAGGAGCGGGTAGACCTCGTTCCCCCGGCCTGCCTCCGCCGCGTGTCCGGTCACCGGGCACAGGCCGGCCCGGTGTCCCTTGAACGGGAAGGTGAATCCCGCACTCATGTAGCCGACGAGCCGACCGCCGTCGAACGCCCCGATGCACCCTCTCTGGGCGAGCGAAGCAACCTCCTGCCGCAGCGCATCCGGTCCGCCGAGCGGATAGTCCGGCAGCGAGGGACACGATACCCGTTCAGCCGCCCAGGCGCGCGCGAAGAGGTTCGAAGCCGCCTCGACGGTTTCCTCGTTGATCTCGCTCAGTCGCATCCGGTTGTCCTTTGCGACTGTCATACCCTTTGATCAGAGTTCGGTCAAATGTCCTGGCGACGCGCAGATCGCCGGCGGAATGTTTCGGCAGAAAATGGTTGACGATCATAGTCAGAAAAGGCATATTCCTGTTAATACAGTTTTTGGAGGTTTCGATGAAAAAAGCCTTTGTCATGCTTTTGCTTGTTCTGGTTGGGGCGACCGGCTTCGCCACCGGTGTCATCGAGTATGCAGATCCCATAGACACCGCTGAAGGCGCCGGCAACTTCACCACCCTGCTCGCGGCCGTGGACGCCGCCGGGTTGACGGACACCCTCCGCGGGCGCGGACCCTTCACGATCTTCGCTCCAACGGACGCAGCGTTCGCCGCGCTCCCGAGCGGCGTTGTGGAGGCGCTGCTTGCAGATACCGATGCGCTGAGGGCGGTTCTGCTCTATCACGTCGTTCCTCGCGAGGTTCGCTCGGGAGAGGTGGTCACGGCGAGCGGGTCATCGACCCTGCAGGGCGAACGCCTTGGTTTCACTGTGCGGGCTGGAAGCGCCTACGTGGATGATGCGCGCGTGATCCAGCCGGACATCGACACGTCGAACGGTGTCATCCACGCGATCGACTCGGTCCTCGTACCATCGGCGGTGAACATCGCGAAGCTCCTCGCCGACGATCTCGTTGACACGGCGATCTCCGACGGCCGCTTCACGACCCTCGTCTCCGCAGTCCAGGCAGCCGGGCTCGAGGACACCCTCCGGGGCCCAGGGCCCTTCACCGTCTTCGCCCCCACCGACGCGGCCTTCGCGGCGCTCCCGGCCGGAACCATACCGAGCCTCCTGCGCGACATTCCCACCCTCAGCGAGATCCTGCTCTACCACGTCGTGAGCGGCGAGGTCTACGCGACCGACGTCGTCACCCTCAGCTCCGCCACGACCGTCCAGGGGCAGCCCGTCGCGATCACCACGTCCGGCGCAAGCGTGTTCGTCAACGAGGCGCGGGTCACGATCACCGACGTGCAGGCGAGCAACGGAGTGATTCACGTGATCGACGCGGTGATCCTTCCGCCCGGCAACTGATTGCTCTTCTCTCTTCCTCTCCGGCCGGGCGATTGCTGCCCGGCCGGTCTTCGCGTTTCGCGCATGCACCTCTGGCTCCACAGTCCGCTGCGACCATACGCTACGGCGCAGAGCACCGCGCCCGGCGTCACGCCACGAGGTAGGCGACGACGATCGCCACGACCAGCGCGGCGGGCAGGACCCAGAAGGCGATCCCCAGATACCTCTCGGGCTCCTGTTTCGCCTCGATCTCAGCCTGAACCTCGCGGTAGTGACGTGGAGAGCGTTCGGCGATCGCCCCCAGGAGCAGAAACACCACCACAAAGCCGGGTATCCGCTCCCGCTCCCCGAACAGAGCTCCGAACAACAGAGCCAGGAGCAAGCCAAGCACGAATGCGAACAGGATCGTAGCCCAGATCATACACCCTCCTGTAGTTCCCTGGTGCAAGAAGTGTACCGGGTTGCGTCCACGCCGGACCGGATGACCTGTGCAGATCACCCATCCGGGTTATGGAGTCCCGCCGGGTCCCGTCGTACCCTGGGAAAGAGGAGGACCTATGAGACGCATAACCCGGCGAGGGCGCTCACTCATCCTCGCTCTCGCAACGCTTCTGACTCTGGGGGGGCTGCCCCTCTTCGCTACCGGCACGGTCGAGGAACTACCGATCGAGGAAGAACCGATCGTACCGGCCGTCTACGACCTCGACCATTCCGCCAACAGACGGTTGACCGACCTGATTGGTGAGAACGTCTTTCTCAGAGAGGCGCCTCTGCGTGAGATTCATGTCGCGGTCGTTGA
>SKQU01000163.1 GCA_007118855.1 Spirochaetaceae bacterium
AGCTCCCCGAGCTCCCGGTCGCTCCGCGCGATGTTGCCGTGCATCTTCGCAAGAGAGCGACGGACGTCGGGCGTATCCGGGAAGTAGGGCGGCACTCTGACCGCCGCGGGATCGACGCTGACCTCCGGCTCCTTCGACTCCCACATGCCGCTCTCGTGGGTGCGGGTGGGGTTGAAGACCGCGAAGAAGGGCTGCTTCGGATCGGGACGGTTTCGCCAGTGCGCATCGGTTGAGAGCTCGTCCCAGGCGGTGCGCGGCGGGTCGAACTGGTAGTCGGTCTTCACGTTGTTCGTGCAGTAGTAGCCGGCCGCGCGCAGATACTCGGTGAAGCAGTGTACGTAGTGCGGCACCACGGCCGAGTAGGGCGTCGGCAGGGCCGGCGCATCGGTCTGCACGTGCGTGGTTCGCATGTGGTGCGTGCCGATCGCGATCGGGTACATGCCGGTGATGACCGCGCTTCGTGCCGGGGCGCAGACACCCGCGGTGGAGTAGCAGTCGGTGAACAGGCACCCCTCGCCGGCGAGCCGGTCGAGGTTCGGGGTGCGGGCCGTTGGGTCGCCGTAGCACCCATAGAAGGGATTCGTGTCTTCGAATGAGACCCAGAGGATGTTCGGGCGTTCAGTCATTCTTGTCTCCGTATACGATCTGGCGCGCCACCTTCTTCACGACGTCGATTCGCCGCAGCGCGGCCGCAGAGAGCTGTGGCATCGGTCGGAAACGGGACCGCACCGCCTCGTGGAGCCGCCGTGCAAGCGATCGCCTGTCGTCGGTACGGATCGCGGCCTCGCCGTAGTTGATCCGGCAGATGATGCGCGGCGCGTGAAAGGCCCGGTAGATGTGCGTGATCAGCGGAGGCCACTCCTCCCATCCGATCACGACGCTCGCCGGCGGCCATCCGGCCGGGGTTTCGTAGGAGACCGCCGCCCAACAGACCGGCATCTGCAGGTCGACGGCTACCTGCAGCAGGGCCGTGCGAAAGGGACGTACGTCGGCTCCACGACTCGTGCGTCCTTCTGGAAAGACCATCAGTGACTCACCGTGCACGAGCACCCGCCGCATCAGCTCTCGTGCCGGTCCGACCGCTCTCAGGCTCATCCGGTTCACGAACTTGACGCCGATGCTCTTCAGGACCTGTCGGAACCCCACAATCTCGCCGTAGAGGTGGTTGACCATGAAACGGCACCCGAGCTCGCCGAGGAAGGTGAAGGAGTCGGCCCAGCTGAGGTGGTTGGCGACGATAAGGCTTCCCTCCGGCGGTCGCCTGCCGCCGCTGCGGACACGGATGTTCGATGCATAAATGAGGATGCGTCCGAGCTTCCGCGTGAGTGCCGGTCGGACGAGTCGGTACGTGCGGATCGGCAGGAGCGACCGGACCGCGAGCGCGAAGACGCTCGCGGAGACGAAGACGATCGTGAAGTAGAGCAGCCGGAAGAGACCCCGTAACCCGCCGATCACCGTGTGGCGCGGGTCGCGGGAGAGGTAGTACGCCATGATTACAATGTACGATACCTTGAGCCGCGGCGCAACGCGCGGTATCTTCCCGTACGGAGGGCAGCGATGAGGCGATTACGGTGGGCCGCGGCGGCTCTGGCGGTGGCGGTCGCCTCGCCGGGCCTCCTGGGAGCTGAAGAGACCGTCAGTGAACGGATGCTGCTCGAGGCGGTGCCGCCCGGAAGCGAGGCGCTGCGGTTCGGCACGTCGGTCAGCCACCACGACGACCGCGGGTATCCCGAGAGCGCGGACGGGTTGCTGGTGCTCCGCGATTCAGCCGACGGGCCGCTGGTCACGGTGCGAGGCGACCCGGACCCCTACCTGCTCTACGCGCAGTACGCCAACCGGCAGCGAGACGCGGTCATGCTCGCGCGAACCGGAACGGTGCGCGACGTGCTCCCGGGCGGAGAGACCGTCGACGTTCCCTACGGGTACGGGGCCGTGCGCTTCAACACCGTCTACGTCTCGATCGTGGAGAGCCTGCTCGTCCCGCACTTCAGCGACAATCAGAAGGAACACGTCGAGTTTCCGCTCACCGACTTCTACATTGGGGGGAGCTTCGGGCTGACGGGAGTGCTCGGATCGCTTCGCTACGTCCACACCGAGCAGTACGTCGGCTATATCGCCGCCGGCTACAATCCCTTTCGAAGCACGAACCCCGCAAGCGTTCTGAGTCGCTACACCGTGCCCGTCCATCTCGGCGGAGGCTACCGGTTTCCCGGCATCTTCCCCGAGATTCTCGGCGAGAACAACTGGACCGTGGGCGCCGACCTCCTGCTCGGATTCGGCAGGCGCGGAGCCGACCCGGAACAGACGGGTGTGCTCGTCCCGGGGGCCTTCATCGACGTGGAGCGGGTGCTCTTCGACGAGCGCGGGCTGCGCCGCGACTACCGCAGCGATCCGCGGCCGTACAACTACCGCGTGAATGCCGTCGTGTTCAGGGCCGCCGCGTACCTCAACGTGACGAACCTGGGAGCCGACGACCTGTTCTTCCCGGTCTTCAGCCTGAGCTACCAGTACAACGTGATCGGGCCGCGAATACCGCGTCACGACTTCAAGGAGACAGAGATTCTTTACGTGGACGACACGTACCGAGAGGATCTGCGGCGCCAGGCCGAGCGGCGCGACGAGCGCTCGAGCCGGTGACTACCGTCCGGGCGGGTGCTCGTCGCCGATGCGCATCGCGGCGAGCTTGCCGCTGATCATGCTCATCGTCGTGCCGGTCCCCGGGACGGTGTACTGTCCGGCGTAATAGAGGTTTCCGAGCTTGCGCGAGCGGTTTCGGGGACGGAAATACGCGGTCTGGAAGAGCGTCTGACCGAGCCCGAAGGCGGTGCCCTCGTGCGCGCGGTAGTCCTCCCGGAACTCCCTGATCGACATGGTCTCGCGGAACACGATCGCCTCACGCAGTCGCTCGCCGGTCAGCCGTTCCATGCGGTCCATGACGAGCGAGAAGTAGCGCTCGCGCAGATCGTCTGAGTCGTCGAGTCCGAGCGCGCACGGCACGAGAATGAACATCGCCTCGTGCCCCTCCGGAGCACAGTTCGGGTCGGTCATCGACGGGATGTGCAGATAGAACAGCGGATCCGCCGGCCACCGGCGATTGCCGTAGACCGCGTCGAAGTGATCGTCCCAGTCGGTGTCGAAGAAAAAGGTATGGTGGGCGAAGAAGGGGAGTTTCCGGTTCAGACCGACGTAGTAATTGAGCACTGCCGGCGCGAAGGTCCTGCGCTTCCACGACCCAATCGGCAGCGACCGGTCCTCCGCGCTCAGAAGTCGGTCCTCCACGTGGACGTAGTCGGCGTTTGCCACGACCGCGTCCACGGGGATCTCGTCCTCGTCGCAGTCGGAGCGCACGACGAGACTCGTCACGCGTCCGGCCGCGCTCCGAATCGCGGTTACCTCGGCGTTGAACACGAACCGCACGCCTTTGCTCTCGGCGACCTCCTTCATCGCCTCCACCACGCGGCCGAATCCTCCCTGCGGGTACCAGGTGCCCAGGCCGAAGTCGATATGGCTCATCAGCGTATAGACGGCCGGGGTCTTCCGCGCGTAACTGCCCAGGAACACGACCGGGAACTCGAGGATCTTCTGCAGGTACGGGTGACGAAAGGAGCGGCGGATCAGCCCGCGGTAGCTCTGCAAAAGGTTCAGACGGAAGAGGTTCTTCACGAGCGTCCCGTTCACCATGTCCAGGAGCGAGTTGAAGTTCCGGTAGATGAACCCGGTCATCGCGAACTCGTACTTGCGCTTCGCCTGCTCGACGAAGGCTTCGAGCGCCGCGCCGGCGCCCGGCTCGTACGACTCGAAGACCGTCTTCGCCGCTTCAAAGTCGGCCGGGATCGTCACTTCGTTGGCGGTCTCTCCCGGGAGGCTCTCGCCGTAGTAGACCTTGTAGCTCGGGTCTACGCGGCTGATCGCGTAGTAATCCTCGCGCCGCACCCCCATGTCGGTGAACCACCGGTCGTGCTCGCCGGGCATCCAGTACCAGCTCGGTCCCATGTCGAAGCGGAACCCGTCGCGCTCGAGCACCCGCGCGCGTCCGCCGACCCAGGCGTTCTTCTCGTAGACCGTGACCTCGTATCCCTCCTGCGCGAGGTACGCCGCCGCGGAGATCCCGCCGAATCCCGCGCCTATCACCGCCACCCTCGAACCTGACGCGCTCATGCCTCCCCCTCGTGGGAGAGATGCTACGTTTTGGAGGTGCGGGCGTCAACAAAGTGGGACTGTCAGCTTTGCCGGATCTGCGGCCGGCGGGCCTCTGCGGTCAGCGGATCGCGTCCATCGCGGCGACGAGGCGGTCGATCAGCGCGTCGGTCTGCTCGTTGACCTTTCGTTGTTCCGGATGGGCCTCCATCCAGCGAGCGCTGCCGCGCATGCCTTCGTGGAAGGGAATCGTCGCGGTGAACCCGGGAACGGAGCGTTTGATCTTCGTGTTGTCGAAGACGACGCTCTCCTGCTTGTCGCCAAGGAGGCCCGGGCCGTACTCGGGACTCAGGCGTGCGATGATCTCGCTCGGCGCGTGGACGAGCTGCGGCTCCACTCCCAGTGCCCGGCCGATTGCGCGATGGATCTCGTTCCAGGAGAGCTGCTCGTCGCCGGTGATGTGGAAGGTCTCCCCGATCGCCCGGTGATCGCCGAGCAGACCGTTGAACCCCTTCGCGAAGTCATTGGCATGCGTGATTGTCCACAACGAGGTGCCGTCGCCGTGGACCACCACGGGCCGCCCGTCGAGCATGCGCTGCGGGACGGTGAAGTCGTGGCCGAAGGTGGTGGGGAACCAGCCGTCGGAGTAGGTATGGCTCGGGCGCACGACCGTCGCCGGAAAGCCGTGCTCCGTGTACGCCTTCCACAGCACCTGTTCACAGGCGATCTTCTCCTGCGAGTAGGTCCAGTACGGGTTGTGCGCCGGGGTGCTCTCGGTGATCACGTGGTGTCGCACCGGCTTGTGGTAGACGCTCGCCGAGCTGATGAAGACGAACTGCGCGGTCTTGCCCGTGAAGACCTCGATGTCCCGGGCGATGTGATCCGGGGTGAAGGCGATCCACTCGACGACCGCGTCAAAGCGCAGACCGGAGAGGAGCTTCGTCACCTCGTCGGTCTTGCGGATATCCCCCATGATCGTGTGCACCTCATCCGGGACGCGTCCCTTCGCGTGGCCGCGGTTGAGGTGGTAGAGCTCAATGCCCCGCGAGACCGCGTCGTGCGTACACGACGTGGAGATATTGCCTGTTCCGCCTATGAAGAGCACCTTCATCTTGCCTTCCTCCTGCCGGGACTCAGCCGGCGACGGTCTCGAACATGTAGTGAACCGACGACTCCCACGCGGGCACACCGCGGTGCTCGAGCTCGCGTACGATGAGGTGCGCTTCGCACTCCACCGGGTGCCACTCGATCCACACCCCCGACTCACGGACGACGAGCACGGCGAACCAGGCGCCGTCTGCCCCGTAGAAGCCCGTCGCGCCCGGGTTGAGCGCGCCCCGGTTGTCGCGGAATCGCCAGACCCGCGTGTGGATGTGACCAAAGCAGACGATCTCTCCCGGGCGCACCGCAAATCGCCTCAGGACACCGTCGGGACTCTCGCCGAGGTACTCTTCACTCACCCGGTTCCCGTCAAGGAGGTAGTGCTGGAACCGCACGTTCCACTCTTCGACCCGGGAGTCTATGCGCGGCGGAAGCCCCGCGAGAAGGGCGAGGTGGTCGGTTCGTAGCTGCGAGGCGGTCCATTCGATGTGCGTGCGGATATCCGGCTCGAGCTTCGCGCCGATCCCGGGTGTCAGCCCGAGGATGGGATACTCATCGTGGTTCCCCCGAACGAGCTCGACGCCCTCGCTCTGCAGGAAATCGAGCGTCTCGGCCGGCCACGGTCCCAGATCGATCGCGTCGCCCAGATGAACGATCCGGTCGCAGGCATGGCGTCTCGCGCGTCGGATCGCCGCTTCGGCAAAGGGCAGGTTGGCGTGAAGATCCGAGAGTACCGCAATGCGCATGAGCCCCCCCTGACATGATGATCGGCAGCGGTCAGCCGGAGCATTACGGGGCCGCCGATAGCTCTCATCGCATGGGTGTGGTAGTCTCAGCGGACAATCAGGCGCAGCAGCAGGAGGGATGATGCAGTTCAGCAGCAAGGACGATATCGTCGGGCTGACCCCGGAGTGGAGCGGCGAGCGATTCGACGACGGACGGCCGCGGGTGGCCGACGACGTGCTTC
>SKQU01000353.1 GCA_007118855.1 Spirochaetaceae bacterium
ATCCTGTCGGTCTACCTGGGTAACCAGCTTTCGGCGCTCGCGATCCTCCCGTCGGCACTCGCGCCGGACCTCCCGGTCGTCGCGATCGCAGTCGCCGCAGGCATCATCGTCCCCACGGCGCTCCTCGCGATCGCGGTACGGGTCTTCGCGCGGAAGACGCTGTGACCCGGGCAGATCCTCTCGCCGGGTCGATGACGAACCGGCCCCGCAGCGGGTACAATGACGCATGACCTACGCTGAGTTTTCGACCGCATGCACTCACGGCATGCTCCCCGGCGATGCCTCGCCGCTGCTTCGCTCGCTCTACGAGGATCGTCGCGGCGACTGGGACACCGCGCACACGATCGCGCAGGGCATCCCCAGCCGCGACGGCAGCCGCGTCCACGCGTACCTCCACCGCAAGGAGGGCGACATCGGCAACGCGAACTACTGGTACGGCAGAGCGAACGTGGCGGCGCCGGCCGGCCCGCTCGATGACGAGTGGGAGACGCTCGCGAGGGAGTTCACCGCGTAGCGGTCCCGAACTCGCCTGACGGCTCCTGTGGACTACATGGACTTAGTCAAGTAGACTATAGACATGAAGAGCGTGAATACGCACGAGGCGAAAACTCATCTCTCGCGGATACTCGAAGAGGTTGAGCACGGCGAGGTCTACGTCATCAGCAGAAACGGACGGCCGGTCGCGGAACTGCGACGCCACGAGCGAGCACCTCGTTCAGGGGTCGACCCGGTCCTGTCGAAGATCCGTGTGGGCTATGACCCGACTGAGGAGCTGAGCCCTGACGAGTGGGGTGAGATCGGGTGATCCTTCTCGATACGTGCGGACTCCTGTGGCTCGCCGAAGGAAGCGAGCGAATCTCCGCCGGGACCCGGGCCGTCATCGACGCGGAGCCTATCGTATCCGTCTCTGCGATCAGCGCACTCGAGATCGCACTGAAGGTCCGGTCCGGCAGACTGGATCTCCCTGTCCCGGTCGCCGAATGGTGGGACCGGGTGATTGCCCATCACCGACTGGGAGTCGTCGAGGCCAGGCCGGCGATCCTGACACGAAGCACGGAACTGCCTCCGCTCCACAAAGACCCGGTGGACCGAATCATCATCGCGACCGCCCTGCACGCGCGCGCCCGAGTCGTTACATCCGATCCGCGCTTCGACGATTACGGCGTTGAGACGATGCTATAGCCCTGATCCTGGGTCGAGGTGCCGTTCGCGTGCGAGGTCAAGACTGTCGTTCGCCTGGAAGACGACAAGCATCGTGACCGGCTCGTCGGTGCCGACGGAAAAACTGTGAGGCTCAGTTGCTGCGAGCAGGAGGCTGTCTCCCGGCTCGAGCCGGTATGCAGTTCCGCTCACCGTGTACTCTACGGTTCCGCTCAGGCAGTGCACGAGCTCCTGCCCGGGATGAGTCACGGGCCCGTCCGCCGACGTCCCCGGTTCGAGCGAGATGATGAACGGTTGGAGCGCCTGATCACGCAGCCCGGTGCCGATCTGCATCCCGGCCTTGCGGCGGCGGCGGGGCTGCCGCTGAACGAGCACGGGTTCGTCGTCGTTGACGAGTACATGCGCACGAGCGATCCGAGCATCCTCGCAATCGGCGACTGCGCCGAGAAGCGTGACTTCATCACCCGTCGTCCGAGCACCGTGATGCTCGCATCCACCGCATGCGCTGAGGCGAGGGTTGCCGCGACGAACCTCTACGAGCTGTGCATGGTGAAGGCGTTCGGAGGGACGATCGCCGTCTATTCGACGGCCCTCGGAGCAACGGGGTTCGGAACCGCCGGTCTCACGGCTACCGCCGCGCGCGGGGCCGGGATGCAGATCGTCACCGGAGCATTCACAGGCGTTGACCGTCATCCAGGATCACTCGACCAGTCGCACAAGCAGATGGTGACACTTGTGGCGGCCCGGGACTCGGGAACGCTCGTGGGCGGCAGCGTCGTTGGCGGATCGAGCGCCGGAGAGATCACGAACGTGATCGGGCTTGCGGTGCAGAATCGCATGACCATCTGCGATCTGCTCGCCTCACAGATAGGAACTCATCCGTGCCTGACTGCGTCGCCGGCGGCGTACCCGCTCATCAAGGCGGCGGAGGTGGCGGACGCGGCGAGGCGGACGGCGAGCAGGCGGGAAACCCACGATCGCGAACGTGTGGTAGCATAGCGCATGAGACGGACACGCATCACACTGCTCATCGAGAACCGCGCGGCCGGCCGCGATGCGCTCGGCGAGCACGGGCTCTCATTCTGGATCGAATCCGACGCCGGGACGGTGCTCTTCGACACGGGTCACACGCCGCTCGTGCTCAGGCATAACGCCGAATGCATGGGGCTTGATCTCGCCGACGCGAGCGCGCTGCTCATCTCGCACGGACACTCCGACCATACCGGCGGGCTCGCCGAAGCGGCCAGATGCTCGCGGTCGCTGGTCTATCTGCACGCTGACGCGCTCAGGCCTCGCTACAGCCGGAAGAAGGAAGGGGAGGTCAACGAGATCGGCATGCCGCAGGCGGCACACGACGTGCTCATGAGCGACTCACCGCGGGTGCGCATGGTTGAGGAGCCTACCGAAATAGCCGACGGTCTGTTCGCCACCGGTCCGGTTCCGCGGGAGGGCGGCTTCGAGGACACCGGTGGAGACTTCTACCTCGATCCGGAATGCACGGAGCCGGACCCGATCAACGACGACCAGGCCGCATTCTTCGACACACCGGACGGTACGGTCGTACTCCTCGGGTGCGCGCATGCCGGCGTGATCAACACGATCCGCTACGTCCGGCACCTGACTCACGACCGCCCGGTGCGCGCAGTCATAGGAGGGATGCACCTTCACGCCGCCACGGACGAGCGCCTCGACAAGACGGTGGACGCGCTCGGCGAGCTGGACGTCGCGGTCATCGCCACGGCGCACTGCACCGGTTTCCAGGCGGCCGCGTACATCTCGTCGGCACTTCCCGGCAGACATCAGCAGTGCAGCGTGGGGACGAGCTTCGTCTTCTGAAATCCGTGCCGTCGCCCGCCGCCCGCCTTTTCCACCTCGCGGACGGCGGGTATGATGGGACCCATGAACGACATTGAGCGGGCGCTGATGCACGGGTTGTTCGTGCACCTCCACCACAACATCGACAAGGCGATCGATTTCGGCATGTTCCGGGAGCTCAACGAGCAGGTGGCGAAGGTGTCGCCGGGAGCGCTCCTCATCGGGCCGGATGCGAACGACGACGCGGCGGTCTTCCGGATGCCCGGCGATGACGGGCTGATGGTGGCGAAGATGGAGAGCCACTGCTCGCCCTGCGTCGCGCGGCCGTACGACAGCGCCGCCACGGGGGCGGGAGGCGCGATGCGCGACGTCGTGGCGATGGGCGCCCGACCGCTCTTTCTGCTCGACTTCATTGGCACGCGCTCGCCGGATGAGCCGGTGCTCGTGGGCCCGTGCGCCTTCTTTGGCGACTGCACCTGCGGCACGTGCGAGACGATGACGAGCGGCGAGCGGATGAACCTGATGGTGAAGGGGATCCGCGACATGTGCGCGACGATGGGCGTCTTCGTCGTGGGGGGCGGGCTGTCCACCTCGTTCACGGACATCGTGCCGGCGGTGGTCGCGGCGGTCATAGGGCGCATGGAGGCGAGCGCACCGCTGACCAAGCCGGCCAAACGCGCCGGCGACCGGCTCGTGCTCCTGGGGCGCACCGGTACGGACGGGAACGATACCCTGTACCGCGCGGGTCTTGCCCCCGCGATGCGTCCGGCGGTTGCGCTCTTTGCCGAAGAGCGGACCACGATGGACGCGGCGCTCGCGGTGGTCGCGACCGGGAAGGTCAACGCCTGCTCGGACCTGGGGGCCGCGGGGATCGGCGCGGCGGTCAGCGAGTCGGTCCGGTTTGGAGGGCTGGGCGCGGAGGTTGACCTGAAGGCTGCTCCGGTGAATACCGACGAGATAACTCCTGAAGAGGTGCTCATCTGCGAGACCCAGGCCCGCATGGTCTTCCAGGTCGCGCCGGGCGACGTGGAGGAGGTCCTCGCGGCGGCCCGGGCGAAAGGCGCGCCGGCGGCCGAGATCGGCGAGATCACCGCTGGAACCGAAGCGATCTTCCGCTACGGCGAGGCCGAGGTCGCGCGGATCCCGCACACTCCGCCGCCGGGGTTCGTTCGCGAGTAGGCGATCCCGCCGGCCGTATCGGTGAATCGGTCTACATCCGAAGCGGCCACGACCTTGTCGTGCACCACCGGCAGCTGATCCGCAGGAGCGTCCAAGATCAGCGGACCGGTAGCCTCCGGGGCGAGCGGCGGAGTATTGAGACGAGAGCCAACGTCACGAGGACAAGACCCGTGACGGCCTGCTGCGAATGCCTGCAACCGAACATAGGTCCCCGTCTTATGAGACTGTCTAGGTCATAACTATACCATGACCCTGAAATCTGCAGGAAGAAATCCGGATGCCCGCGTCGACCCGTGAAGCCGAACGGGCACCCCATGCGGCGCGGCTTGCGGGCGCGCCTTGCTGTCGCCGGAGGCGCCGAAAGAGCGTATACTCCGCGCATGGCCGGACAACACGCAGGACGACCCGCTCAGTCGGGCTCCCCTCGCGCTGCGTGCGGATCACCGATTCCCACATCGCGGCCGACGGTGGGTTTTCGCTCCATGATCACACCACCCGCGACGCCCTGCGGCGCGTCGGCTGAACCGTGCGAAGGAAGGAGGCATCGTGAGCGACGGATACTTCGGCGAAGAGGTTGCATCCACGTACGACGATGATCCCCGGATGTCCGCGCCGGAGGTAGTGGAGCCGGTCGTGGACTTTCTGGCTGATCTCACGGGCGGAGAGAGGGCGCTCGAGTTCGGCGTCGGCACCGGGAGAATCGCGATTCCCCTGTCCAACCGTGGCATAGCGGTCGCCGGGATAGACCTTTCGAGGGCGATGGTCTCAAGGCTCTCTATCAAGCCCGGCGGGGAGCGCATCGCGGTCACGATAGGCGACTTCGCGACCACCAGGGCGGATGGTGAGTTCGACCTCGTCTACCTGGTCTACAACACGATCATGAACCTCACGACGCAGTCGAAACAGGTAGATTGCTTCCGTAACGCTTCAGCGCATCTACGACCGGGCGGCTGTTTCGTGGTAGAGGTGATGATCCCGCGGATCCGCAGGCTCTCTCCTGGTGAAAACCGTCACGTGTTCGAGCTCAGCGAGTCACACTGGGGAATCGACGAGTACGAGGTGCCGACGCAGCGGGTAACGTCGCACCATCTGGTGACGGCGGACGGTGGGACTCGGCGGTACTCCATGCCGTGTCGCTACGTCTGGCCGGCCGAGCTCGATCTGATGGCACAGCTCGCCGGAATGCGCCTGCGGGAGCGGTGGGGAAGCTGGCATCGCGACCCTCTCACGGAGGAGAGCGACTTCCACGTGTCGGTCTGGGAGAGGCCCCACGAAGGGGATCAACGCTCCCCTGACGAGTAGCCCGTCGCGTGCGGCAGTCGGCGGGTCACAGGTGCCCCTCGATTCGGCGCAGGCCGGCGTCGTGAGCTGCATCGATCGCCGCGGCGTAGTCGGCGTAGGTGCAGCGGCGGCCGATCGTGGGGTCGTTGCGGGCGAGATGGCAGGGGCGGTACTGGTCCATGACGTTCACCCAGGTCTCAGGAGAGAGCGAGGCAATGAAACGCATGATCGCGGCCGTGTCGCTCACGCGCCCCGGCATCACGAGATGGCGCACGAGGAGCCCGCTCGCCGCAACGCCCCGGACCAGATGGAGATCGCCCACCTGGCGATGCATCTCCCTTACCGCGGCGGTCGCAACCTCGGCGTAATCGTCCACGTCGTCGAGATATACGGCTCCCTCGCCGTACCAGAACTTCAGGTCCGGCATGTAGATGTCCACCACGCCTTCGAGGAGTTTCAGGGTCTCCACACTGTCGTAGGCACTGCTGTTGTAGACGATCGGCAGCGAGAACCCGTCGTGAATGGCGACCTCCAGCGCACTGAGAATCTGCGGGACAACGTGCGACGGTGTCACGAGGTTGATGTTCAGACACCCGTGTGACTCGAGCTCTATCATGATCCGGGCGAGGCGCGCGGGATCAACCGTGGCGCCCACTGCCTGGTGACTGATGTCCGCGTTCTGACAGAACGAACAGCGAAGATTGCAGCCGGAGAAGAAGACCGTCCCGGACCCGCGCACCCCCACGAGCGGAGCCTCTTCGCCGAAAT
>SKQU01000196.1 GCA_007118855.1 Spirochaetaceae bacterium
CAATCAAGCAGGGTTCACGTGCCCACCGGCCGAGGAGGAAGCACTATGCGAAGACGGTCGATCGTACTGGTCGGAGTTCTGGGGGTCATCTGCGCTTCGTCACTCGCGGCGAGCGATCCGGCGGTTGGAGTCCCTTCGCCGGGCTGGTTGGAGTGGAGCATGAACCTGGATCCTTCGCCGCCGCCGCGCAACAGCGGCCTGAGTCAAGCCGAGTTCGACGAGTTGCTCGCCACGATCGAGCGGATTGGAGCGCTCTATCGCCGAACGCCCTACCTGCGGCAGCCGGCCAACGCCGAGATAACTCCCAGCAGGGTCATCCAGCCGCGGGTGGGCGGTCGGGACGGGACGGGGCCGGTGCGCGCCGAGTTCTCACTCTACATCTATCGCCCCGTTTTCGACTTTCATAATCCGCGGTGTTCTTTCACCATCCAGATCAACGATCCGTGGGTGCATGAACGGCGTTTCTTCGAGGACGACCAGGGGCCGATTTTTCTGGCGTGGCCCAAGCTGGAAACCCTCAACGGCAAGCAGCGCTACCAGCGCGACGAGCACACGGTAATTGAGCAGATACTGCCCGCAGGACGCGACGCGTGGCTGCCTGTCAGCCAGGAACGCTGGATACGCCTGTTGATCGGCAGAACCGACGGGCAACTCCAGGAGTACTACGAGAAGCTCGTCGGCGAGGCGGCCGAGCGGCGCGCCCGGGCGACGCAATACTATGAAAACTCCATGGCAACGGCCGAACGCTACCGCAACGAGCCGGATCGTTTCCCCGGAGTCGACAAGCAGACGCGTGAAGAGATGGCTCAGCACTTCACCGCGATGGCCGAGGATGCGATGCGGACATTCGAGCGCAACGAACGCGCGTACCAGACGATCGCCGCCGCCCTGGCCGTCCGGGACTACGACGCGCTGGAAGCCGCCGGCGATCGCGGAAGGGCGATGATGGGCCGCCACATGCTGACCCTGGAATCCGAACTGGCCGGACTGACTGCGGCCGAGCGCGCCGCGCCGGCGTACGGCTTTGAGTACGATCCGGCGATGTACTGGATGCCGCGCAGGCCACCGAAACGGCCGTCGCTGCTCCTGAGTGCCGGCGACCCCGGCGCGTCTGCATTGCTGGCACCCAATCCGGACTTTCTCCGCAGCGATCTGCCGCCGGGGCAGATCCAGTCGATCACGATTCTCAACCGGCTGTGGCCGGAGTTTGACGAGCGGCTGGAGAGCGAGCTTGACTGGCGCGCGTTGAGTGCAATGGTTCGCTGAGCTCAGCACACACCGGTGGGAGAGACAGCAGAGAAAGAGGGCCCGGCAGGCCATCGCCCCCATGGCCTGCTGCCGACCTCTGTGGTACCCTGAACTCAATGGCAGGCCCGACGACACGAACCACCAGGTCACGGTACGGCACGGCGAGTGACGATTCGCTCGCGGTCTACACGGTGGCCGAGCGGTGCAGGAAGTGTTACTCGTGCGTTCGCACCTGTCCGACCAAGGCGATCCAGGTGCGCAGCGGACAGGCCGATATCATCGCATCCGAGTGCATCTCGTGCGGCTACTGCGTTCCCATGTGTTCGCAGGGAGCGAAGCGGATTCGATCCGCGCTTGCCGGTGTGGTGTCGCTGCTGGATTCGGGGCGATCGTGCTGTGCCATGGTCGCGCCGTCGTTTCCGGCAGCCTTTGCCGGTCTGGAGCCGCAGAGCGTAGTGGGCGCTCTGGCTTCGTGCGGATTCGGCCAAGTCTACGAAGTCGCCTTTGGCGCGGATCTCGTGTCCTACGAGTACAGCCGGCGGTACAGGTCCATCGTGACGAATGGGGGCGGGTTTCTGATCAGCTCGCCCTGC
This sequence comes from Spirochaetaceae bacterium, assembly GCA_007118855.1. GTDB lineage: Bacteria > Spirochaetota > Spirochaetia > DSM-27196 > SLST01 > SLST01. The sequence continues at coordinate 1,842 of SKQU01000196.1, forward strand.
CCCGTTGTCGTCTCCTATGTGGAGAAGATATGTCCGGAGCTCATTCCTTATCTCGCGGGCGTGGTGAGCCCGATGGAAGCGATGGCGAAGGCGATCCGCGAACGACTCACCGCACCGGACGCACCGCAGCCTGCCATCGTGTTCATTGGACCGTGCGTCGCGAAGAAGGACGAAGCGCGGCGGCTCGGGATCGTGGATGAGGTGCTCACCTACGACGAGGTTCACGAACTGTTCGAGGCGAGGGGCGTGGATCCGGCGGGCGCGACCGCGCGGGAGTTTGATCCGCCGCGAGCCAATCTCGGGAGGATCTACCCTTTGGCCGGCGGGTTACTCAGGGCCGCTGATGTGGATACGGATCTGCTCGAGAGCCCGGTGAGCGTCGAGGAAGGCAGCGTACGCGTTACGGATCTCCTGCTCGAGCTCGCGTCCGACGTCCGGCACGGCAGGCCCGTGGCGACGAAATTCTTCGATCTCCTCTTCTGCGAGGGCTGCATTGGAGGGCCGGCCGTGTCTAATGAGCTGACCTTCTACGAGCGCAAGAGGAACGTCGTATCCTACATCAAGCGGGGCGGGGTTGTTCACGACCAGGAACGATGGGTCGAGCAGCACGCGGCGTATCTCGACCTCGATCTCACCAAAACGTTCACGCCGGCAGTGCGTGACGAGCATACTGTTCCGGAGGAGGAGATTCGGGCCATCCTTGCGCGCACCGGCAAATATGAGCCGGAGGATGAGCTCAACTGTCGAGCCTGCGGGTACGACTCGTGCAGAGAGAAGGCCGTCGCGGTATCCAGAGGCATCGCCGAGGTAGATATGTGCCTGCCGTATCTGATATCACGGCTGGAGCAGGCGATCGACGAGCTCAAGGAGAGCCAGAGCCGGCTGATACAGACCGAGAAACTCGCTTCCATGGGGCAGATGGCCGCCGGGATCGCTCACGAGCTCAACAACCCGCTCGGCATCGTGCTCATGTACTCCCATCTCCTGAAGACCCAGATCACAGAGGGTCACGACGACCATTCAGGTGAGGACGTTGAGCGTATCGTGCGCGAGGCCGAACGGGCCCGAACCATCGTACAGGGGATTCTGAACTTCGCACGGGAAAACCGGCTTGAACTGCGCGCCACTGATGTCAACGCGCTCGTCCGGGAGGCTGCACGCAGCGTTGGTTCGCTCGATCCCGCAATCCGGGTGCAGTTGGACGTGAGCCTCGACGAGCACCTCGAGGCACAACGGGTCGACCCGTCTCAGTTGCGACAGGTCCTTGACAACCTCCTGAAGAATGCGGTGGAGGCGATGCCCGACGGGGGGGCTATCGCCGTTGAGACCTCGCTCACCGACGGAGCCTACCAGATCCGTGTCGCGGACACGGGGCCGGGCATCCCGGAGAAGATGCTGCCTCATTTGTTCACCCCGTTCCACACGACGAAGGGCGTGGGCAAGGGGACGGGGCTGGGACTTGCCGTCTGCTACGGCATCGTGAAGATGCACGGCGGCTCCATCCGTGCAACCAATCTCCTCACGGGCGGAGCCTGTTTCGAAATCACGCTCCCGGATACCGGATCGCCAACAGGGGAGTCGTCTGCATGACCGACTATTCCGGGCATCCGAGTTCGAGCACCAAGCCGTTGCGGTTCAGTGTACTGGTCGTCGACGACGAGGAGGGAATGCGGGAGGGTATCCGCAGAGTTCTTGAACGGCATGCATACACGGTGCGGACAGCCGAAGACGGCGAAGAGGCGATCGCCCTCCTTGAATCCTGCCGGTTCGATATCGCGCTCGTCGACCTGAAGATGCCCGGCATAAGCGGTTTCGAGCTCACGCGGCATGTCTGCACGTCCTGCGACGGACGGACCATCGTTGTCATCGTCTCCGCATTCGCCAGCGTTGAGGCCGCGGTTGAGGCGATGCGCCAGGGAGCGTTCGACTTTCTGGTCAAACCCTTCACTCCGGACGATCTGCTGCGGGTGGTTGAGCGCGCGTCGGACCAACGCAAGCTCGTTCTCGAGCGGGATGCCTACCTCCTCGAGCTCACGAGCGAGCAGACGCTGTCCCGCCAGCTTGTCAACTCGATGTGGGAGGGACTCGTCATTCTCAACGATGAGCGCAGGCCGGTGCTGATGAACACGCGCGCGGAGCATCTGCTCGACGTCCGTCTGCGCGACGGCATGGCGTTCGAGTCGCTGGAGCTGAGCGACGATGTTCGTGCGGCGGTCGATCGCGTCTACGCGGCGACGAACCCGGACGGTGCGATCGACTCGGTAAGGCTGGAGCGAGCCGGTCGCGAGCTCGTCGTGCGGCTCGCTCCGTACATGAGGGACCGGACGCTGGCTGGTCTGATGCTCTTCCTGCGGTCGCCGGATGAACCGTCTGCAGAACCTCCCGGCGGCAAAGGAGTGACGACGTGAACGACCCCTCCGCCACCCTGGAGATCCTGCAGGCAATGGTGGTCGACGACGAGCCCGACATGCGGGATGCGGTTGAACGGACGCTCAGCGACTTCGTTCACCGTGACGAGGAGACCGGGTACAGCGTCGGCTTCCACGTTATACAGGCCGGATCCGCTGAGCGGGCCTGGGAGCTCGCGGTGACGGTGAAGCCTGATATCATGCTGCTCGATCACGGGCTGCCCGGGATGTCCGGGATTGAGCTCCTCGAGAAGATCGGGAAAGAGGCGCTCGACATCCTCGTCATCGTTATCACCGGGTACGGTACCCTCGCGAATGCGGTTCAGGCGACCAGGCTGGGTGCGTTCGATTTCCTGACCAAGCCGTTCGCGCCGGCTGAGCTGCAGTCAGTCGTCCGCAAATCCGTAGAGCACATCGCTGTGCAGCGCCAGATCAGGCGCATCGCCGAGGAGCGCAGGAGCATTCGCTATGAGTTTCTGACCTCGCTCGTCGATCAGCTGAAAGAACCCATCTTCGCGGTCGAGGAAAGCCTGCGGGCGATTCGGGATCCGGAGAAGGGCGCGGATCCCGCTGAACGACAGACGGCGAGCGAGCAGTCGCTTGCACGCCTTGACGGTATGCGAAAGCTGATCTACGACCTGCTCGATCTCACCCGCATTGAAGCCGGAAAGCGGAAACGACACCTCGTGCAGGTGGATGTCGCCGCGATCGCCCGGAAGGCGGCCGCGGCGATCTCCGACGGCGCCGTGCCGGCCGGCATAACGGTCGAGGTCCACGCTCCCTCATCCCTTGAGATGCTCGCGGATGCCGACGAGGTTGAGATCATCATCAACAAGCTCCTGTCGAATGCGGTCTCCTTCAACCGTCCCGGAGGCACGGTGGAGATCTCCTGCGACCGACGCGATGAGGCGGTCGTGATCACGGTGCGGGACACCGGGATCGGCATGACGGAAGAGGAGACCGATCTCCTCTTCCGCGAGTTCTCGCGAGTCCGCAACCCGAAGACGATCGACATACCCGGCAGCGGCCTTGGGCTCTCGGCGGTCAAGCGACTTGCCGAGCTCTATGACGGCTCGGTCGAGGTAGAAAGCGAGCCGGACGTCGGCAGCACCTTCACGGTGACCCTGCCGGACCGAAAGACGTTCGTCGACAACGAGTTCTACGACCGTGAGGCCCCGGGCTGGTGGTCCGATACGGAGAACCCGCTCCTGATGATGCGCTACATGATGAACCCGGTCCGCTTCGCGTACGTCATCAGACGTCTCGTCGAGCGTTCGTACGAGTTCCGGGGGAGACGGGCGCTCGATATAGGATGCGGTGGCGGGTTTCTGACGGAGGAGATTGCGCGATTCGGCATTGAGGCGACGGGGATCGACCCGTCGGCCCCGAGCCTGGTGACCGCCCGCAGCCACGCCCGAGCGCTCAACCTCCACATAGACTACCAGGAGGGAGTTGGCGAGGCGCTCCTCTTTCCGGACAATCACTTCGATCTCGTGTTCTGCGTGGATGTCCTTGAGCACGTGAGCGACTACCGGAAGGTGATCGCAGAGATCTCACGGGTGCTCGCCCCCGGCGGGTTCTTCTTCTTTGAGACGGTCAACAGGACGATCGTCAGCTATCTCATCGTGGACTTCTTCATGCAGCGATTCCCGCTCACCCGCATGGTACCGCACGGTATTCACAACTGGAGATACTTCATAAGGCCGCGAGAGCTTCGCCGTACACTGGAAGCAAACGGGATGACCGTCGAGGATATGACCGGCGTGCGTCCGGGCGCGGGCTTTCTCTCCCGTCTCCCGCGACTGCGTGCGCTGGGCAGGGACGGGTTGAGTGTTCGTGAGCTCTGCAGTATCGTTCGCTGTCGCGAGAGCGCGATGAAGTCCCTCTGCTACGTGGGATACGCCCGGAAGAGG
>SKQU01000294.1 GCA_007118855.1 Spirochaetaceae bacterium
AACATGCTCTTGATCTCCCAGACGCTCCGGATCGGTTCGGTGACGGCGGCTTCGCCGGCGGTTCCGGCGAGGTAGTTGCTCAACCACCGCCCGAATATCTCAAACTGCTCCGGGGCCTCATCAGATAGTATAGCCATAAGCTCATCGAGCGTCTCTGCGAGCTTTTGTGGGTCGGCGTTCTCGACGTAGAAGACAGCCGCTACCGCATTGTGGATGCGAAGGAGGGTCTCGGTGGAGATCTCGTTCACCAGGATCGGGTAGTAGGTGAGCTGGGGGATGAAGGCGTTGGGAATCTCCGGGCGGATCATCTCGCCGGTCGACCGTGCGGCGCTCCACTGCGAATCACCGGTGTAGAGCAGCAGCGGAAAGACCGCGGGAAGCGGCGGTTCCTGGCCTTCGGCGATCAACGACCCGTAGAGCTCGGCGAGGTAGCGCAGGAAGCGAAGTGCCATCAGCTGATCCACCGACGACTGGAACTCGATCAACAGATATAGGTAGACCGGCCGGCCGCGAAACAGGAGCTTCCAGACGACGTCGGACTCGCGCCGGGCGAACTCTTCGGAGACGAACGTCGAGTTCACCCGCTCGAGCGTCGAGAAGTCCAACTCCTTGACGAACGGCTCGTCGACGAACGAGGTGAGAAGACGCTCGACGAAGCCGGGGTGCGAGAAGAGGTACTTGTAGCGCCGGTCGTGGTCGTCTGCGATGCGGGCCTCCGCCTTGTATACGCCGACAAACGCCGTGCTGCTTCACTACTGGCGCGCACCGTTCACAGGAGGTGGCTGACTCTTCGCACGGGTGAGTAGAATCCGGCGTCTACCATACGGGCGAGGATCGCATCGGCCTCTTCCGACGTGATGTTCTTGTCCGTGCAGAGCGCCTTGAGGATCCCGATGGAACCTGTCAGCGGGACAACCTCGACGCGGTTCAGATACTGGTTTTCTGCGTCGTTGCTCACGATCACCGCCGGGCGTCGCTTTGTGTGCCCTGCCAGCCGAAAGTTGACCCCGCCCGTCTTCGACCTCACCTCTGAGACGATTTCTCCACAAGGCGGCCCACGACGTATTTGTGAAGGATCATGGTCACGAGAGTCTGGTAGGGGATTCCCTCTTCCGCTGCCCGAGCCTTGAGGCCCTTGAGATCACGCTCGGATATCCGGACATTCATCCGCCGATCCTTCTTGAGCGTGGCGCTCGCGTACGTCTGTGCTTCCGCGACCGCAGTCGGCAGATCGCGAACCGAAACCCATTCATCGTTCTCCAGGCTTTCGATGAGCGATCTCTCTTCGTCGTCCAGATACCGTGTCTTCTTAGCTGGTTGCCTGATCATCACTCTTCTCCGTCCTGAGGTACTTCCTGGTGAACTTCCGGCTTGGGTAGATCGTCTTCAGGAAGATCTCTTGTCTCTCTGTGTCGCGCACGAAGGGGACAACGAAGACGTAGTCGAGGTGGCTCACAAGATACACCTGCTGGTTGGGATACCTCCCGGGGTGCGGATGCTCCAGCACATCCACGACGTTTCCGCCGTCGATCTCAACCACGATCTCTTCGAACGATATCCCCCGGGCCTCCCGCAGGAGCTCATTCTTCGCATCATCCCACGCGTAGGTCACTTCATGAGTATATCGAGCGTGTGCTTATTGTCAATACATTCCAAGGCCCTGAGACACGCCCCGCTCACAGGAGATCGATGACCCTCCGCACGGCTGAGTGGACTCCGGCGTCTACGATACAGGCGAATGCAAACAGACGGCGTTGCCGGAACCGAGGGCGCGAAGGAGTTCGACGAAGAGCTCGGTTTCCGGCATCGTCATCGGCTCGGCGGGAAGGATCGAGCCTGCGGCGAGTGCTCGAGGGCGCGATCGTCTGCGATCCGTCAGATGTCCAGCTGTGTAGCGATTGCCTGGTTCACCCGTTCCATGTCGCCGGCTGACAGCGAACCCGCTCTGTTCAAGAGTCGGTGCTTGCTGACGGTCGTCAACTGGTCCGCCATTGCCTTGGATTGCTTGCGGCGGAAGGTCACGTAGGCTTCGCTCGGATAAAGCTTCCCGAGAGAACCCGTGAGCGGCACAACCTGGACGCGATTCAGATACTGGTTTGCTGCGTCGTTACTCACGATCACCGCCGGGCGGCTCTTTCGTGTCTCACCACCAATGGAGGGATCGAAGTTGACCCACCAGATCTCACCCCTCCTCATCACTCACGTCCCCGAAGGTCGACTCCGCCCATTCGAGCGCCTGGGTCTCCCGCACAACGTCGGCGCCCATAGCACGGTAGCCGTCGTACAGGTCCTGCCGGAGCACATGGGGCCGGACAAGGTCCTCTATGAACTTGCTTATCTTGCCTGGACCGACAACGCGCCGCAGTCCGTCGTAGACCTCCTCGTCGATTGTCAGCGTTAGCTTCTTCTGCATGGCTCTTCGTCTCCCATCCATTCTTGCACGTATACTACACGTGTACCAACTGGCAGGTCAATTCCGTGAGCGACAAGGTAGCGCAGGACGCGAGGCCCCGCGTGCAGATGCACCGACAATCTGAACTCGACGAGATCGACGGGGAAGCCCAATTGTCCGCGAAAGGAAACCCCCATACGCCGTCTGCCTCCCGGCGGCCGAGTGACGCACGCGAGATACCGCAGAGAATCGTTGGGGTTTCTTCCGGCGGGAACTGTAACCGTATGCTACCGGTATCGGAGACCGGAATTCGCGAACTGAACGGCCTACAGGTCCGCGATCTCCTCGGGCGAAAGCCCCGTAGCCTTCGCGATGACCGCGACGTCGACGCCCTGTTCCTTGAAGGCCCGGGCCGTCTCGCGCTTAACTTCCTGCCGGCCCTCTTCGCGGGCCTCTTGTTTGAGACGCTCTCCGTATTCCTTGAGCTTGGTCGCAAACATGCTCTTGACCTCCCGGACGCTCCGGATCGGTTCGATGACCGCGGCTTCGCCGGCGGTGCCGGCCAGGTAGTTGCTCAACCACCGCCCGAATACTTCGAACAGCTCCGGGGCTTCATCAGATAGTATAGCCATAAGCTCATCGAGCGTCTGCGCGAGCTTCTGTGGGTCGCTGTTCTCGACGTAGAAGACCGCCGCGACGGCGTTATGGACGCGAAGGAGAGTTTCGGTGGAAATCTCGTTTACAAGGATCGGGTAATAGGTGAGCTGAGGGATGAAGGCTTCGGGGATCTCCGGACCGATCATGTCGCCGGTCGACCGGGCGGCGGTCCACTGCGAATCACCGGTATAGAGGAGCAGCGGAAAGACCGCGGGAAGCGGCGGTTCCTGGCCTTCGGCAACCAACGACCCGTATAACTCGGCGAGGTAGCGCAGGAAGCGAAGCGCCATCAGTGGATCCACCGACGACTGGAACTCGATGAGGAGATACAGGTAGACCGGTCGGCCCCGAAACAGGAGCTTCCAGATGACGTCGGACTCGCGCCGGGCGAACTCTTCGGAGACGAACGTCGAGTTCACCCGCTCGAGCGTGGAGAAGTCCAGTTCCTTGACGAACGGCTCGTCGACGAACGACGTGAGAAGACGCTCGACGAACCCTGGATGCGAGAAGAGGTACTTGTAGCGCCGGTCGTGGTCGTCTGCGATGCGGGTCTCCGCTTCTGTATACGCCGACAAACGCCGTGCTGCTTCATTACTGCTGCGCACCGTTCACAGCAGGTCGATGATCCTTCGCACGGGTGAGTAGAATTCGACATCGACCATACGGGTGAGTATCGCGTCGGCCTCTTCCGCCGCGATGACGGGCAAACGCGACGCAGGACGCCTCGCCGGAACCGAGGGTGCGGAGGAGCTCGGCGAAGAGCTCGCTTTCCGGCGTCGTCATCGGTTCGACGAGCAGATTCGAGCCTGCGGCGAGTGCTCGCTCCACCACCTCGAGGTCGGAATACCCGCGGATGCGACCGGCCGCCTGCGGTAACGTAGGCGGAGCCGGCCACATGGAGGAGTCGCGCCTGATCGTACGGGACGGCGCGATACAGATGGCCGTCAACCGCCGCAGGGCCTACTCACGGCTTATATTGGGTTGTATTTCGGCCATAGAGTGGCTATAATGGGGTATGATTCGAGCCATAACCGAAGACCTGCTGCGATGGAAGCGGATGAAGGATCGGAAGCCGCTCCTGGTCCGCGGCGCGAGGCAGGTTGGCAAGTCGTGGGCGATCGAGCAATTCGGTCGCGACCATTTTGACAATCTGATCGTCCTGAACTTCGAGCTCTACCCGAAGTACTCAGCGTGTTTCGCGAGCCCCGATCCGAGGAGGATCATCCCGTCGATCGAATTGCTGATCGGGAAGAAGATCCCGTCCGGTACGCTGCTCTTCCTGGATGAGATCCAGGAGTGCCCAGACGCGATCCGTTCGTTGAGATACTTCCGGGAGGAACGACCCGACATCCCGGTGATCGGTGCAGGATCGCTCCTGGAGTTCGTACTGACGGCCGACTCGTTTCGAATGCCCGTCGGCCGCGTGTCGTTTCTGAGCATGTACCCGCTCTCGTTTGGTGAGTTCCTGCGCGCAGCGGGAAAGGAACACCAGGCTGACTACCTGCACGAAGTGTGTTCTGTGCACAGCATCGACGAGCTCGTGTCCGGAGGCGGCGCTGTTCCGGAACCGGTCCACGACGACTTGCTCGACACCCTTCGACTCTACATGCTCCTGGGGGGCATGCCTGCCGTGCTGAACGCGTACTTCGCGGATCCGGCGCATCCTTCGGATTGCTTCCGGGTACAGGACGAACTCCTGCAGACATTTCGTCGCGACTTCGGAAGATTCGCTTCCCGGGCGAAGCACCCCCATCTGGAGAAGGTCTTCGCGTCTGTTCCTGCGCTGATCGGAAGACGGATCAAGTACGTGAACATCGATCCGGATGTCCGATCGCGCGAGTTGAAGGCCGCTATTGACCTGCTCGTCACTGCGGGGCTGATCCGAAAGATCCACCGGACCGCCGCCGCCGGCCTGCCGCTCGGAGCGTCGGTATCCCAGGAAAAGTTCAAGCTCCTGTTCATCGATGTGGGACTCGCCGGCAACCTCTGCGGGGTTTCCGAGCAGTTCGTCCTCGAAAAGGAAATCCTTGCAATCAACGCAGGCGCGTCTGCAGAGCAGTTCGTCGGGCAGGAGCTGCTGTTTCTGGACGAGCCATGGAAGGACCCGAGCCTTTACTACTGGGAGCGGGACGCGAAGTCGAGCTCAGCAGAAGTCGACTACGTGATCGCAGCCGGCTCCTTGATCGTCCCGGTCGAGGTCAAGTCGGGCAAGAGCGGTACGCTCAGGTCGATGCGTCGGTTCATCGAAGCGAAGCGCTCGCCTATTGGCGTGCGTCTCTACTCAGGACGCCCGCACTACGACGGAAAGATCCTCAGCCTGCCGCTGTATCTGGTCTCCGCGATTCCTGGGCTCGTGAAGCGCATCCTGTGAAACCAGCGAACTCGGGGATGAACCCGCCTGCGGCGCTTCGATCTCTTCTTTCGAGAGCGCGGTGGCCTTCGCGATGACCTCAACATCGACGCCCTGTTCCTTGAGGGCTCGGGCCGTCTCGCACTTTTCTACCTGTCCGCCTTCCTCGCGCGATTCCTCTTTGAGACGTTCTCCGTATTCCTTCCCTCCGTTCTCCCCGACTGTACGTGAGAGATTCGGGACTCTTCCACGCGCTGCAAAGCATCGAGACTCTTGAGGACCTGGACTCTCATCACAGAGTCGGAGCCAGTTGGGAAGGAATCGTCGTGGAGCCGGCGATCACGCTCCTGGAGATTGGGGAACCCTATTGCTGGAGGATACCACGACGCTCTCTCGGATCCAGTGATCGCGACCTTCGTCTTCGGCCTTCAAGAGGCCATGGGAGTGAAGCAGCGGGAGGTCTAGCTCTTTGGGTCCCGGGCCCGCGGTGAGAGTAGCGCGGAGTCGGATTACGACGCATGGGTCGTGGTGGACTCCGACTATGCAGGCGGCGCAGATTGGTCGTGCGCTCGCCCCCAGCAGATCGACCGTCTGTCGGTCGCGCTACCCGGCAGCGATTGTTCATCGTCACCTATTGGGGTATCGTAGTGTTTGGAGAGTATGATGGGTGCGCAGTCCGCGATGGTTCCCGAAAAGTTTCGTGCCGACCTGGATCGTGCGGTAGCGGTTCTCCGTGAGCA
>SKQU01000224.1 GCA_007118855.1 Spirochaetaceae bacterium
CACGATCCGGTCGCGATGATCCGGGACGGGTCGCAGCGTCCCCGGTTCGACGACATGGGCGTGCAGACCGTGCTCGGCGACCTCGAGCACCCCATCGACCACGCGGTTGCCGGGTGTGATGCGGTGATCTTCGCCGCCGGCTCGGGCGGGAAGACCGGGAAGGACAAGACCGTGCTGATCGATCATATCGGCGCGATCCGGTCGATGGTGGCGGCTGCCGTCGCCGGGGCGAGGCGCTACATCATGCTCTCGTCGCTCAACAAGGACATCCGAAGCGAATCGAAGATCAGGCACTATCACCGTGCGAAGGCCCATGCCGACGCCTTCCTGCACACGATGCACGAGGTGATGCCGGACCACCCGGCACTCGAGTGGACCATCGTCTGCCCAGGCGGCCTGACCGACGAGCCGGCTACCGAGCGCGTTCTCGCCGGAGGCGCCCACGCCCAGTCCGGGCAGACGTCGCGTTCGCTGTAGAGGCTTCGCGCCTCAAGGGGCTTACCCCGCGTCGCCGGCCTCGATGAGCGCCTTCGCCTGAGAGATGCAGACCCGCGCCGCCTGCTCCGCGGTGTCGAAATAGTGCGGGTGCTCGGCGGCCGGAGCGACCACGTTGACCTCGTTGCCGTCCGAATCGACGATCGAAGCGGCCTCGAAGACCCATCTGCCCGCCTGGTCGCCCTCGGCCTCCCGGACGTTCGGCGTAATCACGTACCCCTTGTACTCGTACGGTTCCATCGCCACGCTCCCGAAGCTAAAGGTAGCCGATTTTCGCGGAAACGGCAGCTGTGCCGCGGCGCCCATGCCGCGGCCGGGCCGTCTCGCCACCACGGCACGGGGTCGACGTCGGTTCGCGCTCGCTTGCCACGTCGGACGCAATGTGCCAAATTCACGACAAAACACCCCGGAGCAATGAATGCAAACTGACGACTTTCGCGGCCTGGTACTGAGGAATACCCTTACGAAACGCATGGAGCTGTTCAGCCCCAGGAGGCCGGGTGAGGTCAGGATCTTCACCTGTGGACCGAGCGTCTACCGCAGGCCGCACGTAGGGAACTACCGGAGCTTCCTCTACGAGGACATCCTCGTCCGGTATCTCGAGTACCTGGGGTACGAGGTCAAGCGGGTCATCAACTTCACCGACGTGGAGGACAAGACGATTTCGACCGCGGCCGAGGAGGGTACCGAGGTCCTGCAGCTGACCACGCCGGTGGTGGAGACCTTCTTCCGGGAGTGCGAGTTGCTCGGGATCAAGCTGCCCGACCACATTCCGCGCAGCTCGACCAGTATTGACGAGGCGGTCGAGATCATCGGGATCCTGATCGACAAGGGACACGCCTACTGGCATGACGGAAACGTCTACTTCGATCCGCTCACCTACGAGGGATTCGGTGAGATCTTCGGACTGGACATGAGCCGTTGGCCGAAGCGCAAGATACGGTTCAGCAAGGACACGTATAACGGACTGCGGTGGAACCTCGGCGACTTCATCCTCTGGCACGGCCATAGGGGCGACGAGAAGATACACTGGGACACCGCGATCGGGGCCGGGCGTCCGTCGTGGAACATCCAGGATCCGGCGATGATCAAGCAGACGCTCGGGTACGAGCTCGACATTCACTGCGGAGGGATTGACAACAAGTGGCGGCACCACGACTACAACCGGGCCGTCATGGAGAGCGCCGGGGGCGTGGAGTTCTGCCGGTACTGGTTGCACGGTGAGCATCTGATCGTCGGCGGGGAGACGATGAGCAAGAGCCGGGGAAACGTCATCTACCCGGAGCATCTGCTCGAACGCGGGTGTGACGGACAGCACATCCGGTTTCTGCTCATCTACGGCTACTACCGCGACAAGCTGAATATCTCGGACGAGTTGATGGACAGGCGCTGCCGTCAGATCGAGGAGCTCCAGGCGCACGTTGCCGATCTGCTGTCCACCCGGACGACGCCGGCCGCCTCGACCCCTCGTATGGAGGCCGCCGCCCGGGAGATCGTGCCCTTGTTCGAGCACGCGATGAACAACGACCTGCGGGTGCAGGGAGCGATCGACGAGGTGAAGGGCGTGGTCGACGAGCTGCACAAGCTCTCCGGCGGCAAAGGGTTGCCGTCGACCGTGCGCGATACGGCGGAAGAGGGGCTGCGACGGATCGACACGGTGCTCGGGGTGATCTTCCCGCGCGACTGAACCCGCTTGACCACTATACACTTGTATAGTATTATGCCGACGTATGGAACCGGCGTCGGCGCTTCTCGATCTGCGACTTCAGCGTGCTTCTGACCTGGAGCAGGGACATCGCGGGGCCGCCCCGTGGAGTCTCGATGCGCTTCGCGGCAGGCTGACCGAGCTCGTCGGCGGCGCTGATTCAGCCAACATCAGTGTGGCGAGCCGGTTGATCCATCAGGCCCAGACGGCCGGCGACCTGGGTGCCTGGGTCGCAACGCACCGTGACGTCTTCTTCCCCCCCGACCTCGCGGCAGCGGGAATAGACCTGAACGCTCTGCCGGTCGTCTGGGCGTTTGCGCACGACGAGGAAAAACAAAGAGGCCGTCGCGCAGGACGCGTACCTCACGCTCGTGCCGCGGCGCGTGCGGCCGAGCGGCTTCTGCGCAGCGGCGCGTTCGGGCTGATCGTTCTCGATCTCGCACGGGACCTCACCCTTGACGCAGCGTCGCAGGGAAGGCTGCTGCGGCTTGCCGAACACCACGACGCGCAGGTGCTCATCCTGCGCCGCCGCCGTGAGGACGAGCGGTATTCCGGATCGCTCGTCGGCGTTCGGGCGCAAAGCACGTGCCGGCGAATCGCTCCCGGGCGGTTTCGCGTCACCATCACCAACACCAAGGACAAACGGGAGGGGCCTGGGTGGACGACGAGCGAGGAGTTCGATGGTCCGCCTGGCCTGTATTAGTTTTCCCCGCTTCGATCTGCAGGTCGTCGCGCTTCGTCATCCCGAATGGAAGGAGCTTCCCGCGGCCATCGTCACCGACGATCGGCCGCTCGGGCGAATCACTGCGGTGAACCGGGCCGCTCTGGCGGCCGGGGTGGAGCCCGGCATGCGCTATGCCGCGGCGCTCGGGATCTGCGGGGAGCTGCGCGCCGGGACGGTGGATTCCCGGGAGCGCGACGAGCTGCGGCGAAGGCTCATAACGCTCCTCGGCGCCTTCAGTCCGCAGGTCGAAGCGGCTGAGGCCGAGGAAGCGCTTTTCTGGGTCAATGCCTCAGGGCTCGAGCGGATCTACGAGACCCCGCTCTCCTGGGCGGAGGCGGTCAGGGCGTCGGTCGAGGGCGATGGGCTCGTATGCAGGATCGCTCTGGGGTTCACCCGCTTCGGGACCTACGCCGCGGCGAAGGCGAAGCGGGGTATCACGGTTTTCTCGAGCGGCGAAGAGGAGGCCGCGGCGGCGATGCGAGCGCCGCTCGGGGTGCTGCCGATCGAGCTGGAGGCCATGGCGCGCTGCCGGCAGCTCGGCATCGTCACGATCGGCGGGTTCTGCCGGTTCTCCTCCGGCGCGCTTCGCAGGCGATTCGGCCCTGATGTCGAGCGGCTGCAGAGTTTCGCGAGGGGGGAGCAGGAGCTTCCGATCCAGGCGGCCGACGCTCCTGCGCTCCTGCGACGGGAGGTTCGGCTGCTCTATCCCCAGTCATCCACGGACGTCCTGCTTCATCATCAGGTTTCAATGCTGCGGGAGCTCGTTGCGTACGCGTGGATGCAGCAACAGCTGATCGGCGATCTCACGCTCGAGTTTCATCCGGAGCGCTGGCCCGGACATCGCGAGCAGTGCCGCCGGGAGCGGATCTTCACAGCCAGGCCGACGCGCGATCAGAAGGCGATCGAGCGGCTCCTGCGGCTGCGGCTCGAGAACCTGCGTCTCTCCGGACCGGTGGTCCGGCTCTCTCTCGAGGCGACGCTCGTGCCGACCGATCGGGTGCAGGAGGACCTGTTCGCGACCGCGGTTCGGCGTGATGTGAAGAGTGCGCTCGCCGCGATCGACGAGATACGCGCGGAGCTGGGAAACGACGCGGTGCAGATCGCCGAGCTTGTGGACGCGCATCTGCCGCAGGAGCAGTACCGGTGGCGGCGGGTCGAGCGGTTCGGGCCGGTGCCGCGGCACGACGGTGAGTCGCCGCCTCGCGCTCGGCTCGTGCGGCGAGCGCTTCACGACCCGCCGCCGCTCTCCCGGCGTGCCGGGAGAGCGGCGGCATCGCTTGCCGGCCCGTACGAGTATTCGGGCGACTGGTGGCGCGGCCCCTACCGTCGCGACTACTACTACCTGCGGGATTCTTCGGGGCGGCTGCTGTGGGTCTATCGCGACGCAGCGGCGGCCGGCGGCGCAACGGCCGCCGACGGCTCGCCGGGGCGGTGGTTCGTCCAGGGGATCGTCGAATGAACGGTGAGCGCCGCTACGTCCCGCTCTGGGTGAAGAGCAACTACACCTTTCTCGAGGGCGCGAGCCATCCGGATGAGCTCGTCGCAGCGGCGTCACGACTCGGGCTCCCGGCGCTCGCCCTCACCGACCGCGACGGAGTGTACGGGATCGTCCAGGCGCACGAGGCCGCCGAGGAGCACGGCCTGCACTTGATCGTCGGCTCGCAGATGACGGTCGGCCTCTGCGGAGTCGGGCCGACGAGGCTCGAGCCGATGCGGCTGGAGCGGCAACCGCTCCTGCTGTTTGCCGAGGACCGCGAGGGGTATGCGGCGCTCTGCGGGCTGATCAGCACAGGGCGCCGACGATCGCCCAAGGGGGAGAGCCTCGTCACGCTCGACGAAGTGTGCGCCGGTGCGGGCGGGCTCGTGGCAATCTGGCTGGACGCACCGCCGGAAGCCCCGCTCGCCGCGCTTCACGACGCCTTCGCGGGCAGCCTCTACCTCGCGCACGCGCGTCACTTCCGACCGCACGAGGCCGCAGACTTCGAGCGCGTGAGGCGGCTTTCGCGCCGCTACGGGCTGCCGGTCGTCGCGGCGACCGAGGTGCTCTACCACGCCCCCGAGCGGCGCGAGTTGCACGACGTGCTGGCCTGCATTCGCCACGGGGTCACGCTCAATGAGGCGGGCTCCCGTCTGCGGCCGAACGCGAGCCACGCGCTTGCAGGTGCGGATGAGATATACCGGCGCTACGACGACGCGCCTGATCTCGTGTCGCGCACCCTGGAGATCGCCGAGCGCGCGCGGTTCAGCCTGGGTGAGATCGAGTACCGCTACCCGAGCGAGCAGGTGCCGGCAGGCTACTCTACCGCCGAGTGGCTCTGGGAGCTCGCCTTTGCCGGCGCGCGCAGGCGCTACGGCGGGTCGATTCCCGCCGACGTGCGCGCGCAGCTGCAGAAGGAGCTCACGCTGATCGACGAGCTCGAGTACTGCGGCTACTTCCTCACGATGTGGGAAATCGTCGAGTACTGCCGCCGGCAGGGGATCATCGCGCAGGGGCGCGGGTCGGCGGCGAACTCCGCGGTCTGTTACTGCCTGGGGATCACCGCGATCGACCCGGTTCGGATGGATCTGCTCTTCGAGCGCTTTCTCAGCCGTGAGCGCGCCGAGCCGCCCGACATCGACCTCGACATCGAGCATCGGCGCCGCGAGGAGGTCATCCAGCACATGTACGAGAAGTACGGCCGCGACCGGGCGGCGATGGTCGCGAACGTCATCCGCTACCGGGTGAAGAGCGCCGTCCGCGACGTGGGCAAGGTGCTCGATATCCCCGCGACCGCGCTCGACCGGCTTGCGAAGCTTGCCTCTCACCGCGACGGCAATCTGGACGAGGTGCTCGACTCCTCCGGGGTGAGGGGGCCGACGCGTGATCTCTTCGGCCGCTTCGTCACGGAAATCCTCGATTTTCCGCGCCACCTCTCCATCCATCCCGGCGGATTCCTGCTGGGAAGCGAACCGGTGCACCGCCTCGTCCCCATAGAGAACGCAACCATGCCCGACCGCACCGTGATCCAGTGGGACAAGTACGACGTGGAGGCGATGAACCTCTTCAAGGTCGATCTCCTGGGGCTTGGTGCGCTCACCCATCTCGACTACTGCTTCCGGCTGCTGAAGCAGCACCGCGGGATCGATCTCTCCATGGCCACAATTCCGCACGATGACCCGGCGGTCTTCAAGCTTGCCCGCCGGGCCGACACCGTCGGCGTTTTCCAGCTCGAGAGCCGGGCGCAGATGGCGATGCTGCCGCGGCTGCGGCCCAAGGTGTGGTACGATCTGGTGATCGAGGTGAGCATCGTGCGCCCCGGGCCCATCACCGGCGGGATGGTGCATCCCTACCTGCGTCGGCGCAACGGCGAGGAACCGGTCGTCTACCCGCATCCGGCGCTCGAGCCCGTGCTCAGGAAAACGCTCGGCGTGCCCATCTTCCAGGAGCAGGTGATGAAGCTCGCGATCGTCGCGGCCGACTACAGCCCGGGCGAGGCGGACCAGCTGCGCCGTGACATGGCCGCATGGCGGCGAAGCGGCCGGATCGAGAAGCACCACGAGCGTTTCGTCGGCCGGATGATCGCGAAGGGGATCGATCCGGAGTTCGCCGAGGCGACCTTCAACCAGATCCTGGGCTTCGGCGAGTACGGCTTTCCCGAAAGCCATGCCGCGAGCTTCGCGCTCATCGCCTACTGCACCGCCTGGATGCGCGCCCACTATCCGGCCGAGTTCGTCTGCGCGCTCCTGAACGCCTGGCCCATGGGGTTCTACTCGCCGGCCTCCATCGTGGAGGACGCGAAGCGTCACGGCATCGAGATGCGGTCGATCGACCTGTTTGCGAGCGACTGGGACTGCGGGCTCGAGGACAAGGCGGTTCGGATGGGGCTGCGCTACGTCAAGGGGATAGGAGAGACCGACTACCGACGCATCGTCCGCACGAGGGAGCGGCTGCGTCTCGCCGGCGGGACGGGTGATGCGGCCGGGACGGACGAGTTCGAGCGGTTCGTGCGCGAGGCGGGCCTCGACGACGAGCTTCTCGCCTCGCTCGCGCGTTCCGGCGCCTTCGGCTGCTTCGGGTTCGACCGCAGGCAGGCCCTCTGGCAGGTCTCGGGCCACTCGCGCCGCCGCCGCAGCGAGGCGCGCGAGCGTAAGCGGGTGGGGGAGGCAGGAGATCTCATGCAGCCCGACGAGGTACTGCCGGGCTTCGACCCTTTGAGCGATTTTGAGCTGGTCGCCTGGGACTACTACACCGCCGGCCACAGCGTCGCGGCGCACCCGCTCGAGCCGCACCGTGAAGCGCTTGCGGCGGCCGGACATCCGTGCGCCCGTGAAGTATCGCAGATGGACGACGGAGGCCGGGCGAGCTACATAGGCCTTGTGATCACGCGGCAGCGGCCGGCGACCGCGGGCGGCACACTCTTCGTGACGCTCGAGGACGAAACCGGGTACGTGAACCTGGTCGTCTGGAAACAGGTATTCGAACGGTACCGGCCGGTGCTCTTGAGCGCGGCGCTGCTCGGCGTTGAGGGGCGCATCCAGGCGCAGGACGGCGTCGTGCACCTCGTGGTCGATTCGTGCTTCAAGCCGCAGCTCTCGCTCACGGGGTTCCGGATCGAGAGCCGGAACTTCCGGTAGGCCGACGGTTGAACAGGTAGCGCAGCTCACCCTCCTTGGTGAGCGGGATGATGAGATCCCGGTAGAAGCCGAGCACGACCTCGCGGTCGATCCGTCGCCTGACCGCCGTGTTGATCGTCGCCTGCACGTAGTCGACCTTCTGCGATACCCGCATCAGAATCCGCTCCTCCACCTCCGGGCGCGTGATGTTCTGCAGGATCTCGTCCCTGTCGCCCGCCGCGAGATGCCGCGCAAACAGGTCAGGTGCGGCGCGGTACTTGCTCTCCGCCACGTAGAGCGCTCCGTAATGAACCCGGCGCGCGATCGCCTGGATCGCGAGCACGTCGTGTTCGACGCTCGAGCCGTACTGGCCGTCGTCTTGCGGTTCCAGGTTGCAGAGCCGGGGCAGAAACCCGAGGTATCCGGCGACGATCTGCGGCGTCACGTTGACCTGGTCCAGGTCGTCGATCTCGAGCGGCGTCGGCGGGAGCTGCGCCTCTCGTCGCGGAGCCGGCAGGTCGCGATGCGTCGGACGCTCTTCGGGCACGAGGTAGCGGGCAAAGGCCGCATCCATCTCCTCCTGGTACCTCAGTCGCATGTCAAAGAGGCTCGTCTCGCCGGCTCCTCGAAAGCCGCTCTGCCCAGGTCGGTACGCGGTCGGATTCGCCGCGAACTGTCCGCGGTCGATCAGTCTGTGGATGATCGTCTCCTCGAGCCCCTCAAGGTGGGCGGCGATCAGGTTCAGATCAAGGGTGATCATGGCTCGACTGTAGCGGGGAAGGCTGTGCGCTGCAAATGGTTCGTGCACACAAGGCCCTCCTGCTCTATACTGGAGCACGGACGACATATGGGAACGAACGACAGATACCGCGAACTGCCCCGGGGAGGCTACGTCGTTGAGACGTCGGCGGGGCGAATACAGTTCGGCGCGCCGCCTGAGACGATCAAGGACTCGCTGACCACCGAAGAGGGAGTGCCGGAGATCTTCGTGCTGCCGCGGGAGATGTTCAACTGGAGTAAGGGCATCAACGTCGCGGACATGGAGTTCCCCATCTACTACCACTTCTTCATCCGGGGGCAGCGTCCGCTGATCTGCGGCACCCGTTCGCAGGCCCGGCTTCTTGCGACCGCGCTTCAGGAGGCGGTGTTCGGGCCGCGCAATTTCGACCTGCGCGACGATTCGATCGACATAGGCGACGACGTATTCGTGCCGGACATCCGGGGCGAGCTCACCTTTTTCCGCGGAGACCTGACGCTGAAGAGTCTCTTCCGCTACCGACCCTTCGCCGACGGCAGTATACGGATCGGCGATGTGACGATCACGATCAACGAGGACGACGACTACGAGGTGCGCGACGGTGAAGAGCACATCGCGACGGTGCCCGGCCGCGTGAGCTACACCGCGCGGTTCGACGTCGGCCAGAGCCTCCCGGAACCGTTCAAGCCGCCACGGTTCGGGGTCACCTGCCTGGGCCCGAGTCACGGTTTCGATCCGGCGGATAACACGTCGGGCTTCATCATCTGGCTCAACCACAACGGCATCATGGTGGATCCCCCGGTCAACTCCACCGAGTGGCTGCTCTCGTCGAACGTGAATCCGAAGTTCATTGACAGTATCATCCTCACCCACTGCCACGCGGATCACGACGCCGGCACCTTTCAGAAGATCCTCGAAGAGGGTCGGGTGACGATCTACACGACGAAGACCGTCATGGAGAGCTTCCTGCGCAAGTACTCGGCCTTCTCCGGCGAGTCGCCCGAGTACCTGCGGCGACTCTTCTCCTTCCAGCCGATCTACATAGGCCGGCCGCTCACGATTCACGGCGGCGAGTTCGACATCTTCTACGCGCTGCACTCGATTCCGACGATGGGATTCCGGCTGAGCTTCCAGGGCAAGAGCTTTGTCTATTCGTCGGACCATCAGGCGGATCCGGCCGTCCAACGCACGATGCTCGAGCAAGGCAACATGAGCGAGGAGCGGTTCAAGCAGCTGCAGAACTTCCCCTGGGAGAGCGACGTCATCTACCACGAGTCGGGGATCGCGCCGCTTCATACGCCGCTCAGCTTCCTCGCGTCGCTGCCCGAGGATGTGCAGCAGCGCATCGTGGTCTACCATATCGCGCAGAAGGATTATGACAAGATCGACGGCACCACGCTGCAGCGGGCGACCTTCGGCATCGAGAACACGCTCTACTTCCCCACCGAGCCTTCGGTATACGAGGACGCGTATCGTGCGCTCGACATCCTGAAACGGCTCGACTTCTTCGAGTCGCTGCCGGTGAAGAAGGTGCAGGAGTTTCTGAGCATCATCGAGCGTCGTCACTTCGCGCGCGGCGAGAAGGTGATCGAAGAAGGGACGAAGGGCGACTACTTCTACATCATCGAGTGGGGCAATGCGAGCGTGATGAAGGAGAACCTGGTCCGCGGCAAACAGCTCGGCGCCTACGAGTACTTCGGTGAGGTGGCGCTTCTGACCGGGAGCACCCGCACGGCCGACATCGTGGCGGACACGGAGCTCGAGACGATCGTCATCCCGCGCGACCGGTTCGTGAACTTCGTCTCCGGCACCGAGTTTGGGCGCGTACTGCAGCGCATTATCGACCGTCGCGATAACCGCACGTGGAACCTCCTCGTGGAGAGCGAGGCGTTCGCGCACCTGTCCGACTATCAGCGGATGTGGTTCGAGAGCTACCTCGAGCCGTGCTCATTCCCGGAGTCAACGACGATTCTCGAGGAGGGCGAACCGCTGCCCGGTCTCTACGTGGTGACCGACGGGCTCGTGCAGGCATGGAACGGGGATGGACAGGAACGTACGATCGAGCGCGGCCAGACGATCGGGATGCTTCACCGGATCATGCGCGGAGAGGCGTCGCAGTACACCTATACCGCGTCGGGTCCGGTGGAGGCCCTCTTCATGAACCGGGAGGGCGCCCTCGAGCTCATCGACCGGAATCCCGGGCTCGCGATGCGCGTAGGCCTCTGAGGCGCCCGGGGCTGCAGCGGGCGGCGGCTACAAGGGGCGCTGCTGGAACTCGGGGATATCGAGATACTCGACCGCTTCCGCCGCGTATTCGTAGAGTATGCGGATCCCTTCGTCGACCGTGCGCCCCCGCAGGAGCTGTTCTTTGTCGAGGTCAGAGTACCCGAGCTCCGACTCCGGGTTCTGGCAGAGCAGACCGTCGCCGTCGATATCCGCGATGAGCTCCTTGGCAAACCGACGCAGCTTCCGGAAGAACCATTCGATCTCAACCAGCACGGTGTGGCGCATCTCGACCTTACGCTTCAGGATGTCCGCTTCGTACTGTTTCGTGTACGAACCGGAGGCGATACGGTCGGCCTCCGTGCGGTAGTTCTTCAGGCTGCGCGAGACCTGGTGCAGCAGGTCGTAGAACGAGTCGCGCTCTACCGAGTACTTCACGTCGAGCCGCATCTTGCGGCTCGTGAACATGCCGAGGAACTCGCGCTCGAAGTAGTCCATGTAGAGGATGGCGGCCCGTATGTCGCGCTCGAGATGCCCGCTCTTCTTGAGCAGCTGCGGATGATCCTGGTAGATCCGGTTGAGGAGCGGAAACTGTTCCTGCGGCGCCTCATCGTCGGCTTCCGCCACGGCCTCCGCTGCAGGCCCATCCTCGAACAGGGAGTCGAGCTGCATCTGCTCCTGCTCCAGCTTGCCGAGCTCTCCGGCGATCGAGCTCTGTTGGAACGGGTTGCGCGTCGTCTTCAGCTTTCCCTGCAGCGTCTCCATGTTTCGCCGTATCTGGCTGCGTCGGGAACCCGAGTCATCCCTGTAGTCTTCCATCCCATGCTCAGTATACCAAGGCATTGGGCAAAAAGGTATGGTTTTTCGGTGCCTGTGGGTCCCTAGAACCTGCCGTCGGAACCGATCCGGTAGGCCGCCTCGTTCCACAGGAGTTCCTTTCTGAACGCCCTCGTGCTCGTGTCGCGATCGATCAGCAGGAACTCGGTTCCGAGCATCTGCGCGTAGATCTCGAGCATCTCCGTCGTCACGCTGGTGCTGAATCCGGTATGATGCGCGCCACCGGCGAGTATCCAGCACCCGGCCGCCTGTCTCAGTGAGGGCAGCGCCTTCCACACGACTCGTGCGACCGGCAGGTTCGGCAGATCCTGGGGCGGGGTGACCACCTCCACCTCGTTCACGATGATACGGAACCGGTAGCCCAGGTCGACGAGCGTGGCGTTCAGAGCCGGGGCCGGATCGACGCCGAAGACGAGACGAACCGGGTCGGCCTTGCCACCTATCGACAGCGGGTGGATCTCGAGTCGTGCCTTCCCGGAGGTGATCGACGGGCAGACTTCGAGCATGTGCGCGCCGAGTACGAGGGGATTGGCCGGGTCGAGGTGGTACGTGTAGTCCTCCATGAACGAGGTTCCGCCGGGCAGCCCCTCACCCATGACCTTCATCGTTCTCACGAGCGCGGCGGTCTTCCAGTCGCCTTCCGCGCCGAACCCGTAGCCGCCGGCCATCAGCCGCTGGACCGCGAGCCCGGGCAGCTGCGGCAGCCCGTGCAGGTCCTCGAATGTTGTCGTGAACGCCCGGTAGCCTCCGGCTTCGAGGAAGGCGCGCATGCCGATCTCGATCCGTGCCTGCGCGAGCAGCGAGTCGCGCATCTCGCCTTCCTTGCGCAATGGCTCTGCGAGGTCGTACTCGGCTTCGTACTCGTCGGCGAGCCGGCCGACCTTGGCGTCCGCGACCTCCCGGACCGTCGCCACGAGGTCGCCGACCCCGTAGCCGTTGACCTCGTAGCCGAACCGCGCCTGCGCGGCGACCTTGTCTCCCTCGGTGACGGCCACCTGCCGCATGTTGTCGCCGAAACGGGCGACCTTCAACGTGCGCGTCTCATGAAGGCCTCGTGCGGCGCGGGCCCAGGTTCCGAGCTCGGCGAGAACCTGCGGATCCTTCCAGTGACCGACGACGACCGTCCGCCGGAGGTTCAGCCGCGAGGCGATGTACCCGAACTCGCGCCCGCCGTGGGCGGACTGGTTCAGGTTCATGAAGTCCATGTCGATCGTATCCCAGGGGATATCCCGGTTGTGCTGCGTGTGAAAGTGCACGAACGGCTTCTCGAGCGTCAGCAGGCCCGAGATCCACATCTTCGCGGGAGAGAAGGTGTGCATCCAGAGCACGAGGCCGATGCACGAGTCATCATCGTTCGCCTTGCGGCAGATCGCCCGGATCTCCTGCGCAGTGGTCACGACCGGACCGCACGACACGCTCACCGGTATGGCGTCTGCGGCATTGAGCTCCTGCGCGATGCGACGTGCGTCGTGGGCGACCGCTTTGAGGGTCTCTTCCC
This sequence comes from Spirochaetaceae bacterium, assembly GCA_007118855.1. Lineage (GTDB taxonomy): Bacteria > Spirochaetota > Spirochaetia > DSM-27196 > SLST01 > SLST01. Next base: position 12,833 of record SKQU01000224.1, read on the forward strand.
CGTAGAGATGCTGACTTCCGGTTACGAACCAGAGCTGTTCACTGTTTCTGCCCGCCATAGAGCCTCCCCCGGCACACTACGACGGCAACTATGCTCCGTCAAGGAGTTCCGGTCCTATGCGTGCGGTGCGTCCGGGTCATGTACGTGGCCGTGCTCGATCTCTTCGTCTTTGGCCTCGCGCACGTCGTTGACGGTGACGTCGAAGTGGAGGGTCTGCCCGGCGAGTGGATGATTGGCGTCGAGCTTGACCTCTTCGTCAGCCACGTCGACGAGCGTGACGACCTGCTGGTTGCCCTCCTTGTCTTGCGCCGCGAACTGCATCCCTTCCTCCAGCTCACCTTCCGGCATGTTGGACCGCGGGACGGTGAAGACAAGCTGCTCGTGCCGGCTTCCGTACCCCTTCTCAGGGGGTATCGTCGCCCGAACCTCGTCTCCGGCCTCCTTGCCCTCGAGCGCCTCTTCGAGCCCCTCTACAATGTTCTGGTGCCCGTGGAGGTATGCGAAATCGCCGTTCGCGTCCGAGGTGTCGAGGACCTGTCCTTCGTCGTCCTTGAGCGTATAGGCGATGGTCACGACTTTGTCCTGTGTGATCTGCATGGGAGCTCCTTACAGACAACCTACCACCACCGGATTGAGGGAGCAAGGCGAGCGCGGCGTCGGCCGCCGACCGGCCACCCGCCGTCTGAGCAAAAACGTCGAAAAAGCTTTCCAGAACGTTCGACTTCCACTATGATGGCCTGCATGAAAGAAATGATGCGCCATGGGCCGGGGCGGATCTACCTGATCTCGCTCCTGTTGTCGATCATCGTGTTCATCGTCCTGCTCTTCCTTGGGGTCACCGAGGTTACGGAGGCCGGCGAGCCGATCGTGTTGTTCGGGTGGATGACGATGCCGCTGGTGATCGGTGTGCTCTTCGTCATTTTCTGGCTGATCGCCTACCTCATCTACTTCTTCTTCTTCTGGCCGTACCGATAGGAGTCCTGACAGATGATTACAGCAGTTGTTTCGCTCGCCGTATTCGGCGCGATCGTTGTGGTGATGGCTGCCTACGGCTACCGGATCTCCGCGAAGACCGCGGAGGATTACATGCTCGGGGGCCGCACGATCGGCGTCGTCGTCATGTTTTTCTTCGTGCTCTTCGCCGTCTCCTCGTCGTGGACCTTCTACGGCTTTCCGGGGCTGCTCTATACCCAGGGGCCGGGCTACGTCATGTTCATCTGGGGGAGCGTTGCCGGTTTCGCCGGGCTCTACATGTTTCTCGGCCCCCGGCTGTGGGCGCTCGCGAAGATCAACCGCTTCCTCTCTCCCGTTGAGGTGCTCTCCGAGCGCTACCAGAGCAAGGCACTGCGGCTGATTCTGAGCCTGAGTATTCTCGCCTTCATCGTCCCCTACGTGGGGATCCAGCCGCTCGGCGTGGGCGCGGGCTTTGAGGCGCTCACCGGGCTGCCGGCCGCCTGGGGGGCGATCTACACGTCGGTCATCCTGATCGTCCTTGTGCTCCTGGGAGGGATGCGGATCGTCGCCTGGGTCAATATCTTCCTGGGGACGGTCTACGTCACCGCGCTCCTGGGGAGCCTGGTGTGGATCGTCGTGCGCCTCTTTCCCGACGGCGGGCTCGTGCAGGCGGCCTCCGTGCTCGCCGAGCGCAGCCCGGAGATGCTGGCAACTCCCGGACCAACCGGGGAGTTCACCTCGCTCGTGATGGCGGGAACCTTCATCGTCGGGCTGCTCGCGTTCAGCTGGCCGCATATCGCGATCGGCTGCATGACCGCGCGCGACAAGTCGCTGTTCAAGTGGTTTCCGCTCCTGATCTTCGTCTTTGGGGGGCTGTTCTTCTACATCATCCCCTTTGTCTGGGGCTCGCTCGTGGCTCCGGCCGCGGTTCCGCCGGGCGAGCTTGCCGAGATGGCCGCCGCAAGCGGAGTCGAGGTGCAGATCGAGGCCGACCGCGTAGTGCAGACGATCATCACCCGCAGTCTGCCCGAGTGGTTCAGCGTCTTCGTCCTGCTCGGCGTGATCGCCGCCGCGGTGAGCACCGCCGCGGTGCAGCTGATGACCAGTAGCGTTATCGTGAGCCGCGACGTCGTGCAGGGCCTGTTCAGGCCGGACGCGAGCGACCGGCAGATCACGACCTGGGCCAGATGGGCGGTCGTCGTGATCGTGCTCCTGAGTCTGTTCGTGAGCGTCCTGAGCCGGGGGGCGATGGCGCTCTACCTGACGGACGTCAGCGTCCCCGGGTTCGCCCAGTGGGCGCCGGCGCTCGTCGGCGGACTGCTCTGGAAGCGGGGGACCCGCCAGGGTGCGATCGCAGGCACGCTCGCCGGCGTAATCTACCTCGTCGCGTCGCTTCTGATCGTGGTGGGCGGCGAGCGGATACTCGTGGTCGGACACCCGGTAATCCCGAGCCTGCTCATCAACACGATCGTCTACATCGTGGTCAGCAAACTCACCCCACGACCGAGCGAGCAGATCGAAACGCAGTTCTTTGACGAGGTCGACGACTACCTGAAATCCGAGGCTCGGTGATGGCCCAGTGGAGAGTGATCTACAACCCGGAGGGCGATACCGCCGACGTCGTCGCGTACGGCGCGGCGGTCGCTGAAGGTCGTATAGCGGGGAAGTATCAGCTTTCAACTACCGCGGTGCCTGACACCGTCATCGTCCAGCGCAGTACCAGGAAGGGCATCATCACCGGTGCCGACGTGCGGGTCGACCGCGAGGCGGCGCGCGACGCGCAGATCGAGGTTGCCCAGGCGCCGCGACAGGGGCGTAACAGCGCCCGCGCCGTCGGTACCGTTCCCTTGAGCGAGCTCATGGCGAAAGGCTCGCGGAAGCTCGACGCAGCGCCCGTGGAGCCGGACGAGCCGGCCGTGATTCTCTACACGTCGGGAACCACGGGCAACCCCAAGGGCGTCACGCTGACCAACCGGAACTTCCACTTCCAGCTGAACACCGTCGTGCCTTCGATCATCCCCTTCACGCACGAAGATCGGGTTACCGGCGTTCTGCCGCTCTACCACGTGTACGGTCTGGCCAACGGCTTGATCGCGAGCGTGAACTCCGGGGCGTGCATCATCCTCGTTCCGCAGTACAGCCCGCAGAACCTCCTGGATGCAATCTCCGATCACAATGCCACCATCAACGTGGCGATCCCCAGCATGTACCAGCACCTGCTGACCGTTGCCCGGGCGCGCAAGACGAGCATTCCCAAGAGCCTCAAGTTCTGCGTGTCCGGTGGAGCCCCACTGTCGATGACCGTGATCCGCGAGTTCATGGGCGCGTTCGAGACGCAGATCTCCGAAGGGTACGGGCTGACCGAGACCACCTCGAGCGTCTGCTGTAACCTCGCCGGGGAAGGGTACAAGGAAGGCGGCATCGGACGCGCCGCGGACGGCGTCGAGATGAAGGTCTTCAACGAGGAGAACCAGGAGGTTTCCACCGGTGAGGTGGGCGAGATCTGCATCCGAAGCGACACGGTGAGTCCCGGCTACTGGAATAACGAGGAGGCGACACGCGAATCGTTCGGCGAGGACGGATGGTTCCATACCGGCGACCTCGGGTACGTGGACGAGGACGGCGTGTTCTTCATCACCGACCGCAAGAAGGACCTCATCATCCGCGGCGGCTTCAACATCTCTCCGCGCGAGGTGGAAGAGGTCATCATGCTCCATCCGAAGATCCAGGAGGCGGCGGTCATCGCGGCGCACGACAAGCGCGGCGAGGAGATCGTGAAGGCGTTCGTCGTGATGACCGAAGGCGAGGTGATGACCGAGCGCGAGGTCATCGATCACTGCGAGGCCAACATGGCACCGTACAAGCGGCCCAAGATCGTCGAGTTCGTCGACACCCTGCCCAAGAGTGCGACCGGCAAGATCCTCAGGAACGAGCTACGCGGCGAAACCACAGACAAGCGACTGATCGAGCGGGAGGTATGATGTTCGGACGTGCACGTTCAGAGAGCGACGGCCCTATGCCCGTGGGACTCGCGCACACGCTCGAGGAGATCACCAGGCGCTACCGCAAGCGGGAGGCGATCCGGTTCGAGAGTCAGGTCATCACGTACCGGGAGCTCGAGGAGAACGCCAACCGTGTTGCGACCGGGCTCGCGACGCTCGGTATCGGCAAGGGAGACCGGGTCGCGATCATGCTGCCGAACATTCCGGAGTTCGCCTACAGCCTCTTCGGGATTCAGAAGCTCGGCGGTGTCGCCGTTCCGTTCAACACGATGTACAAGGGTCGCGAGATCAGCTTCATCCTGAAGGACTGCGGGGCACGAGCCATAATCTGTCTCACGAACTTCGCGAACCTCATCAATGAGATCAAGGAGGAGTGTCCCGATCTCGAGCACGTGATCGTGACCGGGCAGCGGACGCTCGTCTTCATAGACCCGAATGCGACGGTGAACGTCCAGATGGTCTTCGAGAAGGCACAGCTTCCGGATCCCGACGAGGCGTTCCGCGCGATTGGCGCGGTGCTCGTCGAGACCTTTCAGGAGCTCGGTGTGAAGGACGCCTGGTACAAGCACCAGGGCGCCGTCAGGGCCGGGGGCGGGCGCAAGCTCGCGACGATTCTCCTGAGCGAGATCGAGAATCTCTACGTGTCCAACATCGTCGCCTTCCTGAAGGAGATGGACACCGAGCCGCTGTTCAAGGTGCTCTACGTGCCGCCCGAGATCAAGGACAAGGCACTCGAACCGCTCACGAGTGTCGAGCAGGAGGCCGGCGAGACGGTCGCCCTGGAGCGGTTCCGCGACGTCCTCGTGGAGAAGCTCTCGCGTCGGCTCGACATCACCATCCAGCCCGGCAAGCTCACCCGCGACGAGCTCATGGCCTACGAGAAGAACCGCGCGCTCGCTCACAAGGTGTGAGCGGCTCACGCGGGCCAAAGTGAGCTCGCGGTCGTCCCTCCACGTGGGGTCGGCGCCCAATTCCCTCACCCGCCGCAAACCGGTACAATGGGCGCGAGGAAACCATGAGCACTAATACCACCACGCAGAACATCGGGAAGACGAACGATCAGATCACGCGCATTATCCTTGAGGCGAGGGAGCGGGCCTACCAGGAGACCGACCACGCACCGGAACCGGAGCTGACATCGAAGGTCGACTGGCCGGTCACCTGTACCGTCGGCCCCGGGCTCGAGGGAGCGATCGCGTGCGAGTCGAAGATTGGCTACGTCAACGGCTCGAAGGGCTGGCTCATCTACCGTGGCTACGACATTTTCGATCTGTGCGCCTATTCGAGCTACGAGGAAGTTGCGTTCCTCCTGCTGCACGGGCGCCTGCCGAAGGCACGGGAGTTCGACGCCTTCAAGACCACGCTCTACCAGCGCATGTACATACCTGAGACGCAGCGGCTGCTTCTGAGCTTCCCCGTCCAGGACATGAACCCGATGGCGGCGCTGCGGCTCGGCACCAACTTGATGCGTCAGAAGCAGACCTATCGCGACCGCCAGCTCGACGATGAGCGCGGCCGGCTGATCGCGAGCGATGAAGACTCGATTCCCATGGAGACGCGGCCCACCGGCAAGCGTCGGCCGGTGTTCCAGTTCATCTCGTCGATGCTCCGGAAAGGATCGGCGCCCGAGCCCGATGTGCTCCTCGGATCGGATGAGATCGCAAGCTGCTACAACCTGATCGCCGGTGTGGCGAGCGTTGCGGCAACGATCGGCCGCGTGCGCGAGGGGCGGATGCCCCTGGAACCCGCTTCGGACCTGAGCTTCGCCGGGAACTATCTCTACATGCTGACCGGACGCAGGCCCACGCCGCTCGAGGAGCGGGTGATGGACGTATGTCTCATCCTGCACGCCGACCACGGAATGAACGCGAGCACCTTTGCCTCCATGGTGGTCGCCTCTACGCTCTCGGATATCTACCTCGCGATTGGATCAGGGATCTCCGCGCTGAGCGGTCCCTTGCACGGCGGGGCGAACGTCGAGGTGATCAAGATGCTCGAAGAGATCGGCTCGCCGGGGGCCGTCGGCAAGTGGTACCGTGCGGCGCAGGAGGAGAAGAGGAAGGTGATGGGATTCGGCCACCGGGTCTACAAGGCCTACGATCCGCGGGCCCGTATCCTCGGGCCGCTTGCGAAACTGCTCGCCGCGGAATCCGGAAACGCCTCGAAGCTCTTTGCAACGGCGGTGGCGCTCGAGAAGGAAGTGATCGCCTCGCTCGGGGAGAAGAAGAAGATCTTCCCCAACGTCGACTTCTACTCCGGGATCGTCTACCAGTGCATGCAGATCCCGGCTGAGCTCTACACGACGATCTTCGCCGTTTCGCGCGTTGCCGGCTGGTGCGCCCGCGTGATCGAGTACCTCGCGAACAACCGGATCTTCCGCCCCCGTGC
>SKQU01000087.1 GCA_007118855.1 Spirochaetaceae bacterium
CCCGCGTACGTCTCGCCCCACGCCTTCACGAAGGTGCCGTCCGGCTCGAAGACGAAGGTGCTCGGGCTCGCCGTGTGGTGAATGTAGATCAGTCCCCTCGCGTCCTCGACCACCCCGTGCGTCGTTCCGAACTCACGGCCCGCCGGAAGCTTCGCCCATTGCGGATCGACGCGGTACCGCCAGGCACCCTCTCCAACGATCGTCTCACTCATGATAGACTCCCTTCTTGTCGCGCTTATCCCGATGGGCGTACAATGTATTGCTTAGCATTGAAGTAAGCAACAAGGAGTAGGCCTCATGAGGACGATAACCCACCCGTACACGTCACTTTCCGGCGGCGAATGGATCCGCGGGAACCTGCATACCCACACCACGGCGAGCGACGGTTCGCGACCGCTGCAGGAGGTCGTGTCGGACTACGCGGGCCGCGGCTATGGATTCCTCATGATCTCCGATCACGACGTGTTCACCGGCTCGCGCGAGTACGACCGCGTTGACGCGCACGGGATGGCGCTGATTCCGGGGAACGAGATCAGCGCGAACGGGCCGCACCTGCTGCACGTCAACGCAGACCGGCTCGTCGCTCCGGATCCGCTTCGCCAGACCGTGCTCTCGCAGATCGCGACCGGGGCAGGTTTCGGCGTCGTCAATCATCCGAACTGGCAGACCGGTTTCAACCACTGCCCATTCGAGCGGATGGCCGAGTGGGTCGACTTCGCGGGCCTTGAGATCTACAACGGGACGATCGGCCGGCTCGACGGCAGTCCGTACGCGACCGACAAGTGGGACAGGCTGCTCGCCCAGGGCCGACGCGTGTGGGGGTTCGCCAACGACGACAGCCACCTGCCGGAGGCCGACGTGGAGCTCGGGTGGAACGTCGCGTTCGTCCGGGAGCGTTCGGTGGAAGCAGTCGTAGAGGCGCTGCGTACGGGGCGGTTCTACGCGTCGACCGGCGTGGAGATTGAGGCGATCGAGGTGGACGGCGAGACCATCCGTGTGCGTGCACCGAACGCCGCGCGGATCGTCGCGCTGATGCAGACCGGACGACGGTTCGCGCAGGTCGACTCGAGCGAGATCGAGGTGACGGTCGAAGAGAAGGCGACCTACGTCCGCTTCGAGTGCCGGGGTACCGGTGAGGCGTCGGCCTGGACCCAGCCCTTCTTCGTGGAGGGGTAGGCGTGCGCGACGAGCTCGAGCGGACGGTCCGTTCGGTTGCCAGGGAGACCTTCGCGCGATCCGGCGGCCCGGGCGGCCAGAACGTCAACAAGGTCAGCACGCAGGTGACGCTCCACGTTCCCCTTGACCGGCTCGGGCTGGCTCCCGAGGAGCGTGAGCGGATTGGCGAGAGGCTTGCCAACAGGATCAATGCCGACGACGAGCTCGTCGTTCATTGCTCACAGACGCGCAGCCAGTCGGCCAACCGCGAGATCGCGATGGAGCGGGCGCTCGAACTCATCAGCACGGCCATTCGACCCAGGCGGCGCAGGCGCCCAACGCGCCCGTCGCGGGCCGCGGTGGAGCGACGGCTCGAGGAGAAGCGGCAGCAGTCGGAGAAGAAGCGCCGGCGCCGTCAACCGTGAGTCGCGGGAGCCGCCACAACGGCAGCACGTCGTCGAGCCGGCTACCGGCATTCGATCGGTTTGTCCGGACGGAGAGTGTACCCGGTGCCCCGAACCGTGATGGGGAGGGGCTCCCCGCCGCGATGGGTGATCGTGACGGCCTCGTGCGTGATGTCGACCTCGAGTCTTGTCTCGTGGAAGCGCAGGGGGAAGCGCAGTCTGCCCCAGTGCTTCGGCAGGCGCGGGTCGAAGGCGAGCTTCCCGTCGAAATCGGACATGCCGCCGAAACCGTAGGTCAGGCTCATCCAGACGCCGCCGGTGGAGGCGACGTGCGCGCCGTCGACGACGTTGCCCGCGACGTCGGCAAGGTCCATCAGGAGCGCGTAGTCGAAGTACTCGATCGCCTTCTCCTCGTAACCGATCTCCGCGGCAAGGATCGACTGTACGCAGGCCGACAGCGAGGAGTCGCCGGTCGTCAGCGGATCGTAGTAGTCGAAGTTGCGTCGCTTCTCCTCCAGCGTGAACTCGTTGCCGAGCAGGACGAGCGCGAGTACGACGTCGGCCTGCTTGATCACCTGATGCCGGTAGATGACCAGCGGATGGTAGTGCAACAGGAGCGGATAGTGTTCCACCGGCGTGGATTCGAAGTCCCACTTCTCCTTCTCAAGGAAGTTCGCGTCCTGCGGCAGGATGCCCCGCTTCTCGTCGAAGGGGATGTACATCTGTTCGGCGGCGCGTTCCCAGAGCTCGATCTCACCGTCCTCGAGGCCGGTGTCGTGGAGGAGTCGAGTGTAGGCGTCCGAGCGGTGCTCGCGGATCGACCGCACCGCTTCCGCGGCGAACCTGAGATTCGCGCGCGCCATGAGGTTGGTGAAGGTGTTGTCGTTCACAACCGTCGTATACTCGTCCGGCCCGGTCACCCCGTGGATGTGAAAGGTCTCGGCGTGCGGGCTGAAGAACCCCAGGCCTGCCCACATGCGCGCGGTTTCGATGAGCACCTCCGCGCCCGCCTCGGCGAGGAAGTCGTTGTCGCCCCGAACGTTGCAGTATCGCTTGATCGCATACGCGACGTCCGCGTTGATGTGATACTGTGCGGTCCCCGCCGCGTAGTAGGACGAGGCCTCCTCGCCGTTGATCGTCCGCCAGGGGAAGAGCGCTCCCTTCTCAGACAGCTCGCGGGCGCGTGCTCGAGCCTTGTCGAGCTTTGAGTGGCGGTAGCGAAGGAGGTTTCTCGTGGTGCGCGGGCTCGTGTACGAGAGGAAGGGCGCGACGTAGATCTCCGTGTCCCAGAAGTAGTGCCCCTCGTACGCCTGACCGGTGAGGCCCTTGGCGGGAATCCCGGTCGTCTCGGCGCGGGCCGAGGCCTGGCAGAGCTGGAAGATGTTCCACCGCACCGCCTGCTGGATCCGCGTTTCCGCATCGACAAAGACGTCGGCTCCCCTCCAGAACTCGGCGAGCCACGCTTTCTGCGTCTCCTCGAGCTCGCCGTACCCGTCGCGTATGCAGCGGTCGAGGGTGCGGTTGCACCGGTCGACGAGCTCGATCGGCGGCACCGAGCGCGAGGTATGATAGGTCGCGTATTTCGTGATCCGGATGGGAACGTCGGCCCTCGCGTCGATCGTGAAGACGACCTTGCCAAGATCCTCGGACCAGCTGCGGTCGGCGAGCCACGGATTGTTCGTCTCAACGAGGTGATCGATCCCCACGCCGAGCGACATCTTCGAGTTCGTCGTCCGGTATCCGGTACAGATCCGGTGCTCATCCTCCGTGTGGCTGTGCGCGTTCAGTACTCGGTGGGAGAACGCTTTGGCCCGCCTCGGGTCTCCGTTGCCGTTTGCGGAGGGCTCATCGATCGCCCGGCTGTCCTGGCGGTTGAGCATCTGCGAGGAGATAACGATGGGTGCGTCGGTGTCCGTGGTGATCTCGTAGCGGATCGCCGCGACGTGGCGGTGCTCGAGCGAGACGAGCCGGCGCGAGGAGATGCGAACCTGCTTGCCCGCGGGCGAGGACCAGTTCATGTCGCGGCGAAGCACGCCGTCGCGGAAGTCGATCTCGCGCTCGTACTCGGTCAGACGCGCCGTGGGCAGAAAGAGCGGCTCGTCGTCGATGTAGAGCTTCATCAGGGTCGTGTCCGGCACGTTGACGATCGTCTGGCCCGTGCGTGCGAACCCGTACGCCTCTTCGGCGTGCACGATGGGCCAGGTTTCGTGAAAGGCGTTGCAGAAGGTGGCGGGCTCGATCGCCGGGCGTCCCTCCTCGAAGATCCCCCGAATGCCGAGGAACCCGTTGGACAGCGCGAAGATCGTCTCCGCGTTTCCGAGCCAGTCCTCGTCGAACTCGGTCTCCAGGATCGACCAGTTGCGGGCCGGATAGATGTGCTCCGGCAAGGTTCGCAGGTTGCGTGCGATCATGGGCTACACTACGCGGAGATGCCGATTTGCACAACCCGCTGATCGCGCATGCGCTGCGGCGATCAACACATTCCTTTCGCGCTGCCGGCGATGCCGAGTCGGTCCACGATCTCGATCACCGAGCGGTGAACGGCCTCCTGAGCCTCTCCGACCGACCGCTCCCGCGCGCGCTCGTACGGTTGGCGTATGTCGGTCGCGATGTTGATCTTGGCGATTCCGCTTCGAAACGACGCGAGCAGGTCGTCGGTCTGGATGCCTGAGCCTCCGTGGAGGACGAGCGGGATCCCGGTCGCCTCACGGATCGCCTGAAGATGATCGATATTGAGCCGCGCGCGCACCTTGGGCTGGTTCTTCGTGGCGGCGCTGATCGCGCCGTGCACGCTTCCCACGGCGACCGAGAGCCAGCTGACGCCGGTCTCGCCGACGAATCGTCGTGCTTCGCCGGGGTCGGTGAACCCCTGCCCGGTCTCGAACAGCGTCTCGTAGTCGGGAATGCCGTCCGCCTCGTGACCCATCACCGCCCCGAGCTCACCTTCCACGGGGACCCCGAATTCGGCGGCCGCTTCGCAGACGCGTCGCGTCGCCTCGATATTTCCGTCGAGCGGCAGCCTCGATCCGTCGATCATAACCGAGTCGAAGCCGAGCTCGAGCGCGCGGCGTATGTCGGCGAGGTAATCGACGGAGAGCCCGTCCTCGTCGATGACCGGTACGTGGTCCTGGTGCAGGCCCGTGTGTGCGTCCGACTTGTGCTTCGCGTACTCGGTCGCGACGGCCTCCTGGCTCCGCGACTCGAACTTGATCCACTCGAGGCGCGCCACCGCGATCAGCCCGAACGAGTCGGCCTCGACGAGCGCCCGGCAGACGGGCTCGATCATGGGGAGGTACGGCACGTTGAACGCCGGCACAACGATGCCCGACTCGTAGGCGCGACCCATGATCTCATGCATCCTCATCATCGTTCTCCTCATTCGTGAACCGAAGTGATCGCTCGACGACCGAGCGGTAGCGTGCGAACAGTCGCTCGTACTCGTCTCGCCGCTCTGTGCGCGGTGCGAACCTCTGCGAGACTGCCGCGAAGGGGGCGTAGCCGTCAACCATGTCGTCGATCTCGCCGGCGCCGAGGGCCGCGAGCAGCGCCGCGCCAAGCGTCCCCGCCTCGACGACGGCCGGTCGGACGAACTCCGCGCCGAGGATGTCCGCCTTGATCTGCAGCCACTCGTTGCTGCGCGCGCCGCCGCCGGTCGCAACGAACCGCGAAGTCTCGAGCCCGAGCTCGCGGAGCCGCGAGAGCGTCTCGGCGAAGTAGAACGTCTCGCCCTCGAGGATGCCTCGCAGGATGTCGCCGCGGCCGGTCGCCATCGTGAGGCCCGTGATCGTCCCGCGGAGGTCGGTGCGGAAGTACGGGCTCCCGCTCGGCTCGAAGTAGGGCGTCGTGATGATCCCGGGGCTCCTGTCCGGCATCTGCGCGAGGAGCCGCGGCAGGACCTCGGAGTCCGGACCGTCGATCTCAGACGCGAAGGCGCGCCTGAACCAGCGCAGCAGCGAGCCGGCCTGATTGTAGAGAAAGGTGAGGTACCTGCCGGCGAGCACGTGGTGCTCGACGTTCAGCGAGAGTGACCGCATGAGCTCGAGGTCCGGCATTCCGTCGAAGACCGGCGCGATGCACTCGACGGTGCCGATCCCGCAGACTGCCGAGCCTCCGCGCAGTGCTCCGGCTCCAACGGCGTTCAGGGCCTGGTCGTGGCCGCCGGTCACCACACGGATACCGGCCGGCAACCCGAGTACGCCTCCGACGGAGAGGCCCACCGTAGTTCCCGCGGGTACTATGTCAGGAAGCTTCTCCCGGTCGAGACCTGCCGCCTCGAGCAGCTCGTGGGACCACTCTTCGCGCGTGATATCGAACAGGAGCGACCGGTTCGCCAGAGACGGCGTGGTCACCGCCTCTGCGGTCAGCAGGTAGACCGGCAGATCGCCCCAGAAGAGAAACTTCCACGTCCTGCGGTAGAGATCAGGTTCGTGATCGCGGAACCAGCAGAGCTTGGGGAGCGTGTAGTTGACGCCCAGCGGATTGGGGTTGATCGAGTAGAC
>SKQU01000244.1 GCA_007118855.1 Spirochaetaceae bacterium
CGAGTATCCGGCGTGAGACGGTCATAGGCAATCGCAACCACGAACGCGATCCCGAGCGCGAGGAGGCCGCCGCCGACCATGACCGGTCGCCATCCGAGCCGCTCGCCTATCGCCGGAAGGATCATGGTGCCCACGAGCGCACCGGTTCCGCCCACACCGTGCACCACGCCCATCGCGCCCGCGCGGCGTGAGGCAAAGACGTTCCGGATGACGGATCCGCTCACTGAGGGAGTGATAACGCTGAAGCCGATCCCCGTGACGAAGGCGAGCGCGAGGATCATACCGAACGCCGGCGCGACCGCGTGCAGGACGGCGACGAGACCGACGGTTCCGGCGCCGACGGTCAGGCCCGCGCGAGGACCAATGCGGTCGACGAAGCGGCCGCTCCCGATCGCGACGAGCGTAGCGCTGAGGTAGTACAGGCTCGAATAGAGTCCGGCCTGGGTCCGGGTGATTTCGAAGTCGATCTGCACGAGCGGCAGCATCGCGACGAAACCCTGGGTACCTATGTTGGCCGCGATATAGCCGCCGGAGAGGACGAGGAGCAGCGGCAACACCCGCCGTTCTGACGGCAAGGCCGCTGGGCGGGATCCGGAGGCATTGGGCATGCCAAACTGAACCATGGATCACGGGAGCCTGACAAGCTCGCCCCCTTGATCTCCCCGCACGAGCCGGCGAAGATGTCCCTGCCGCCTCGCGGCGAGACCGGCAGATTAGAGGTACCTGTGGAGCTCTACATCATCCGTCACGCACAATCGTCGAACAACGCGCTTGCAGACCCGACCGACCGCGTCGCCGATCCTCCCCTCACGGACCTGGGCCGCAGGCAGGCCGCCCGGCTTGCGACCCATCTCGCGAGTGAGCCCCACCCGGAGCAGCGCCACGGGCAAGATCCGGAGGACACTCACGTGGAAACGGTTCGGGGCTACGGGATCAGGCGGCTCTACTGCAGCGCGATGCATCGCTCGCTCGAAACGGCGAACGCGATCGGCGAGGCGACAGGCATTGCGCCCGAGGTGTGGGTCGACATCCACGAAAGTGGCGGCATCTATCTTGCGCGCCGCGACGGGCGCGGCGTTGTGGGGTATCCCGGGAAGACCCGCTCTCAGATAGTGGAAGAGTTCCCCGCCGTTGTTCCAGGCGACGGCGTGAAGGATGACGGCTGGTGGGACCCGGCACGGGGCGAGGAGGACTGGCCGACCTGCCAGGGCCGGGCCGTGCGCGTCGCAGGGAGACTGTGGCAGTGGGCACACGACGGTGTGGACGGGCCGGTTGCGATCGTCAGCCACGGCGAGTTCATAAACGCGCTAATCAAGGCGCTGCTCAGCAGGATTCCGACGTCGGACCTGGCCTTCTACCACTTCAACACGGCAATCACCCGGATCGACCTCGAACCACCCGTGAGAGTGCTTGTCCGCTACATGAACAGGGTTCCTCACCTCTCCCGGGAGCTCCTCTCCTGAGGCCCCTGCTCACGGGAGCCCGTGCGGCGCGTCGATCCGGAGCTTTTCTTCCTGATCCTCCCCCTCCTTTGACCGGTCAGCCCTCGCGTGCCATACTGGGAAGGTACGGAGGAGCGACGTGGACCGACGCCGGTTCCTGACGCACTGCCGTGACACGCTGCTCGCCCTGCCCCTCCTGATGTGCGCGCGACCGCTCTTCTCGGGCGGGAGTACCGAGCAGCCGGGATGGTCCGGCAGCGCGGTCCCAACAGGCATACCGCTTCGCGAGGCGCTGTACTGGGAGCGCGCGGAGGGCGGCGATGTGCGATGCCTGTTGTGCTTCCGGACCTGCCGGATTCCTCCGGAGAGCAGAGGGTACTGCGGCGTGAGGGTGAACGTCGGCGGCACGCTGCAGACAATGGTCCACGGGAATATGAGCGCCGTGACCTACAGCCCGGTGGAGAAGAAGCCCCTCCACCACTACCTGCCGGCCGCACGTGCGAGCAATTACGGCACCGCCGGCTGCAATCTGCGCTGCCTGTTCTGCCACAACTGGCACATGTCGCAGCGCAGGCTCGAGGAGCTCGGCTACGAGACGCTGACACCCGAGGATGCGGTTGAGAGGGCACGTCGTGCGAACGCGGCGCTCGTCTCGTTCACGTACAATGAGCCTACGACCTTCTACGAGTTCATGCTGGAGACAGCCGGGCTTGCCCGGGCGGCGGGCCTTCGCATCAACGTCAACACGAACGGCCTCATGCGGGAGGAACCGACGCGAAACCTGATGCGGGCCGGCGACTCGGCGACCGTTGACCTGAAGGCGTTCGACGAGGAGTTCTACCGTGATACCTGCGACGGTTCTCTCTCGCCGGTGCTGGATTCCATCAAGGTCCTGAAGGACATGGGAGTCTGGGTCGAGATCGTCAACCTCGTGATCCCGGGGCTGAACGACGAGTCGAATACCATCCGCAGCATGTGCCGCTGGATCGTCGACCATGTGGGCGCCGACGTGCCGCTCCATGTCAACCGGTTCGTCCCCTCCTACCGGCTCACCGATGTCCCGGCAACGCCGGTGGCGACGCTCGAACGAGCCCACGGCATCGCGGTGCAGGAGGGGCTGCATCATGTCTACATCGGGAACGTTCCGGGTCACGAGCATAACTCCACCTATTGTCACGTCTGCGGAACCACGCTGATCCACCGGGTACACTATTCAACGAGGGTAGTGGGCATGAGAGACGGCGCGTGCCGGGAATGTGCAACCCCCGTTCCCGGAGTCTGGTCATGACGAGAAGAGGCTTCCTGGTCGTCTGCGGGGCCGCGCTCGCCGGCGGTGCCGCGGTGCTTTCGAGAGTGCTCCAGGCGGGTCCGAACAACGAAGCCCGCCCGGCCGAAGGGCGCCAGGCCGAAGCGCGCTTCTACCGGCGCGCCGACGGGAGGACGGTGGAGTGCGATCTGTGCTTCCGCGGCTGTCGCATCGCGGACGGCACCAACGGCTTCTGCCGCAACCGGGTGAACCGCGCCGGCGTGCTCTACAGCACGGTCTACGGCCGCCCGTCCGCGGTGAACGTCGAGCCGGTTGAGAAGGAGCCGATGCACCACTTCCTTCCCGGCACGAATATGCTCTGCATTGGGACCGCGAGCTGCAACTACCGTTGCCGGTTCTGCCACAACTGGCATCTCTCGCAGCGCAGCCTGGAGGAGGTGCGGTACGCGCTGGACATTCAGCCCCGCGCGATGGTTGACCGCGCCCGGAGTGCGGCGGTTCCGGCGGTATCGTTCACGTACAACGAGCCCACGGTCTTCTACGAGTACGTGTACGACATCGCCGCGAAGGCGCAGGACGCCGGAGTGCGCACGATCATGCACACCAACGGCGGAATGAGCCCCCGCCCCCTGCGCGCGCTTCTGGAGCACATGGACGGGGTGACCGTCGATCTGAAGGCGTGGAGCAGGGAGTTCTACGCCGACGTCTGCGGCGCCCGCCGTGACCCGGTCCTGGAGACACTCAGGATCATTCGCGAGAAAGGCGCGTGGCTGGAGATCGTGAACCTCGTCCTGCCCGATCACAACGACGGCCCGGAGGAGATACGCAGCATGTGCCGCTGGATCCGGCGAGAGCTGGGAGAGGCGACCCCGCTGCACTTCAGCCGGTTCCATCCCACCTACCGCATGGCCGATCTCGCCCCGACGCCCGTGGCGACGCTCGAGCGCTGCAGGGAGATCGCGCTGGCCGAGGGACTCCACTACGTCTCGATTGGCAACGTGCCGGGTCACCCGGCGAACTCGACCTACTGTCCGGGATGCGCAGAACAGATCATCGTGCGCCACCACTTCACCGTCACGCGGATCGCGATGGACGACGGCCGCTGCGCGTATTGCGGGCACGCCATTCCCGGCGTATGGAGCTGACCGGCCGGCCGGTTCGATCGCTCGCGATGGCGGCCGTCATCGTCGGGATAGGCGGCGGCGGTATGATAGGCCAGCTCGTGCTGCTGCGGGTGCTCATGGTCGTCTCCTACGGCACCGAGCTCGTCATCGCCTTCCTGCTCGCCTTCTGGCTCGCCTTTGAAGCGATGGGCGCCTGGATTGGCGCACGAGGCGCCTTCACGCGCCGGGCGCGAGCGCTCGTGCCGCTCGGTCTCTCAGCGTACTCCGTCGCCCTTCCGGCCGTGATCGTCCTGGCCCGGCTGGTCACCGCAGGGCTGTATCGTCTGACCCCGGGGGAGGCGATGGGTCTCGGCCAGACCGTGCTCGCGACAGTCCTGGTCACCCTGCCGACCGCGCTTCTCCACGGTGCGATGTTTCCGCTTTCGGCGCATCTGTTAGGGAGCTCGAGGGCCGGGCGCGCGACCGGACGCGCCTACCTCATTGAGATTCTTGGATCGATTGCCGGTGCGCTCGCCTTCGTGTTCCTGCTCGCGCCCGGGCTCAGGGACCTGCAGATCGCAGGCGCGCTCGTAGCGCTGCACCTTGCGCTCGCTGCCTTCGCACTCGCCGTCACGACCGGCACGCGACCTCCAACGGCGCGCCGCGCGAGGGTCGCCGCGGCCGCCCTCGCGCTCGCCGCGATAGCCGCCGCGGTTCTCTCGCCCGCTGCCGCGGACCGCCTGCACACGGCCACGGTCGGGAGGCTCTTCGCAACCGGCGAGGTCGTGAGCTACCACAATTCGCCGTACGGCAACATCGCCGTCGTGGAACGGGAGGCTGAGCACACCGTCTTCTACGACGGGCGGCCGATCATCTCACTCCCCTACCCGGACACGGCGCGCCTCATGGACTACGCCTGGCTCGCAGCGCTCTCGCACCCCCATCCGGCGCAGGCGCTCGTGCTTGGAGGCGGCATGGGGGGGCTCCTCTACCATCTGCTCGAGCATCCGGTGGAACGGCTCGTCTACACGGAGATCGATCCGTTACTGCCGGCAATCGTCGCCGGAATCGATGCGCCGATCGTGCAGAGCGAGTCGCAAGACCCGCGGACCCGGGTCGTCCTTTCCGACGGCAGGCTCTACCTGAACCGCACGCGCCGGGCATACGACCTGATCGTGCTCGGCGATATGGAGATCGAGACGCTGCAGGCGAACCGCTTCTTCACGGTGGAGTTCTTCCGGCTCGCTCGCAGCCGGCTCGACGCGGGAGGGGTCCTCGTCTTCTCGCTTCCGGGGTCCATGACCTACCTGGGCGCAGAGCTGGGGGCGCTCAACGCCTCTATCCACGGGAGTGCCGCGTCGGTCTTCTCCCACCTGCACTTGATCCCCGGCGACCGGAACATCATTCTTGCCTCCCACGAGCCGCTCGATCTCCAACCGGCGACGGCGCACGGCAGGCTCGCCGAGCGCGGGCTGTCCGGCGGGATGTTCACCCGGAGCTACCTCGAGTATCGCCTGGACGCCGCGCGAAGCGAGCGGTTCACCGCGACCCTGGGCGAGATCCCCGCGAGGCTCAACCACGACTTCAGGCCGGCCGGCCTCATCTACGGATTGCGCTACTGGGGCAGGGCGTTCGCTCCCGGAGCGCTCTCTGCCTTCGCACTGCCGCCGGCTGCCGCAGCCGGATTGGTCGCCGCCGGGCTCCTCACGGCAGCATTGGCCCTCTACGCTCTGCTCCTGCGCTCGCGGGCTTCGCCGGCAAATCGCCTCAGTTGGACGATCGGTACCACGGGAGCCGCCGCGATGACCTTCGACCTGTTCACGCTGTTCGCCGTCCAGAGCCTGCTCGGGTACGTCTACCAGTTCACCGGGCTCTTCGTGGCGGCGCTCCTCGGCGGCGCCTTCGTGGGCGGGCGGGTCACCATTGCCCGAACCCACGGCCCGCGCGGGCTCCCGGAGAAGCGAGCCGTGAGGCTTCTCGTCCTGCTCGACGTCGCGCTCGTCCTGCAGCTTGGGGCCGTGATCGGATTCGTCCACGCGCTTCGCGCGATGATGCGGCTGCCTCATGCGGAGACCCTGGGTGCCGTGGCGGCCGTCCTCGTCGCGGCGGTCTCAGGCGCGCTCGTGGGAGCGCAGTTCCCGGTCGCCGTCGCGCTGATGCCCGGGCCCTGGCGGCACTCGGCAGGCAGGACCGCGGGCCGACTCTACACCGCAGACCTCGCCGGCGGCTGCCTCGC
>SKQU01000203.1 GCA_007118855.1 Spirochaetaceae bacterium
CCCTGGGTGATGGGGCAGAAGGTCGCGTGGACCGAATCCTCGAGACTCTGCAGGTCCCGCACGTGCGGGAGGAGGACGTAGTCTGCGCCCTTGCCGAGCACGTCCGCCACCGCCCCGTGCGCGATCTCGGCCGGATAGCAGTAGTCGCTCTCCACCCGGGCGACCCCCTCATGGGGCACTTCGTCGGAGAGAAACCACCGGATACCGAGCGCATGGAAGAACGAGGCGTAGAGCGGGTAGAGCGTGTGGACCGAAAGGCACCGTGGAATGCCGACGGTGTACGGCCGTCGCCGAACGACCGTTGAGGGGTCCGGCGCGCAGGTGTTGAACAGCAGCTCCTGCCGGCGCGCGACATAGTCCAGGACCGGCACGCGCTTCTGCGGCCGACGAGTATTCGCGTACTTGTTGCAGCGCCCGCCGAACCGGTAGGTTCGCCCGTCGACCCTCAGCACCTGGACCGGGCACCGGTTCTCGCAGGCCCGGCAGGTGAACACCCGGTCAGAGGCGACCTCGCGCGCGGCGAGTGCGGTGAGATCAAAGTCGCCCTTCCGCAGCAGGCCTGCCTCGTGCTTGCGCTTTGCCAGGAGCCCGACGCCGAAACAGCCCATCAGCTCCGGATGCGGGGGCACGAGGATCTCCCTGTCCATGATCGTCGCGAAGGCGAGCGGCACCGCGGCGTTCCTCGCAACGCCCCCCTGCAGAAAGACCGTCTCGCCGATCGCGCGCGAGCCGACGACGCGGTTCAGGTAGTTCGACACGATAGAAGCGACGACACCGGCGGTGATATCCTCGCGCGATGCGCCCTGCTGAACCGCCTTGCGGATGTCCGAGTTGATGAAGGCCGAGCAGTGCTCGCCGAACTTCAGGGGCGCCCCGGCTCGCAGGGCCACCGCGGCGATGTCCTTCGCCTCATCGATGTTGAGGTCTCCCTGCGCCGACTCTTCGAGGAACGAACCGGTTCCGGCCGAACATGCTTCGTTCATCGCGTAGTCGATGGGCACGCCGTTCTCGAGGAAGACGTACTTCGCGTCCTGTCCTCCGATCTCGAAGATCGTATCGACGTCGGCTCTGAAATGGGTCGTTCCCACCGAATGGGCGATGATCTCGTTGTAGACTCCGTGGGTCTCGAGGAAGACGCCGAGGATCTCGCGCGACGAGCCGGTTGTGGCGGCGAGCGAGATCCGTACCTGCTTTCCATTGGTGTCCGCGTCAATCTTCCCGCGGATCGCGCTGAGGCACCGTCTCAATGCCTCAATCGGGTCGCCGTGGGTCCGTCCGTAGTGCGAGGCCACGATCTGATCGGTCTGCGCGTCGACGAGACACGCCTTCGTGGTGGTCGATCCGCCGTCCACGCCGAGGATGTACTCGCGTCCGGCCACTACCGATCCGGACACGTCGTCAAAGACCGTGACTCGTTCCTGTCCACGGGTCAGCGGCTCGAGGCGGGCGAACCGAATGCCGTTCGTTCGGTGTATCGTTCCAGTATCCGCGAGCGAAGAGCCTTTCTCCCGGGCGAGCAGCGCCGCTCCGAGCGCTTCGAAGCAGGGTGCGTGCTCCGGAAGCAGGAAGTCGACGTCGGGTGCCTGTTCGCGGATGAACCGGATGATGTGGCGATTTCCGGTTACGCCGCCAATGAGCAGGACCGGGCCTTCGTGGATGCGCGCACGCGCGAGGAAGTCCACCACCTTGCCGGCCATCACGCTGCTCAATGAGACCACGATGTCGTCTTTCGTCGCCTCGCCCTTGTTGAGGCGGTGGGTGCAGTCGCTCTTCATGAAGACCGAGCATCGCGTGGACAGCGGCAGCACACGCGCCTCATCCGGTATCGCGTTGATGTCGCTGAGCCGCATGTCCATCCGCGCGAGCTGCTGACGCAGAAACTCCCCGGTCCCGGAGGCGCACTTGCTGCCCGCGAAGCTGCCGGTGATCCGCCGATCCGCTCCGATGGTGTAGACCGTGAGGTTCTCGCCTCCCATGCTCACCACCGCGCCCACATCGCAGCCGAGAAACCTGAGTCCGGCCTCCACGCAGAGAGGCTCGATCGTGTTCGGCAGCGACAGCAGCCGTCGTCCCTCGTTTCCCGTCACCAGCGTGCGTACACCGGCTGCGGCCGGGCAGGCCGCGAGCGCCCGGCGCAGCGTCGCCGCGACGTCACCATCATGGGCGACGGTAGTGGTCCAGGCGACCGAGTCGCCGTCGAGGAGGACCGCCTTCAGGGTCGATGACCCGATGTTCAGACCAAGCGTCGTCACTGAGACCACTGCGCTCCTTCCGTAATATGAGTACTATGATCGTAAACAATACCGGTCACCACCGGTCGATGCAAGCGCTGCAGAGCGCCGCCAGCGCCGCGGGCCCCGCGAGCCCGGCGAGCCCTGCCGGCATGACAAACCGGCCGCTTCCCGGCACACTGGAGGGGGTCGGCGGCGAGCGGACCGGAAGGAGCGTGCATGGTTCGGGCATTCGGAATACTACTCGGGTTCCAGGCGCTGGGGTCGCTCATCGCCGGGGTGACGCGGCTCCCGGTGCCGGGCAATGTCCTGGGGATGGTGCTGCTCGTCGCGGCGCTCATGGCGGGCGCGATTCGCGTGGAGTGGATCGAGTCCGCCGCCGATCTGCTCGTGGACAACCTCGCCTTTCTCTTCGTGCCGGCCGGAGTAGGGGTGATGAGCTACTTCGACCTGATCGCGCGTGAATGGTTACCCATCTCGATCTCCATCGTGGTGAGTCTCGTGCTCGTCCTCGTCGTTACGGGCAAAGGGTTCGAGATCGCCGCGCGCTGCACCGGGAGCGGCGATCATGACTGAGTTCTCGTTCGTCGAGCTCATAGAGGGGCCGGTATTCCTCACCGGGTTCTCCTGCCTCGTCTGGTGGGCCGCAAAGGCGCTTCACCGCCGTTTTCCCGTTGCCTTGCTTCATCCGGTGCTCACGACGATCGGGGTGCTGATCGTCGTACTCACCCTCGCAGATGTCGACTACGCTACCTATCGCGACGGCACCGCGATCATTGACTTCCTCCTCGGGGTCTCGGTCGTTGCGCTCGGGCTGCCGCTCTACCGGCAGATGCGGATCCTCCGCCGGAACCTGGCCGGCGTGGCGACCGGAGTCGTGTTCGGAGGCCTCGTGGGCATCGTGAGTGCAGTCGTGCCGTTCCTGTTGATGGGTGCCGACGCGACATCCGCGGTGTCGGCAGCACCAAGCTCCGTGACGACGCCCATCGCCGTCGTGGTCTCAGAGGTTTCAGGCGGCATGCCCGGTCTGACCGCTGCGATCGTCGTCATCACCGGTATCATGGGTGCGGTGATCGGCCCCGTCGTACTCAGGCTCGTTGGAGTGACGAGTCCCGTGGCCTTTGGGCTTGCGCTTGGGACCGCCGCCCACGGGATAGGCACCGCGAGGGCGCTCCAGGAGGGCGAGCTACAGGGAGCAAGCGGGAGCGTAGGGCTCTGCCTGAACGGACTGTTCACCGCGGCCGTCATGCCGCTTCTGCTCGGGCTCCTTCTGTGAGCGAGTGTCCCGGGCCGGCTCGTCCCTGCCGGTTGGAGCGGGGGGTTCCGTCGCTGCGGCCGCTTCAGGTAGAATTGCCGGCGAGGGATCGTGAGGAAGAGGGGGGAATGTGTCGCAGCTTTCGCTTGGAATAGACGTCGGCTCAATATCGGTGAATACCGTGCTCATGGACGAGGACGGTCACATAGTCGAGGAGCGCTACACGCTCTGCCATGGAAAGCCGTTTCAGGCGCTTCGTGATGTGCTCGAGGAGCTGGCCGCCGGATACCCGCCGCGGCGCATAGGACTCGTCGCGACCACGGGGACCGGCGGCGCCTTCGCGGCCGAGCTCGTGGGCGGTCATTACGTGAACGAGATCGTCGCCCAGTCGACCTCTGCCGCCGACCTGTACCCGCAGGCGCGGACGGTCATCGAGATGGGCGGCGAAGACTCCAAGCTGATCATCCTCGAAGCCCAACCGGACTCGTCCCGGCCGCGGCTTTCAGACTTCGCGATGAACACCGTGTGCGCGGCGGGCACCGGATCCTTTCTCGATCAGCAGGCAAACAGGATCGGGGTCTCGATCCGTGAGGAGTTCGGGGCGCTCGCGCTGAAATCGGCCGATCCGCCGCGGATCGCCGGACGGTGCAGTGTCTTTGCGAAGAGCGACATGATTCACCTGCAGCAGATCGCGACTCCGGTGCACGACATCGTCGCGGGTCTCTGTTTCGCCGTCGCGCGGAACTTCAAGAGCAACCTCGCGCGGAATCGCGAGCTCGTGCGGCCCGTCCTCTTCCAGGGAGGCGTCGCCGCGAATGCTGGAGTCGTGCGCGCATTCCGCGAGGTGCTCGGGCTCTCCGAGGACGAGCTGATCATCCCGGAGCACTACGCCTCCATGGGCGCGATCGGCGCGGTCCTCCACACGAGCGACCGCCCGCCGCACGCCTCCGTCGCGTA
The DNA here is from genome assembly GCA_007118855.1 of Spirochaetaceae bacterium. Taxonomy (GTDB): domain Bacteria; phylum Spirochaetota; class Spirochaetia; order DSM-27196; family SLST01; genus SLST01. Next base: position 4,444 of record SKQU01000203.1, read on the forward strand.
TCGCGGAACCGCCGAGCTCACCGCCTACCTCGACGCGCCGCACAACGGCAGCTCGGCCTTCGACCGTCTCGAAGCGCCCGAACTGGTCGGGCACAAGGATGTCTACGGGCGTAACGGCGGTGACCCGGTCGCTGAGGTCTCGCTGGGGATCGACGTCGGCTCACTCTCGACGAACGTCGTCCTGATAGACGCGCAGAACCGTGTCATCGCCCGTCGCTATCTGCCCACGGCGAGCAAGCCCCTCGAGGCGATCCGGCGAGGGCTGGAGGAGATCAGCGACGAAGTGGGAGCGAGCGTCGTCGTGACCGCGGTCGGCACGACCGGGTCCGGGCGCTACCTCACCGGCGACTTCGTGGGAGCGGACACCATCCAGAACGAGATCACCGCACAGGCCGCCGCGGCCATCGCGATCGATCCGCACGTCGATACGATATTCGAGATAGGCGGACAGGACTCGAAGTTCATCAGCATCGACAATGGCGTCGTCGTGGATTTCGAGATGAACAAGGTCTGCGCCGCCGGCACCGGGTCGTTCCTCGAGGAGCAGGCGGAGAAGCTTGGCATCAACATCGTGGAGGAGTTTGGCGCGCTCGCGCTCGCCTCGCGACGGCCGGCCCGCCTTGGCGACCGGTGCACCGTCTTCATGGAGAGCGACCTCAACTCCCACCAGCAGAAAGGCAGCCCCAAGGACGATCTGGTGGGAGGGCTCGCCTATTCGATCGTGCTCAACTACATCCAGAAGGTCGTTGGCGCGAAGCGGATCGGCGAGCATATCCTCTTTCAGGGCGGGGTCGCCAACAACCGGGCGGTCGTCGCGGCGTTCTCCCGGATCACCGGGAAGAAGGTCACCGTACCGCCCCACTTCGATGTGACCGGCGCGATCGGCGCGGCGATGCTCGCGCGCGAGGCCGTGGGCGGGGAGGGCCAGACCGCCTTCAAGGGCTTCGGGGTGAGTCGTACCCCGTACGAGGTGAGCCGGTTCACCTGTCACTCCTGTGAGAACGAGTGCGACGTCCGCAAGGTATCGATCGCCGGCGAGTCGCGCTCGCTCTTCTACGGCGACCGGTGCGACCGGTATCAGCCGCCTGACAGGCGGGGCGGCGGCGAGGGGATCCCCGATCTCTTCGAGCAGCGGGTGTCGCTGCTCACCGCCGGTTTCGAGGACCGCCTCGGGCCAATCGAGGCCGGCGAGCGACGGGTCATCGGCATTCCCCGGGCGCTCATGGTCTTCTACCAGCAGTTTCCCTTCTGGCGGACCTTCTTCGAGACCCTGGGGTTCGACGTCGTCCTCTCGCGCCCGACCGACCGGCCGCTGGTGACCACCGCGCTCGGGATGCTGGCCGCCGAGACCTGTTTCCCCGTGGAGGTCGTGCACGGCCATATCGACGATCTGCTCGCACGGGGCGCACAGCACATATTTGTTCCCTTCATCGTCGACAACGAAGCCGACGAGCACAACAAGACGACGAACTACAACTGCCCCTGGATCCAGTCGTACCCGTTCATGATACGCGGCGCGATGAAGGGCGGTGAGGATGAGTCGAAGCTCCTGGTGCCGACGCTGCACTTCCGTTATTCGCGCGA
>SKQU01000309.1 GCA_007118855.1 Spirochaetaceae bacterium
GGATCGCGTGGCTCGAGCCCTGGATCAGATCTTCTTCCCCAGGAGCTTGCGAAGGCCGACGCTGAGTACGCGAAGCGGCCCGCCGCGGTCGAAGTACATCCGAAGGTACATCCAGGTGTTGGTCCGCGGCGGCCGCCGGGCCCCCCGACGTCGCACGAGCGAGATCGCGTCCTCCGGACAGCTCGTCGCGCACAGGCCGCAGCCGATGCAGCGCGACGCGTCGACCCGCGCTCGCCGGTCCGAGAGCGCGATCGCGTCCATCGGACACCGCTTGACGCAGACGCCGCATCCGGTGCAGCGCTCGATCCGTACCTGCGCGAGGTGGGCGGTCGCAAGAGCATCCGCCGGACGAGGGAGTTTGCGCGCATTACGCAGGATCTCGCAGCAGTCCCGGCAGCAGCAGCAGATGAAGGCAGGACGCCGCGAGTTCTGCGGCTGGAGAACATGTCCTTCGGCCTGGGCCCTGTCGAGGATCGACACGACCTGCTCGCCCGAGAGTTCGCGACCGATCGGGTTCACGTGACCGATCATGAGGCACGTCTCGTGCGTCGAGCTCGTGGTGCACGCCTGGCCGACGAGCGACGCGCTCTGCCTGCATACGCAGTTTATGACCGAGAACGGTCCCGGATGGCGGCGGACATACCCCCGGATGTCGTCGTACGAACCTACCGCCCGCCCGGCGGTGAGCTCCTTGCGTACCGGCACCGTGCGCAACTGGCCGGTCTTCACGCCCACGACCGACTCCCGAAAGCCATCGTCGAGATACTGGTGGAAATCGCGCACGTATTCGGGCGTGAGCCGATCGACCTGGAACTCGAACATTCCGACCACAAGCGGCGCGAGCCCGTACGTCCGCACCGGACGGTACCCGCCGGCGCCTCGAACCCGGACAACGCCGCTCGCGATCGCGCCCTTCCGGACGAGCCCGTCGAGGAGCCCGGCGAGACGTACCTGCTCGACATGGATCCCGGCTCGCGTAAGCCGCCGGTGGATCGCTGCGACCGGCTCGGCCACCGCGCTGAGCTCGAGCGCGACCGTCGCCTCCTCCTGGTCGAAGAGTGCCCGCAGGAGCCTGATCTCCGCCCCCGAGTCCGACCGGGGAAACGGCACGGGCAGCTCGTCGATCCGCTGCTGGAGGCGCCGGTATACCTGGCTCGCCGGCGAGATCTCGTTGACTGGTTCGCTCATGGGGCCCTCCTCCGGGACGCAGGTTGCATCCGGAGTATCTCACACGAGCCGCCGGGCAACCACCGGTGCGGGCGGGGTGGGCGAGAAGCGGGAGATGAACATGCCTGGCCAGTGCTGTCCCAGAGCGTCGTTCCGTCGGGAAGTGACGAGAGGACCGACGGGTCCGGCAGGACGAACTCCTCGCCACGCCCCCGCTCGTCGGTTGGGCCTTCTACAAAGCCGAGAATCGTTGGCTCGTGGTCTGGAGACGATTCACCCGATCGGGCATCGCATGCCGATCCCTGCGCGTGACCGAGCAAGTCCGCGCAGAGCTCGCGGCCGGTCGCATCCGCGGGTATTCCGAGCTCGAGGTGGTGGAGCAAGCACTCGCCGCGGGTTCGATCCTCCCCGCCGAACCGATGACGATGCCGGAAAACGAGCTCTTCGTCGAACTCCTTCGCATCCTCGGTCCCGGCGAGGCCTCCTGCGTGGCGCTCGCCGGTGCGGAGGATCAGCGATCTCCTGTGAGCGGCTCGCGCCAGAAGTGAAGCAGGACGGCATCTTCCGGCGTATACCCGTTGCTTCGCCTGGTGTCGTGCGCCTGGTAGCCTGAGCTCATGGGCGGCGATGATACGGGAACTACCTGACGACGGCTACGGATCTGTGGGTAGCGAGGCATAGATGAGTACGTTCGTGTCGAGGAGGATCACGGTTCGCGCGTCATGTCGCGGAGCTCTTCCCACGGAACGCGCGGCGTCAGCGGATGATCAGCGATGGTGCGCAGCGCCTCATCGCGAGACAGACGTGGCCTGTCGAGTTTCCGCTCGAGGCGCACGAGCGTATATCTACCTTCGCCGGCGCTGTCGACCTCGAAGACATCCCCGGGCCGTGCTCCCGGAATCACGACCCGCTTCTTTGCATCCGCTCGTGCGATTGCCATAGTGGGATCATCCCACTATCGTCGCCGCGCGTCAAGCCCTGTGGCGCTGAATCTCTCGCCGATTGCCCGAGCGTTCGCGACGAGATCCGGAAACAAGTGAGCTCAGCTATGAGCGAAACGGGAGCGCACATGCGACGAATCTAAGCCACGGGAGGGCTCACCCCTGCGACACACACCTTCTCGTGGGACGGTGACTACGGCAGTCGCTGCCATCGAAAACGTTCACGGTGCCCTGAGAGTCTCGGCGAGCTCGCCGGGATATGGTGACCACTACGCATCAGGAACTCACACGTCAGTGGGGGGAGATACGATCAAGGCCTTCCATGTCGTCGTGTCGGAATTGGTGCGAGAGGACGCCCTCAGGGGAGACGAAGAGGCTTCTGAGAGGCGCTCTGCGATGATCGCGACGCTGCCGATTCTGGAGCCGACTGATCGGACTCTCTCCCTCGCGGAAATACTGGTCCTGAAAAGGCCGCTACCCCGCGAGGCAGGCGCCGATGGATCCTAACGTCGCAACTGAGGATGCCAACCGAGAACAGCTTGATATGCGTCCGTGCCGGCGAACCCGGCAGAACCGTCCCGGATCATCTGAGGCATCGGCCGGAGATGACGGACACCAGCATCGAGTGGATCCGGACGCGTCTCGAGCGTATATATGAGACGCCACACTACATCCTCGTGCATGCCGGACGTGATCCGCGACGCACGTTGACCGGACAACGCGCGGCCGATCTGCTCTGGAGTCGCGCCGACGGCGACTTTGCCGAGTTCTCTCCCCGGCCTGTCGTACACGGCCATACCCGTGTCGGAACTGTGCAGCGTGCCGGAAACCGGGTCAACATAAGTGGCGGCGCCGGGTTCGGCGGGCCGGAGAAACTGCAGAGGCTGAAACGAGAGCTCGAGGAACTGCGTCGTGCCTATCCGGATGAGCAGCCGGAACGAGACGATCACTTACGGTGGCGGATATTCCGTACTCTGCGGGCTATCCTCTCCAGTGCACGTATGAGATTCCTGGTCACCGCGGATATTCACGGGCTGGTGCCCGCGATCACGAGGTTCGCTGAGATGCTCCGTGAGGGGGAGTACGAGTGCGGCATCATCGCCGGAGATATCATCGACGATGGATTCAAGCCGGAAGAGATGCAGGAAGCGATTGCCGAGTCGGACCTGGAGCCGGACGACTTCCTCGCGGAGTTGCCTGGAGCCGACGAGAGCTTCGAAGAGTACGCCGAGCGCCAGATCGAAACGCTGCATGATCCCGCAAAGCCGTTCATGAGGACCCTCGGTCACATCGAGACGAAGTTCAAACGAATACTGCGTTCCGCCGGCAAGCCTGTCTACCTCATCCCCGGCAACCACGATCTGACATCGTGGGAGGACGACGGAGATATCCGCAACATTCACGACAGGCGGGTCGATTTGGGGCCGCTCAACCTCGTTGGGTACCGGTGGACGTCGCTCGATCGCAGCTCACGCGACCACCGGCGCGACATCCGTCGGCTCAGCCGCCTCGTAGACAGCCACACATTGCTCGTGACTCATACACCGCCGCGAGGAGTTCTGGATGGCGGGCCGAGTGACGACGGTACCGTCATCGGCTGGGGAACCGAGCCGGTCGCACGAATGGTGAGCCGGAAGAAACCGTTCCTCCACGTCTTCGGCCATGTTCATCGGACCTTCGGCCGTCTGGATCGTTCCATCAACGCCTCGTTCCCCTGGTCGCGCCGGTTCGTGGACATCGACACCAACGGCCCGCAGGTGGTGTTCCTGGAGTCCGGCGTCCACGACAGGCTCGGCTGAACGAGATCAGATTCGCGCCGGCTCCGATCCCGGACCGTCAGGTGCCGCGTCGCGGCCTTTGGCCGTGGTGAAGCGGCAGCAGCAGTCGTTGCAGCTGCCGGTACCGGTCAATCTGCTCGAGCGTCTCACCTACGCGATCGGCGGGCATGACCTTGGTCACCGTCTTGCCATATACCCCGCGGGTCAACGACCAGCTCGGCCGATGGCCGCGATCTGAGAGAGCACTGTGGCGCGTTGCTCGCGCAGTACGCGGTGAGCGAGGGCGAAGAACTCACAGGGCACTTCCACTGACAGTCTATTACAACTGGCAGAATCGCACGATATGACTATGTCCTCAGTGTCTTTGACACTTTCTGAACTGAGATGTCGTACGCCCATCACGATGTTGACGGTTGACGATATTGACGCAGAAGGCTAACATAACGATGTGATGATACAGTCCTTCGGCGACGACGAGACCGATTTGGGCTGGCAGCGCAGGGTCTGACGTCGCGTGCCGAAGGACATCCAGCGCGTCGCGCTGAGAAAGCTGTACGTGATTCAGTGTTCGCGGAATCTGAATGACTTGAGAGTACCGACGCCTACGAGGTCGAGATCGTCGACTACTACCAGGAGCACAGATGAGCGAAGAGAGACTTCCCAACAATAGCCTTCGCGAGATCCTTCGAGAGGAGCCGGTTGCCCCCAGAATCCGAGCCCCTCGTGAGCAAGATCCCTACTCCCTGAGCACGTAGTCCAAAGACAGATCGGGAAAGACCTCTTTGAGCTTCTTCAGAGTACTGAGGCTTGGATTTGAGCGTCGCTCAAGCCGTTGGTAGCTGAAGGTACTCTTCATCCCGAGTCTGTCGGCGACCTCCTTCTGAGTGAAATGGCGCTCTGTGCGCAACCGACGCAATACGACGGACAACGCTAGGTGCGGGTCTACCGGCACCTCGATAACGTCTTCACCTTGGATGCTCCGGGGGAGCGGATGAACGACCAGCGAGTCCTCGGCCTCTTCGAGGTAGAGATTCAGCGCTTCTTCTGCGTTGGTGACGAGTTGCTCACGCGTATCTCCTTGGGTTGAGCAACCCGTGAGCTCCAGGCATTCTGCCCAGAATCCGGAGTCCTCAGCATGTATCTTGAAGTGGTAGACCATTGCGTCACCTCTCCTGGTGTGACTCGAGACGTTTGAACAGTTTCTGTTCGAGTCCTTTCTTCAGTTCCTTGTGCAAAGGAATGATTTCCCGTTCGGAACCCTTGCCGACATTCACATGAGAGCCACGGCGGCTGATGATCTGCCACCCGTCACGCTGGAAGCGGTCAAGCATTTCCTTTCCGCTGATCGGCAACAGGCGCTCCTTTCCATCTCATAGTACCAATTATAGTTGGTGTTGGCAAGATAACCGTCGTCTTCAGCAGAGCCCGTGAGGGACAGACGGTGACGCTGGACGGGGAGACTCCAGTCACCGCGAAGTTGAAGACCGGCTTCTGCTGGGAGACGTTGCTGTCTGCTATTCCTGCTCACCCTGTCAATGGCGGGCGCACGGCGCGGGAGTCCATCTCAAGACACGCGTCGAAGATCCGCACATGCAACCAGCTGCTCACCGTAGAAGGTGAAGAACCTGTCTGCTGGTATACCCCGAACGGCGATATCCAGGTCCGAGTCCTCGCGGGCGTCGCCGCGGGCAGCGGACCCGAACACGTAGATCTCAGTGCAGCCGATGGACTTCAGGTACTCTACCGCTCTGTCGAGATGCCCATGAATGGATGTTCCTTCGCGACCCTCGCCCATACCTTCAGCATAGCGGATTCCGGCAGGCATAGACACCACGGTGGTCGCTCGCAGATAGCGTCTCGACAGGAGGGATGGCAGATAGCATCTTATCTCCCGCTCGCCCCTCCGAAGCTCGGGACGCTGACGAGCTTCTGATGCGAGGTCTTCGCCTGGTCGCTGTTCCGCTCCCGGGTGATCGGCCGGGCGCTCGCGGGGCCAGGGGCGCGGAGGGCCCGAAGGTCAGGCGGGCGCGGTGTCGAGGAGCTGGTATCTGCAGAGCCGCTCGTACAGCGGCGAGGTGGCGAGGAGGCGATCGTGCGGGCCGCTGGCGACGATCCGGCCGGCGTCGAGCACGTAGA
>SKQU01000377.1 GCA_007118855.1 Spirochaetaceae bacterium
GCTCGGCGAAGCGCGGGGAGATCCGCGTGGACCGCGAGCCTCCGCGCAACGGACACCGACCATCGGCGGACGTGCTCTTCGCTTCAGTGGCGGCGGAGTACGGGAAACGCGCGATGGGAGTCATCATGACGGGAATGGGCAGGGACGGAGCAGCGGAGCTCGGATCGATCCTGCGGGCCGGCGGCATCACGATCGGCCAGGACGCGGCGACGTCGGTCGTCTACGGAATGCCGCGCGTTGCATACGAGCTCGGTCACGTCGAACGCCAGGTGCCCCTGGCGCAGATGGCGCAGACGATCAGCCGTCTCGTACGGGAGCATCGCTGACGCATGAGTTCACAGCCATGGGGACAGCCGCGCGAACCGCTCACGCTCAAAGTCATGGATGCAGGACGGATGCCCTACGCGGAGGCACTCGAGCTGCAGCTGCGGCTCGTGGAAGAGCGCCGGGAGAACCGGATACCGGACACCCTGGTTCTGGTCGAGCATCCTCCGGTGATCACGATGGGCCGCAAGGCAACCGACGGCGACATCCTCGCTCCGAAGGCGCAGCTCGAGGCCGCGGGGGTGGAGATCCACCGGATCACCCGGGGAGGGGAGGCGACGTACCACGGCCCCGGACAGATCGTCGGCTACGCCATCATCAACCTCGCCGCTCACCAGCGCAAGGTGCGGCTCTTCATCGAGCGGATGGAGGAGGTCTTCGTGCGACTCCTCGACCGGCATTACGCGATCAGCGCGCGTCGCGACGAGGAGCACCGCGGCGTCTGGGTGGGCAACGAGAAGATCACGGCGATCGGCATCGCTATCACGCGCGGGATCACGATGCACGGCTTTGCCTTCAATGTGGCACCGGATCTGTCGCACTTCTCCTGGATCGTTCCATGCGGGATCCGCGACCGGGGGGTCACATCCCTCCAGGCGCTGACCGGACGGACACCCGATCCGGAGACGGTCAAGCTTCAGGTCGTGGAGTCGTTCCGGACGGTCTACGGTTATCGCGACTCGTGACGGACTCGCAGACCCTGACAACCGTGGGCTCGGGCTCCTTCCAGACTCTCGCGACGGCAACGGCGAGGATGAGACCGGTCGCGAGCCCGACGAAGCCTGCGGCCGCGCGCGCCGTCTCAGAGGCAAGCCCGCTCAGGCCCAGGTAGGCGGCGGCGAACAGAACGAGCGGCACCACGAAGATCAGCACGCCCCTTGCCATCGCCGCAGGTGGTGAGGCGATCTCCACGCTCACTCCGGGCACGACGTCGTCGGCGAGCTCCGCGTCGATGCTCACCTCCCAGGTGCGCGCACGCGGGCTGCAGAGCGGACTCGTGCAACTCCCGCACGTCTCCGTCGGACCGCTGCTCACCGTGGCGTGCAGCCCATCGACGGCGACGACATCCGCTCGCTCAGTCATCGGTGGGTCCCGCACATTCCCGTCGTATCGCGGTTATCGCGCTGGCACGCCCGTCCTCACCGATCTCGATCACGACACCCTGCAGCTCGAGATTGACCCAGGTATCCGAGGAGCGTTCAGGCACGCCGGTCATGAACTTCCGGATCTCCGGCCCGGGATCGAGACCGGCTACGCTGTCGCGGCTCCCGGTGCGCCCGACGTCCGCGATGATCGCCGTCCCCCTGGGCATGATCCGCGCGTCGGCTGTCTGCACCCGGGTGCCGGTTCCCACGATCGCGGATACGTGCCCGTCGCCGTGATGGAACATGGTGTACTTCTCAGCGGTGGTCGTCGCATGAAAGTCGACGATGATGCACGGAGTTTCCTTGCGGGCCCGACTCGCGAGCTCGGGCAGAAAGGTGAATGGGTTGCTCGCGTGCACCCGGTCGAACCCCGACTGGCCGAGCATGCTGATCACCGCGATCTTCCGATCCTCGGAAAGATTGTAGAACCGCCACCCGCGACCGGGGGTCGCCGGCGGGTAGTTGGCCGGACGCAGCAGGTAGTACGCCGTGTCAATGTGGGGAACCATATCCTTCTTGTAGTAGATCTGGTCGCCGCCGGTGATGACGTCGATCCCCAGCTTGCGCAGGTAGACCGAGTGGTTCTTTCCCAGGCCGAACCCGCCCGTCGCGCCGTCGGCGTTGGCGACGACGAAGTCGACCGAGAACTCCGTCTTCAGATCGCGCAACAGCGACTTGACGGTGAAGACGCCGGCTTTGCCGACTATTTCGCCGATGAACAGTACACGCAAGTGGACCCTAAGGTAGCAGAGCGACGGCAGAAAGTCACGACTTGGGCCCCGGTCCGCCGGGAACCGGGAGTCCGCAATCAGGGTGACACGGCGAAGCAAATTCAGTTCTATATAGCTATGGGCGCCGAACAGGGCCCATGCCGTCGCGACAGGGCGGCGCCTTCCCGGTACGGGAGGGAACCCGCATGGCGGGAGACGGCCTGAAAGGGCCCGCAGAAGGAGGCATTATGAAATGCCACGATTTCCCGGATCTCGGCAAGGTGATGGACGAGATATTCGCCGCTGCCGAAGACTTCACCAACGCATTCACCGACCGGATGCAGTTCATCCCGGGTGACAAGGCCTGGAAGTGGAACCGCGAGTTCTATGCCGGGTACAGTTATCCGCCCTCGAACATCTACATGACCGAAGACAAGACGTTGATCTTCGAGTTCGCGGTCGCCGGCTTCGGCGAGAGCGATGTGACCCTGGAGTTCAAGGGTGACTACATGGTGTTCTCCGGAACACTGCCGGAAGCCATGCGGGAGCCCGACGGGGCCCGCTACTTCAAGCGTCGGCTCAAGCGCAAGAGCTTCGGCGAGCAGCGCTACTACGTGCCGGCGGACAAGTTCGACCATGACGCGGTCAGGGCCGTCTACCGCAACGGCATCCTCTCGGTCACGATTCCGCCCCGAGAGGAAGCAACGACCGAGCCCGGAGTCAAGATCAACATCGTCAGCGAGGACGATCCTGCCGGAAAGGAGTAATGAACCATGATATTCTGGATCATCGTGGGTATCGCTTTGGGCTACTTCTTCAAGCCGCAAATTGACCGCGGCGTGCAGAAGGTCATCCGGATGATCCGCGATGACCGTGAGGACCACTTCTAGACGAGACCGAGCGGGGGCGGTGCGCGCCCGAGCCGGGAGAGGCTGCGCATCGCGGACACGCTCGAGGAACACCGCGAACGGCGGTGAGAGCTGGAAACCGGACCCGGCTCCCATTACCTTTTGGGTATGGAGTGGAGAGAGGTTTCCAGAGAGGTAGCGCGGCTCAGGACGCTCGGCGACCTGGTCGCGACAAGCGTTGCCCGGCACGCCGGGCGCGACGCCCTCGTCCTTCGCGACGGGGCGTCGTTCACGTACCGCGAGGCCGGCCAGTCGATCGCGCGCTTGCAGAACCGGCTCGCGGCGACCGGCGTCGCGCAGGGAGATCGCGTCGGTCTGCTCGGCGAAAACAGCCCCGCCTGGTGCATCGCCTATCTGGCCGTCGTCGGGATGGGGTCGGTCGTCGTGCCCATCCTGCCGGACTTCTCCGCTGAGGCGACGGGCTCGATCCTGAAGCACGCCGGCGCCTCGGGGCTGATCGTGTCCGAATCGCTGCGGCCAAAGGCGCCCACCGGAAGTGAGACTGGATTTGTGCTCGGGCTCGACGAGATTGCCAACCTCGACGGCGACGCTGATCCCGGTTCGCGCCCCGCGATCGACGAGAGCGACCTCGCGGCGATCCTCTACACCTCCGGTACGACCGGCGATCCCAAGGGAGTGATGCTCACCCACGGAAACCTCGTGCAAAACATCATCAGCTCGATGGCGGTCATCGACATCCGGCCGGAAGACCGGTTTCTCTCCGTCCTGCCGCTTGCTCACAGCTACGAATGCACGATCGGGTTTCTCGTTCCGTTCGCCGCCGGCGCCTGCGTAACGTACCTCGGACGTCCCCCGGTCCTGTCGGCGCTGCTGCCCGCCCTCAAGGAGGTGCGGCCGACGCTCATGCTCTCCGTCCCGCTCATCATGGAGAAACTCTACGACGCGCGGGTCAAGCCGGTATTCGCCAGGAACGCGATTACACGCGCGCTCGAGAGGATTGCGCCGCTTCGCAAGCTCATCCATCGCGCGGCCGGTAGAAAGGTCTACGCCGCGTTCGGCGGGACGCTTCGGTTCTTCGGAGTCGGAGGGGCCCCGCTCACCCCGAACACCGAACGGTTCCTGAGAGAAGCCCGATTCCCGTACTCGATCGGCTATGGGCTCACGGAAACCGCCCCGCTTGTCGCGGGGACCGACGCCGAACACACGCGCTACCGGTCCACCGGACCTGCGATCAAGGGTGTGGAGATCCGGATAGACGGGGCGTCGCGGCCGGGCGAAGAGGGCGAAGTTCTGGTGCGCGGTCCGAACGTGATGCGCGGCTACTATCGCAACGAAGAGGCCACGCGGGAGGTCCTCACGGAAGACGGGTGGCTGCGAACGGGCGACCTGGGCTCGATGGACCGCGACGGCTATGTCTACATTCGGGGTCGACTCAAGAACATGGTCCTCGGACCAGGCGGGGAGAACATCTACCCGGAAGATCTGGAGAACGTCATCAACGAGCACGAGCTCGTGGTGGAGTCGGTGGTCTACGAAGAAGCCGGAGGGCTTACCGCCCGCGTTCACATCGACATCGAGCAGCTCAAGGAACGATTTGCTGCAGCAGATGAGGAGGCCGCGGCACTTCAGCAGCGGGCCGACGAGATACTCGAGGAGATCCGAAAGAACGTGAACACGCGCGTCAGCCGGCATGCCCGGCTCGCCCGGATGATCCTCCAGTGGGAACCGTTCGAGCGTACCCCGACGCGCAAGATCAAGCGGTTCCTGTACCGGGAGTCGTAGGACATCCCGTCACAAAGCGGACGCCCGCCGATCTCGATCGCACCTCCTTACACCTCGTCCTGCCGTGGCAGGTAGAGCGGCAGCGGGCACCAACCGTCGAGGACCGACCCGGAGATCGCTCCGGCCGTCCACGGCGGATGCGGCCCGAAGAGCGTCCGCATCGCGATCGCCGCGCTCATCTCGACGGCCGCCGCCGCCTCCGTCCGCTCGCAGGCGGTTCCCTCGGCAGACGCGGCAAGCCGCAGATGTCCGTAGCCCTCGATGCCGACGATGATCTCGCCCGAGGCAAGCCCGGTCGTTCGGGCTCGGAGCGCGAGCAGAGCCCCAAGGACCCGCTCCCAGTCAAAGATCTGCCAGTTTCCTGACGGCCGGATACGGTACCCTTCCGCTATACGACCGAGCTCGTCGACGAGCGGCGAAGGAACCGGTGCGGTCTCGAAGCGGACGGAATCCCGGTTCCGCTGCCGGACCCATGCGGGTACGAGCGCGCGCGTCGCGGCCTCCGACTCCCCTGCCGCCTCGAACACCATGCCGGTGCTCGAGTCCGCGACGACGTATCCCGCCGCCCGCCGCTCGGCGTCGAGCGCGGTGAACAGGTCGTGGTACCAGCTCGTCGCGACGTCGTAGAAGGTATCAGCGTGGCGCGAGCAACGGACCGGCTGGAGATCGTGCCATCGGACGACGGCGGGAATCCGCTCATCGTCGGCGGATGTCACCTTCTCAAGGGTGAGCTCAGACGGTGACCCATAGCTATGACGGACGTTGGCCTTGCTCACGCTGAACTCGAAAACCGATCCGCACACCTCGTACCCGAAGTAGCCGTAGCGCTGGCGCTGGCCGCCGAGCCAGGAGATCTCGTACGACTCCTCCCGCATCTGCGCGACCGAGGCGGCCATGAGCTGGTGCATGTAGCCGCGCCCCCGATCTCTCGGATGCACCGAGACCGCACCGACGCCCGCAGTCCTGAACACCGCATCGCCTATGTGAAGCTCGATCGGGTAGACGCCCACGATCGCCCGGATCTTCCCGTCACGCTTCACCGCGAGGTGCCTGGCCATCGCTTCGTCGGTCGGCCGGTAGAGCTTGGGCAGGAGTCGCTCGAAATCGTGCGGCTCGTAGGCCGAGAACACAAGGTTGATGAAGTCGAGTGCCTCTTCGAAGTCGTCGGCGTCAAGTCGCACGATCTGTTCGGCCATGGATTCCTCGCCTGGCGTGGTTGATGCCGGCAAGTGTAGGCCGCGAACGCGCGCGCGACAAGCACCGACGGCGGCTACCGCACCCGCGCGCCGAGCGTGAGCGAGAGCGTGCTCAGGAAGTTGTCCGTGAAGCCGCTGCGGGACTGTGACCAGAAGGTGCGGTTCTCCGGGGGCCGCGTGCCCGCACCGCCTCGGCCGAGGCCGCGGAGATTGAGGAAGAGATCAAGGCCCGGCGTCGGCTTCGAACCCGACGAAGGCTCCGGGGACCCGGCCGCCGGGGAAGGCGTACTCGGCGCGGAACTTGACGATCGGCACCGGGCCCAGATCCTGCGACGCCACGAACGACTGACCGTCGGTGGACTCCCAGCGGATGGACGCATTACGCACCTGCAGGCTCAGGCCCAGGGCGAGCTCGAGGTTCTCCGCGCGGGCGAAGTCGTAGAGATAGCTCAGCCGGTAGAAGGGGAAGAGGATCTCCTGCCCTCCTTGGGTCACGTAGTCGAACACGTCGTCGGTCTCGCCGACGAGCCGGACCGCGAGCGGACCGCCATGCCCGTTCAGAAAGGTGTCCGCGGGAAGCCCCGCGGCGAGGACCACGAGCGTGGCGACCAGAAGAAGCATGCGTTTCATGTTGCCTCCCAACGACTTGGGGGCCTGATAGTACTGAGCAGTCGCCGTCGCGACCACAACTGCGACCAGTTCGCGAGCCATTGACAACGCCCCGGGACGGTGCTACTTTTCATCTCTGCACGAGCCCGAGTGGCGGAACTGGTAGACGCGCTAGGTTCAGGGTCTAGTGTCCTTACGGACGTGGAGGTTCAAGTCCTCTCTCGGGCAGTAACAGAACGGATGGTGGTCGTTCGTTTACGGACGGTGAGAGGAATCCCGGGCTCGCTGCGGTGCATCAGAGGTCGTCCATAGTTCCAGAAGCCCCGTCGTCTTCTACGTCACGGATTCTACTTCACGGACCAGGAAGTCGAGCTTAGCGGTTTCGGAGTCAACTCCAATCTGGCGGTCACCCTCCAACGGATAGGCGTAGAATACCGTTCTTGATTCAAGATCATCAATGATGTGCGTGAGTGCATCGCAGAACGCTCCGATTGAGTTAACTTCGGTTGGTCTACCACACCACCTGGGTCTCACCGTTTGCGGTAGAAGTCGCTTCGGTGTCCGACTTTGACAACCACTATGGTCAGCCGCTCGTCTTCAATCAGGTAGAGAACCCGGTAATCACCGACTCGAATCTTCCACTCCTCACGGGCAGATAGGCGCTTCGCCCCAGAGGGACGCGGATCGTCGGCCAATGCGTCAATGGTCCGCCTGATCGCTCTGAGCACATGCTTGGGTAGTGTCTTCAGGTCCTTCTCGACCTTCGGGCGAATCTCAATCCTGTAGGCCAAGGCGTTCCTTCGCCTCTCCCCAAGGGATCATACGTTCCTCGCCGCGCATCTGGTAGAACTCCTGGAACACCTGCGAGTCCTCAATCAGCTCTTCCATGTCCCGGAAGGCTTCAACGGTTAGCACCACGTGCGTCGCCTTGCCGTTCGCGTCGGTAAGAATCTGCCGCTCGAATGTCGTCGGCTTCTCGTTGGTCTTACCCATCAGGATCAGCATTCCTCCTATCTCATTGTCTGTGGATTCCCCTTCCTCATGCCTCCCTTGATTCATTGCGCGGCGTCCCGACTCCATCACCCATACGGCCTACTCACATCGCTACCGCCTACGCGTATATTTGAATCAGAGTCCACTCACCAGCTCTGAAAACGGCTTCGAGCGGGAGGTTGTATGCGGGAAAGTCGACTTGTCGTTTTCGTGCTCATCGGTTTCGTCGTGGCGGGGTCTCTCGCCGCGCAGAGTGCTCCCGGCGTGGAGCCTCTCTCTCCGTACACGCTCTCCGGGCCCGGCTCGCTCGCCTACGGCACCGGACTGAGCGCGCAGGATGCCCCGTTCGTCTCGCCTCGTAACCCGGCGCTCGACGCCGCGCTCTCGCGGGTGAGTCTGGGGCTCTACGCGACTGGTCTGTTCGGCATTCGGGACGCTTCAGGCGCGGGAGTGGTCGCCGGGATCGGCTCGTCGCTTCCGACCGACCGGGGCGTTCTCACCGGCACCGTCGACCTGACCGTCCTCTCAGATGCGCTTCCATACGCGAGTGGCGGATGGCATTCGAGGACGCGCCTGGCCTTCTCCAAGGCACTCTATCCGGACCTCTTTGCAGGCGCCGCGCTGAACGCCGAGTTCGGTCGCGGCGAGCAACCCGACTGGGGAGCGTCCACGGACTTCGGAATCTACCATCGCCTCGGTGACTGGTTCGTACTGAGCGATATCTGGTGGGACGCGGGACTTCACGGTCTGGGCAAAGGGTTCTTCTGGATCGACGCCGGGACGTATTCGCCGGAGATGCCGACGCCCCGACTCGGAATCGGTGCCCGGCTCCTGGACACCGATCGCGCCGAGCTTGACCTGTCGCTCGATGTGAGCTTCCCGCGATTCGGAAACGTGCGGCTACTCGCCGATCTCGACCTGCTCGTCGACCCTGGAATCACCGCCGGCCTCGGGTACTCGTTCGATCTCAGACGCGTTCAGGATGGAACCGGCTCGCTGCCTCTCCATTTCGCGGTGGGCTACCGCTTCACCCCGCCGTACGACGAGGTAAGCGTGACCGCTCCCGAAGGCCCCGGAACCTATGCGGGGCTCCCGCGAGAAGGTGGCCACGCGAATCTCTTCGTCAACCCTGCTCACCGCGATCTCCTTGCCGTCGGCGCCTCCGCTTCGGCCCCGATCGATGCGCGGGCGCGGCGCCCGCTCGAGATCAGGCTCCATACCGAGGAGGAGGAGTACTTCTCGCCGTCGGACGGGAATCCCGGCGACGTGTTCGAAGTGCGACTCGACGTTGCCTCGCGCTACCGGATCATCGACTATCGTTTCGTTATCGAGGACGAAGCCGGTGTCCCGGTTCGGACGATGGGTGTTCGCGCGGAGGCCGGAGTGCCACCGTTCGAGGTGGAAGAGCCGACGCTGCTCGAGCGACTCCTCGGCCGGCGTACCGGGCTCCAGCTGCCGCAGCGCTTCGTCTGGGACGGACTCGACGACGAAGGCGAGCTCGTCGCCGACGGTGCGTACAGCTACTACCTCGAGGTCACCGATGAGACGAGGCGCGTCGCTCGAACCGCGCCACGAACGATCGTGGTGGACACCGTTGCACCGGTCGTTCGGGTTTCGGCCGCCTATACGGCGTTCTCGCCCGACGGCGAAGGAGCCCGCAATATCCTCCCGATCGAACAGAGCGGGAGCGTCGAGGATCTGTGGACAGGGACCTTCCTCGACGCGGAACGCAGACCGGTACGCACCTTTGTCTGGAGGTCGAGCGAACCCGAAGACTTCGCCTGGGACGGGCGCGACGACGCGGGTGAGCCGGCGCCCGACGGCAGGTACGACTACGAGATCTCGGCCACCGACAGAGCGGGAAACACGACGGTCGAGCGCCTCGTAGGGCTCACGCTCAACACCGAAGAGTACGACGTCGCTCTTGTGCCCGAGATCCGATTCTTCTCGCCCGGCACGGACGCTCCGACCGACGAAGTCGTCTTCTCGGTGGAGGCCGAGGCCCCTGAGAACATCGTGACCTGGGACTTTGGAGTGAGGGACGCGCAGCAGCGCATCGTCATGCAATCGCACGGAGCGGCGCCGCTGCCGCCCACGCTGTCGTTCAGCGGCCGGGATCGCGACGGCGTCGTCCTCCCCGAGGGGGCGTACCGCGCAGAGCTCTCCGTCCACTACGACCACGGCAAGAGCGCGTATACCGAGTCCGAGCCGGTGATACTGGACGTGACCGCACCGCAGGCATCGGTCCGCCCGGAGTATCGCCTCTTCTCCCCCGACGGAGACGGTCGACGCGATGCGGTCACCTTCTACAACGAGACGACCGAGGAGCCGGAGTGGACCATTCGCATCGAGGACGAGGATGGACGGGCGGTGCGAAGCGAACGATACGCGGATCGAGCGCCTGCACAGTTCGGCTGGGACGCGACCGACGATCGAGGTCGGCCGGTTCCCGACGGCATCTACGCGTATTTCCTCGAGGCTGTTGACGAGGCGGGAAACTTGGGGCGGTCGAACGTAGTCGAGGTTGAGGTCGACACTCGTCCGACTCCCGTGACGCTCGCCACGGATCTGCGCTACTTCTCTCCCACCGGCAGCGGCATCCAGGACAGATTGCGCATTGAGCCGACGGTTGAGATCCCGGAGGGCATCACCCGTTTCACGCTGCGGATCCTCGACGAAGAGCAGACCGTCGTCCTCCGTCGTGAGCGCGCTCGAACCGCTCCCACGCCGTTCGTCTGGAACGGCCGTGGCGACGACGGGCTGCTCGTTGACGACGGCGCCTACTTGGCCGAGATCGAGGTTCTCTACGAGAAGGGTAACCGAGTCGTCGAACGCACCGAACCCTTCCACGTGGACACGGTGCCCCCTGTCGCACGGATCGAGCCCGAGTTCAGGCATATCGCGCCCGGCGAGCCGATCGGCCGCAGACGGCTGCGTATCGTGCAGGACACCTCCGAGGAGGATCTGTGGGAAGGCACGCTCTTCGACGAGCAGGCGCAACCGGTTCGCAGGTACGAGTGGCCCGGAGTCGCGCCGGATCTCCTGTGGGACGGCCGCGACGACGACGGAAATCTCGTTCCCGACGGGACGTACAGCTACCAGCTCTACAGTCGCGACCGTGCGGGAAACGAGCAGCTCGTGACGGTGGACAATCTGGTCGTGGACACCCGACCTGTAAGCGCCTCCGCACAGCGGGCGACCGACGGGTTCGCTCCGACGGGTGACGGATTCATGGACCTCATGGTGTTCACCCTTACTGCGCAACCGCGAGACTCGGTGTCCGGATGGACGCTCGGCATTTCCGGTCCCAACGGCGTTACCGTACGCTCGTTCAGCGGTCCCGGCGTGCCGCCGCGCGAAGTCGTGTGGGACGGCACGATGGAGAGTCCGATCGCGCCCGAGGGGCTCTACCTTGGTGAGCTCGAGGTTCGCTACCTGAACGCGAAGGTTGCTCGCTCCACAACCGAGGAGTTCCGGCTCGACGTGTCACCACCGGACCTCTCGCTCGACGCCGGGCCCTTTCCCTTCGCTCCCGACGGCGACGGTGTGCGCGACGAGTTGACGATCGATCTGGAGGCGCACGATGAAAGCGCGATTGCAGCGTGGGAGTTGACGATCCTTGACCCCACAGGTGTCGAGTTCATCAGCTGGAACGGCGAGGGGGCTCCGCCCGAGTCGATCGTCTGGGACGGGTACTCGAGGACCGGAGAGCTCGTGCAGTCGGCGGTCGACTACGAGATCGTCTATTCTGCGTCGGACGTTCTTCGAAACCGTGCGGAAACGCGAATGGATCTTCCAACCGACATCCTCGTCATCCGGGACAACGATCTGCTTCGAATTCGCATAGCGAGTATCACCTTCGCGCCCAATACCGCAGATTTCATCAACGTCGCCGAAGACCGGCGGCAGCAGAACCTGCAGACGCTCGACCGGCTCGCGGAGAAGCTCCGGCGGTATCCCGGCTACCAGATCACGGTAGAAGGGCACGCGAATATGGTCTACTGGTTCGACGAAGAACGGGGCCGGCGCGAGCACGAACAGGTGCTCCTTCCGCTCTCAAGAGAGCGTGCGGAGGCGATCCGCGACGCCCTCGTCACACGAGGAATCCCGCGCGCCCGGATGGAGACCCGTGGCGTCGGAGGCAACGATCCGGTCGAACCGTTCAGCGACACGGTCAACCGCTGGAAGAACCGCCGGGTCGAGTTCATCCTGGAGGATCGGTAGCAGTCAAGCCACATGGACGCGTTTACATGGTTGGCGAGGAAAGGTATCATCTGGACATGACCGTTCGGTACGTCTACTGGCAGGAGAACGACCACTGGCTTGGGTATCTGGAGCAATTCCCTGACTATTGGACCCAGGGAGAAACTATCGAGGACCTGAAGGAACACTTGCGGGATCTGCACGAGGATCTCTGGAATGATCGAATCCCGCAAGTCCGACGCGTCTCCGAGCTGGAAGTGAGTCGAAACGACGGGATCTCATCAACGAGTTGGAGGAGGCCGGTTGCGTGCTGATACGACACGGCGGTAGACACGACTGGTATCGCAATCCGAAGACCGGAATTTCACAACCCGTTCCACGTCATCGAGAGATCAACGAGATTCTGGCCAGACATACTCTGAAAGTGCTGCAAGCCTAGCTACAGCATGAGATCATTGACGGCCTTGTCTTGAGCTGGAAGCAGCGGAACCCGAGGCTCAGGCTCATCGCCCTCTCACCCGAACGCTATCCCGCACGCCGTCGCGGCGCACTGGAACGCTGTCCGGGAGACCCTCCTTGATGCTGCGAGCAGCTTCTCCCGATCGGTGACGACCGGTTGCGGTATAGGTTCCATCGTGGAAGAATTGTCCCATAGTCCGCGTCGCGATCGACGAGAAGCAGGTAATCGACACCGTACGGTGAGCTTGCAGCGCGAGACGGCTGCTTTATGCGGAAAGGAGGCTCTTGTGGATGGCATGAGCTCAAGAGAAAGAATGCGGGCGGCGTTTCGCCGGGAAGAGGTCGACCACGTACCGTGTTCTCCGTTCTTCAACCCGCAGGATTATGTGCACCGGATAGGAAAGCGATGGCAGAGTCCGGTTGGCCCTTCCCAGGAAGAGACCGTAACGTATTTTGCGCAGGAACGTGGTCTCGATCCTGTAGTGGCCATACCCTGGAAGAGGTTCTACCAGCGTGATTCCACCCCGGAAGTACATCTTGACGGTAGCGTCCTCAGGAAGACCTGGCATACCCCGGCGGGAGATATTGCCGCGAAAGTCAACCTGGACGAAAACTGGTCCCACGGGTTTGATATTCCTCTTTTCAGTGACGGCAACGTCGGCCATTTCGTTACCCCGTGGGTTGAATCTCAAGAGGATCTGACCTGTCTTGAGTACCTTACGGCACCGCCGGAGACCGAACAGGAACTGGAGGCACTCCGCTTCTATCACGCAGAGGCGACGCGCCTGGCCGAGAAGCATGAGCTGGCCCGACTGATATCTATAGGCAGCGGCCTGACCGACGGCCTGCATAGCTTCGGGACGAGCGGGATATGCCTCAAATCAGTGGACGAACCGGAACTGGTGGACCGTTTTCTCGAGATCGAACACCGCAACACTATGAAGAACCTCGAGATCGCCCTCGAACTGGGAACCGATTTCATCAGAAGAAACGGATACTACGAGAGCTGCGATTTCTTCAGTCCGGGATATCTGAAACAAACCGTAGGACACCGTGTCCGTGAAGAGGCGGAAGTCATCCACAGTGCCCGCGCACTGATCGGCTATACCATGATCACCGGATATACCCCCATTGTCGATCACCTACGAGACCTTGATGTGGACTGCATTGTCACACCGGATCCCTTCTTCCACGGCAATGATCCCGAAGCACTCTATACTGCCTGCAGAGACCGCTGCAGCTTCTGGACGGGTCCGTCAGATACTTTGCATATGCCCTGCGACGAACCGGAAGAAGTCAGAAGAGCGGTGCGGAGGACCTTTGAGATCTTCGGCAGGCGGGGGTTGATTCTCACCCCCTGCAGTTCCGGGAAAGCGGTTTTCCCCTGGTCGGGGATGGAAGCGATGATCTCGGAATGGGAAGAACTGCGCGACATTCGCTGACTGCAGCGGAACCCGCGGCCCTGGCTCGGGCTCATCGCCCGCTCACCCGAACTCTATCCCGTACACCGTCGCGTCGGCGAACTCGAGCCGGACACGCACGGGCTCGAAGCGGAAAGCCGCGGTCCCGACGTCGGCCCAGCGCAGCACATGCCCGCCCGAGTCGCCGCGCACCGGAACGCTGTCCATGAGATGACAGCCGCGGATCTTGCGCCCCCACGCGTCGCAGAGCTCGGCGCGCAGCGAGCCGCGGACATCCGCGTCGAGTCTGATTTCCTCGCCCCGCGGGTAGAAAACGTCGCTCGTGAAGCCGCCTCCGGCGGAACCGGCGTCGAGTCCTACGAGCCGGTGCTTCGCGAACCTCGCCGCATAGGTCGCCGCGCCCGGTTGCGACTCGTCGTCGTGGCGGTTGTGCTTGCGTCCCGTCCCCGTGTAGAGGCAGAGCCAGGTCTCGCCCTCGTCGATCCAGGCGTTCGGCGGGTAGATGCCCTCGCCGTCCGGAGCGCCGGGCTCGCGCGGGATGAAACCGCCGCGAAGGGGTCGGTGCCACCTGCGGCCGTCTCTGCTGAAGGCGAGCTCGAGGTCCATCGTCTGCTGTCCCTCCTCCACCCGGTAGTGGCCGAGCGATCCGATCATCCAGTCTTCGTGGTACTGTACCGCAAGGTGGTAGAACTGCAGGTCCCAGGGGTCACGATCGTCGGCCTGGATGACGAGCTCCGGAAGGCTCCAGTTCCTGCCGTCCTCGCTCGTTCGCCGCTGAATCATGCGGTTGAAGGCGGGGCAGTTGTCCTCAGGCACGGCTCGGTCGGGGTGGCTGTCGACGAACCACTGTGAGTAGAGCTCCCACACCCGTGTCCACGGGTTGCGGTAGACGTAGACCGCGTCGTTGGTACGTCTGCTGAGCTCGGCGAGGCGCTGCGCCTCCTCGATCTGAGGCCCCTCGCCGCACCAGTGCGCGTTCAGCGCCGGGCTCTCGTAGTCCGGCACGCGCCACCTGAGTCCGTCGTCGCTCACGGCGATCGTGTAGAGATAGGGCACCCTGCCCCACCCGTGCTGGTGGTGCCAGTAGTACATCCGCCATCGGCCGTCCTCGAGCCGGACCACCTGCGGTTGACCCACCTGGTCGTGGGTCGTTCGCGCCGGCTCGCCGGCAGTGTCGGCAGCAGCGCCGACGGGTGAGTTCGGCGCGCCGTCGAACACGAGCGCGTTCGACGGCAGTCCCGAACGCGGTTCCTGCCCCAGGTCGGGCGAGGTCCAGGTCAGCCCGTCCGCGCTCAGGAGGAGCACGACGCGCATCAGGCCGCGGCTCCTCGCCGTCGCGTACATGCGAAGCATCCCGTCGTCGGCCGGCACGATCGTCCCGCAGAAGGTCGCAAGGGAGAACCCGTCGTCCTGCACGCGAACCGGACCGAGCTTCTCGACCGCGGCGTAGCGGCGGCTCAGGTTACGAGACTGCTCCGGAAGCTCTTCCGGGAAGAAGAAGAGCCGGTCGCTCCTCTCGTGCGGCGCGAGCGCGCTCCTCTGAGCGAGTTGCCACGACTGTTCCACGATGACCTCCTGCGGCGAATCGCCGACACTGCTGCCGGACGGGTTACCACGTCACGACCGATCGTGCAACCGAGCCGGCGAGGGCTTTACCCGAAAGCCGACACGCACTACTGTCGAAGAAGGTGCTCCAAACTGAAGCGCCACATCAAGGAGGCGAGAGATCGCAGGGTACACGCGACAGGAGGAGCTGGCCAACGCAGTCATCCACGGGGCCGGGATCGTGCTCGCGGTCGTGGCAACGATCGTCCTCTCCGCGCGCGCGTTCATGGAAGCGGACATCAGGAGGATCCTCTCGTATCCCCTCTTCGGCGTGTCGATGGTGCTCCTGTATACCGCGTCGACCCTCTACCATACCCGCGTCGATCCGGAGGAGAAGCATCGCCTGAAGGTCTTTGATCACGTGTCGATCTACTACCTGATCGCGGGGACCTATACCCCGGTTGCGCTCGTGGGGCTCCGCGGCACCTGGGGCTGGACGATCTTCGGCGTGATCTGGGGCCTCGCGCTCGCCGGCACGGTGTTCAAGCTGTTCTTCACCGGCCGGTTTCCCGTGATCTCCACCGCGCTCTACGTTGCCATGGGATGGACGGCGATCGTAGCCGTAGTACCGCTCGTGCGTGCCCTCGAACCCGGCACCCTCATCTGGCTGCTTGCCGGCGGCGTGGCGTACACCGGAGGTGTCGGCTTCTACGCATGGAGACGCGTCCCGTACAACCACGCGATCTGGCATCTCTTCGTCCTCGCCGGGACAGCCTGCCACGTGGTCGCGGTGCTGAGCCTGTAGGCACATATTCACAGCTCAAACCTCACGACGCTTCGGGTGCCGAGCCCGGTCTCCATGGTGAAGGTTCCGCCAAGCTGTTCGGCGAGCATCCTCACGAGCGTCAGGCCCAAACCGGAGGCCGTCTGGGGCGCGCGGTCCGGGTCCAGCCCGACGCCGTCGTCGCGTACGGTGATGGTCACCGCGCTCGCGTGCCGGTCGATTCCGACCGAGAGCGTGCCTCCGTCCCTCCCTGCAAAGGCGTACTTGAACGCGTTGGTCACCAGCTCGTTGAGGATGATCCCGACGGAGACGGCAGTCCGTGTATCGATGGCGAAGTCGGCTATGCTCGTCTCGACGGCGACCCTCCCGCTCGCCGGATGGACCTCCCTGATTGATGCGACGAGGCCTTCGGCGTACTCCCGGATGGAGACCTCCCGGTACTCGTCGCCCAGCAGCAGCTTCTCGTAGAGCTCTCCCATGCTCCGCACACGCGAAATCGCATCGTCGAGGGCAGTCTTCACCTCTTCACTGCCTGAGGAGGCGGCCTGCAGGGTCAACAGGCCTCTGATACCGGCGATGCTGTTCTTCACCCGGTGGTGGACTTCCTTGAGCAGCGTCTCCTTCTCCGCGAGTTGTCGCGCGATCTGCGACTCGGCCTCCTTGTGAGCGCTGACGTCCTGGGCAACGAACAGCGCGCACCGTTCGTCCTGCAGCGTCAGCGGGACGACGCTGAAGCGAATCCAGAGGCGCTCACCGTCGGCCTGCTCGACCTCCTTCTCCTGATCATCCACGGCTGGGCCCCCTTGAAGGACCTGCATGATCGCCGCGTTGATCTCACAGTCGCAGCACATCGCGGTGTCGCCGCAACCTTCACGGTGTTCGAGGCAGTGCCGACACCGGATATAGTCGCCGCAGCGGGCCGTGCCGTTGAGCGGGCTCGAAGAGCGGAACATCCGCCGGGCCGCGGGATTGCCGTCAACGATGTGTTCGCTCGGGTCGAAGACGAGAACGGCCGTCGGCACTGCGGACATGATTGTCATAGCACGTTCCAGCGCGTCCTCGAGCCTGCGGTGTGCGTCGAAAGCCCGCTCCTCGGCCCGCTTGATCGCAGTTATGTCAACGGCCGACGCTCCGATGTAGTGAGGTGCACCGTTGGCGTCGTTGATGACGACACCGCTCATCAGCATAGGGAACTCGGTGCCGTCGCGCCGGAGATGCCAGGTCTCAACCGGCTCGAAATACCCGTGGCGTATCATGTGTGTGACCGTACGATCGACCGCCTCCATCTGCTCCGGCGTGTGGAAGAACGACAGATGTCTGCCAATGAGATCCTCAGGCTCATATCCGTGGACGCGGGCGAAGGAACGGTTCACGTAGACCAGGTTCCCCTGCGTGTCCGCGATGGCGCTGCCGAACACTGCGGCGTCGGATATCGTCCTGAACAGCCGGTTGGCCTCCTGGGCCCTGACCTGTTCGGCATGCAGGCGTGCGTTGACGATAGCCCAGCCCACCTGCGCTCCGACGGCCGAACAGAAGGGCACGTCCTCCTCCGTGAGGTGCCGCGGCGCACGCGCGAGGATACTCATCACGCCAATGACCTGATCAGCCGCGAGGATAGGCACCCCGATGTACGAGTCGAGCCCTTCCCGGCGCGCCATCGGGCGTGCGAGACGCGGATCATTCGATACGTCCTCCGGAATGAAGACGGGCTCGCGCGTCTGCGCGATCGTCCCGGCCAGCCCTTCTCCCATGCGAGCCGGAGTTCGTCTGTACTGGTCCACGAACTCGTCGGAAAGCCCAAGGGAGGCGCCCCAGGAAAGCATCTGCGTGTCAGGATCGGAGAGCGAGACGATACCAGCCGATGCGTCGAGCGAGGTGACCGTCTCCTCCAGGATGAGTGCGAGCACACGGTCAAGGACGAGCTCGTGGTTGGCGAGGACGGCTATCCGGTTGACCTCGGCGAGTCTTCGTTGATGAGCCGCGA
Source organism: Spirochaetaceae bacterium (assembly GCA_007118855.1). Taxonomy (GTDB): domain Bacteria; phylum Spirochaetota; class Spirochaetia; order DSM-27196; family SLST01; genus SLST01. The sequence continues at coordinate 18,025 of SKQU01000377.1, forward strand.
TGCTCTCCTGGATTCGCTTCCGTTCGGTGATGTTGCTGAGAACGACCGCGAACTCTTCCTTCCTGGTGGGGAAGATACTCAGCTCGAACCATGATTCGATGGCCGCGAAGTAGAGCTCCTGCCGGGAGTCGGCGCGGCCGGCGAGCACGTCGGCGTACAGCCGGATCACATCGTCCGCTTCTTCCCGCGGGAATATGCCCCTGATCGTGCGGCCCGTGACGGCAGGGGCGGACAGTCCGGTATGCGCCTCGAAGGCGCCGTTGACCTGGAGATACTCGCAGTCGAACGGCTCGCCCTTCTCGTCGCGAATGACCCTGTGGACGCACACCCCGTTGATCGAATGAGTGACGACATCGGCAAAGAGGCGGCGCGACTCGTAGAGCCGGAAGGCCATCCGGATCGATGCGAGCAGGACGGTCTCACCGCAGTTCTTGACGATGTAGCCGTACGATGTGATGCCTTCGGTCTGCTCGACGACTGCCGGCTCGGTGTGGGAAGAGAGAAACACCAGGGGGAGCTCCCGCTCGGCGAGGATGATCGTCGCCGCGTCGGTTCCGCTCATGCCGGGGCCGAGGTCGATGTCCATCAGGACGAGGTCAACCGCGCTGCCGTTCCTGACAATCTCGATGGCCTCTTCGCCGGTACCGACGGTGATGACCGTGTACCCGTTCATCTCGAGCGTCATCGTCTCCGCCATCGCAACCAGCGGCTCGTCTTCCACGAGGAGAATCGTCTGCGCTCGTGCCTCTTCCATGCCGCTCCCGGTCCATATGGACCGAATCGAGATTATAGCGAAACACTCTACCGCAACCTCAGACGGACCGCAAGCAGGCGCGCAGGATGGCCAACCGAAGGCTCACCCACCGGCAAGGAGACCGTGAACTGCATCCGAGGCAGTATACTCTGCACGAAACCGGAGGCGGATGCCTATGAAGATTGTGATGCTCGGAGACTGCCACCTCATCGCCGATGCTGATCCATAC
>SKQU01000122.1 GCA_007118855.1 Spirochaetaceae bacterium
CGTCGCCTCCACCGGTCCGTTGGCTACGAAGTCCCAGACGCGCTCAATGGCGTGCAGCACCCCTTCGGACCGACGTCCACCGTCCCCGTCCGGCCGCCCGAGCACGATGTCCGCCACAAACCGGATATGCCAGTTGTAGCGATACTCTTCGTCGACGATGGCACGCGATGCGTTCAGCGCCTCGAGCTCCAGTATCACCTCACCGGCTTCGAGCACCGTGCGGTAGACATCCGTAACCTGCCGCAACCGGGGCAGGTAGTCGGCGATCTGCCCCTGCGCGTCATCGAAGTCGCCGGCTGTGAACGAGTCGATCATGACCTGCGTCTGGTCCTGCGACGGCGAGGCGATCGTCGTGAAGCTGTCCGGCGCCGGCGAGACGGTGCGACCACGGATCGTGTCGCGAGCGGTAGCGAACCGGGGCCCGGTCAGCTCGTAGTCGGCCGGGTTGAAACTGCCGATCTGGATCGCAATGCCGTCAGTTTCGAGCAGCGCCGCGATCTGGGCCTGCCCGTCGGCGACCGCATCGTCGCCCGACGCGCCTGCGAGCTCAAACCCGTACTCGCCGAGCCCGTCGACATAGATCTCGACGGCACGCACGTAGTTCGCCGAGTCGAGCTCCTCGGAGGCCGCACGCATCAGCGCATCAAAGCGTCTTCGATCGATCGTGAGCAGGACGCGGCTCTGCAGCTCGGTAATGAGCTCGCGCTCTTCCGGATTCGGGAACGGGAGAATGTCGGTCATCTCGGCGATCAGACGCAGCGCCTCGAATGCCGTCGGTATGACCATCTGCGGCCCGATGTCCCCGGCAATCAGCTCCCGCAGCTCGGCTTCGACCTCTCTGCCCTTCGCGATGTATGCGAGGCGTGCCTGGCGGATCTGCTCAAAGCGAACCTCCGCCGCAGGAAGCTGATCGTCGTCCGCCCGGACCGCGTCGACGAGCCGGGGGATCGCATCGTCATACCGCTGCCCGCGAATGCTCTCGTCGGCCTGCGTCAGACTTTCTTCCGGACGGGGCAGCCCTCGTCCGGCATCGCCGGACTCCCGGGCTCCGGTCGCCGACACCGGGACCGCCACCGTCACGAGCGCGAGGAGAAGTACTACGATAGACAGTCTTGACACGACTATTCCTGAACCGAGCAGAGCTCCCCTCACCTATAGATACTACTACAGGTATCGACAAAAACCACGCCCCCGTGGAGGGCGAGCTGCGGTCCGAACCGGGCTCCAGGGCCTGCCGGGGGGCCGAAGGTTGCGCGATGGATAAACAGGGCGACTGGAAGTATACTGGGAGCGATGCGCCGACTGGTTCGCGGCCCCTTCGCGGCCTCACTACTCATGGGACTCCTGTTCGTCGTCGGTCCGCTGGAGGCCGTCGAGTTTTCGGACATCTACGCGAGTATTGGCGCCGGTTCCGAGGATCGCCTGGCCAACGTCGGTCTCACGATCTTCCCTACCCTGATCATCCCCGTCGGTGGTCAATTCGAGGCGATGGGCCAGGCGTACACCGCCGTCGCGAGCGACGCCAGCTTCTTCGACGCGAATCCGGCCGCGAGCTCGACGCTCGAGTACACGGAGCTGACCTTCGTCCACAACAACTGGATCGCCGACACCTCGATCGAGGGACTCGTATACACCCGCCGCATCTCGAACCTCGGTCTGGCGGTGGGCGGCAAGTTCCTCCACGTACCTTTCACCCGGTACGACACGGCGAGCCGTCAGGTTGCGGGCGGCAGGTACAGCGAAGGCACCGTCGGTGTCAATGTATCGTACAACTTCCTGCGCTCCTACTCCTTCCCCGGTGTCGCCGTCGGCGCGACCGTCAAGACCGCCTACCGGCACGTACCGCAGGAAATCGCGCCCAACCAGTCCGCGGTCGGCTTCGCGGCGGACATTGGAGTGCTGTCGCGGTTCGACCTCCTGAAAAGGTTCTCCGCCCGCGCTCCGAACTTCGCCGTCGGCGTCGCGGCCCGGAACTTCGGCCCGCCGGTGGAAGGTGAGCCGCTGCCGTCCCAGATCACCGGCGGGATCGCCTACCGACCCGTACGACCCGTCATCGTCGCGACCGATCTCATCGTCCCCCTCTCTCTCGCGCCCGACGTCCCCGCCCCGCCGATCGGTGGCGCGGTTGGCGCGTCGGTACGCATCACACCCTTCTTCTCCGCCCAGACCGGGATGCTGCTGCGCCCGGGGGGCTCTCGTATCTCCATGGGCGCCACCTTGACCCTCGCCGATATCAGCGTCGACGTGAACTACAACCTCGATCTCGCCACCCAGTTCAAGAACCTCGACCGGTTCAGCATCCAGGCACGACTCAACTTCGGAGACGAAGGCCGGCGAGCGCTGCGCGAGCTCGTCGACCAGTACTACCTCGAGGCATGGCGAGCCTCGGCAGCCGGCGAGCTCGATACGGCGATCGAGTACTCGCAGCGCGCCCTCGATCTGGACCCGACCTTCACCCCGGCGGCGCGTCTTCTGGAGATCACTCTCGCGACCCGGGAGCTGCAGCGCGATCTGCGCGCGATCGATCTGGAGGGCCTTGGCGAAACCACCGATGATGAGCCCGCCTTCTAGACCCCCGTGCGGGTCCTGCGCTTGAGATCCATGTAGAGCGACAGCAGAGGAACGTCGACCTTGGTCGACTCGAGCCACTTGCGCATGATGTCGTGCCGGTAGGCAGTGTCCTCGCGCTCCATTCTCTTGAGCCGTTTTTCCGTCTTCCTGAAGCTGTGCGAGTGAAACATGGCATCAAGGTACTCGACCATCTGTGTCGCTTCCTGCTCGTGATCTGCCACGGCGAGGTCCTTGTCAGCGTCGACGAGCTCTCGTACAAGCTGGTCCGGCTTCCGGCCCTCGCGCGCGATCAGCTCGGCTTCGACGCGCTTGACGAAGTCGTTCTCCGTGAAGACGATCGCGTCCACCTTCGTACGCAGCGCGATGCGGCGCTTCAGGGCGCCTTCCGACTGCATGTCCTTTTTCCCGAGCAGGATGTAGGTCAGGATCGACAGTCCGAGCGAGATCGCCAGCTCGTCGAGGACCGGGATGGGGGTCAGCATGACGAAGGAGAGGAAGAGGAACGACACGAGAAAGACCGCTGAGGAGATCAGAAATCGGGGAAGAAACCGCGAATCAGAGACCCACCCCTTCACCTCCTGTTCGACGAGCCGGTAGAGCTCATTGCGGAAGAGGGTGAGCGACTCCACTCGGGGCTCGCTACCGTAGTGTCCCCTGACATCCGATCTCTCGAGCAGAGCGTACAGCCTGTCAACCCTGCGAAAGGGATGAAGGAAGACCGCCGTGCCGTCCTTGCGGTACAGGTGGAAGATATGCACGGCTTCGTTCCGTCTGCCCATATGGCTGAAACATAACCGCGCCCCCCCTCGACGTCAAGGACACCTGTCAGCCCGGACATGCTTCTTGCCTTGACACCGGACGATCGAGGGTCCACCATCGGTCCATGCGCATCAACGGAGTTCCCGCTTCGACCACAATCCACGAGCTCGGACGGCGGATCGAGCTTCCGGGGGGGCCGCGGGCGGTTCTCCTGCTTCACGGATGGACCGGGTGGCCCGGCCGCCTCGCCCCGCTCGCCTGTCGGCTCCACGAAGCCGGCTTCACCGTCGTGGTGCCCCGTCTGCCCGGCCACGGGACCAATATGCGGGACATGCTGCAGACCGACGCGGAAACGTGGCTGCGATGCGCGATCGACGAGTATCTCGAACTGGCATCCGACTACCAGAGCGTCGGAATCGCAGGAACCTCAATGGGGGCCATCCTCGCGGCGATGGTCGCAGCGAAATTCGACGTCCCGAAGGCGGTGCTGCTCGCCCCGGCCTACCGGAATACCAGGCGCCTCATCGTGCTCGCCCCCCTGTTCCGACGCATCATCCCCCGCATTCGGGGCGATTGGAGCGAGGAGCAGGAGCCAGACCCGCGAGCCAGGGAGATCGGGCGCGAATACGCGACGTTCAACTACACGGCGATGGCCGCGGAGCTGTACCGCCTCCAACGCAGGGGTACGCGGGCGCTCAGCGGACTGCGTTCCGAGACCCTCATCGTCGTCTCTCGCAAGGACGCCACGGTGCCCCTGGAGGTCGCAGACCTGATCCGTCGCCGGTGCAGCGCTTCGCGCTGCGAGACACTCGTCGTGGAGAACAGCAATCATCACCTTGCCGAACACGTCGATCGCGAGCTGGTGGCCGAGGCCGTGGTGCGCTGGTTTGCATCAGAGCCTGCGGCCGCGGGGCCTGCGGCCGCGGGGCCTCCGGCCTGGAGGCCTCCGGCCTCCTGACAACCGCCTTGATTCTTCATATATTGACCCGATGCTGTCATTCATGGTGAAGAAAGCCTTCTTCGACATGTGGGATCACTTTCTCGGTGTGGTGATCATGAACCTCGGATTCATCCTGCTTCTGACCGTTCCGCTCCTGCTGCCGTCAACGCTGGTTGAGTTCAGCGTCGCCGCGGCAATCGCGTCCCAGGTGATCGGCGGGATCCTCGTGATCGTCTATATGGGTGCGATCTCCATGGCCGCGCGAGATATCGCCAACTACGACCGGCCCGAGTTCGGGCGCGTCTTCGCGTACCTGAAGGAGACCTGGCGCTGCAGTCTCCTGTTCGGCATTCTGTGGCTCATCGTGGTCCTCGTTGCGGTCGTGGGCGTCCCGGTCTACGCCAACATGGGCAACATACTCGGGCTCATTGCGATCGTGTTCCTCTTCTGGGCAATCGTCATCTGGACGCTTGCGAGCCAGTTCTACTTTCCCATTCGCGCCCAGCTGGACTCGAAGTTCAGCAAGATCATCCGGAAGTGCTTCATCATCTTCTTCGACAACACCTTCTTCGCCATCGTGCTCGCGATCGGGAGCGTAGCGATCATGGCCGGCTCGGTGTTCACCGCGCTCCTGCTTCCGGGTATCACCGGGCTTCTCATCTGGCATCAGGTGGGACTCAAGCTGCGGCTGCTGAAGTACGACTATCTGGAGGAGAATCCGGAGGCCAAGCGCAGGAGCATCCCGTGGGATGCCCTGCTTATCGACGAACGCGAACGAGTCGGAAAGCGCACGTTGCGCGGGATGATCTTCCCCTGGAAGGAGTGACTCAGCCGGCGGCTGCCCTCATGCGCCCGAGATTACCAAAGTAGATCGCTCCAACCGCCTGGCCGAACTGCGCGACGGTGTAGTGCGGATCGCCGTCGAGCTCCTTCATCAACGGAGTGTAGGCCATTTCGCTGTCGGCCGCGATGAGCTCAACCGCCTCGCGCCGTGCCGCGCCCTCCTTGATCAGCTCGAAGCACCGCGCGACCTTCACGAACCGACCGAACAGAAACCGCTGACGCAGGCCGGTGCCCAACAGATACTCGGTCTCCGCGTAGACAACTGCCATGTACTCGCCGATCGTGCGGAACACCTCGGCGACCTCCTCCGAGGTTTCGGCGAGACCCATCAGGTACGCGAGGTAGGGCTTGCGCATGTCTACCGGTGATTCCGGCACGCGGCGCATCAGCCGTGCGCCCTCTTCGACGACAAAGCCGCGTCGCTCGATCTCCTCTACCAGGTCAGGGCGGGACTCGCAGAGGGCGGCATCGGCAAGACGGAAGGTGCCGGCCTGGCTCGCAAGCTTCTGCGGCGTGCCGGAAATGCCGGTATTGGTGTTGGCAAGACTGCGCAGATCCTCAGGGGGAAAGTCGCGAGCCGAGTCGCTGCCGAGATCGAGGATCAGGTTGTAGACCTCGAGCGGGATCTCAGGGATCGTTCCGTCGGCACAGACGAGCCCCGTGCCGAGATCGGTCCCCAGGGAGTGAGCGAACACGCCGTGGGCGCAGAGATCCGGAGTCGCCGACGCAGCGAGCTCGACCGCGGCGGTAAACGCCGCCATCGGTCCGTCGTTCGTGTTCATGACCACCCCGCCTGCGCGACAGAGCGTTCTCAGTTCCGCGTCGAGCGCGCTCAGCTTCGCAAACTGCTCCTCGAAGTCCCGCTGCGTGTTCCGCCGCATACCCCGGGTCTTGGGCACCTCGCCGCCGACGATCCTGTTCCGTATCACGACATCCGGGAAACAGAGCCCGATCGCATCGAACGAGCGCAGGCGTTCCCCAAGCGCCGTCTCCACGTCGTCGGCCGCCCGTTCCATGGACTCGACCGTGGCGTGCGGATCGAGAGCGGCCGCGACGGCCTTCGAGAGCCGGTCCGAGGTCGCGGCATCGAGCCCCGCAGGTGCCTCGAGAGCGGCTCGCGCCCGCAGGAGCCGTGCGATCGTGACGATCGGGATGATGATCTGCTCGACATCGGCATAGCTCGCAGGGTTCCAGTCGTACTCCTTGAGGGCAACGAGCCGTCCGTCCACCTCGAGCGCACCCTTGACGTCGGTCCCGCCGATGTCGAGTCCGCAGATGATGGAGTCCGACAGCCCGCTGGTGACTTCACGGAACACGCCGCTCGGCTGAGCGGAGAAGGTGACGGATGCAAGCGGCGGCGTGCACTTGTCAAGATCGCACAGGGCGATCGTAAACCGACGCTCGTCAGGTTCCAGATGAGGATGAAGCGCTTCGTTGATGCGGTCCAGCATGTTCACGATGCGACCGTACTCGGTCCGCTCGGCGCGCGGCCGATCGATCTGAAAGGCTTCGACGACCTGTGCCACGAGCTCCGCGACCCGACTCCTGCCGCGGTCGAAGCAGAGTGTCAGCGAGTAGCCACCGAGCGTGGCGAGATGGTTGTAGATCTCCGCAGTCAGGTAGTCCAGCACGAGTTCGCGCCCGCGATCGTCGAGTTCACCCGGATCCGGGAGCGCAACGGAGAATCGCCTGGTCGACTCGCCGTCCGGCAGGACAAGGATTCCCTCTACTAGTGTATCGGACTCTGCCTGCAGCGCTCGCCGCACGTCCGTGACGAAAACCGGCCGGCCAAGCTCGGCCGCCTCAATGAACTGAGATATCACACGCCCTCCAGTCCCATAGATTCACCATACCATGACAGACCGACGCATGCCAGCGCATGAGTCGCTCATGCGCCGTTCACCGCAGCGGCCGGTCCTTCCCGAATCACACATCCCCGGAGACGACTCCCTTGCGGTGCCAGCGGCTTGCGACATACACGAGCGGAGTGTCGGCCGCCGCTACGATCGCCTTCAGCAGGTAGGTGGTGACTACGATTTCCAGAAGCACTGCCCACGGCACCGTACCGTAGAAGGCCGCAAGGGTGAACACGACGCTGTCGATGAGCTGACTGACCAGCGTGCTCAGATTGTTGCGGATCCAGATGCGACGCGTGCCGGGCAGCTTCTTCCGCCAGAAGTTGTACGCCCACACGTCGTGGTACTGGCTGACAAGGTATGCGACCAGACTCGCCAGAGCGATCCGCGGCATGAGCGTGAATATCGCGCTCAGATGCGGATGAGCCTGGTCGCTCGCGTGCGGCTCGAAGAGCAGCGCGAGGTTCATCAGGACGACCATCGCAATCAGCGATGCGAATCCGACAGCGACGGCTCGACGGGCCTCCCTGCGCCCGTAGTTCTCGGAGAGGATGTCGGTCACGAGAAACGATGATGCGTACACAATGTTACCGAGTGTCGCGGTGACTCCCAGCAGCTCGACATACTTGACGACCTGGATGTTCGCGACGATCGCCGCGATGGGGATCCAGACGTAGAGCCCGAGCCTGCCAAAGATACGGTACACGAGCAGAATGGCGGCGAAGTTCGTCACGAGCATCGCCAGCCACAGCAGTTCATTCACTGATCGGCTCCATGCAGAGGCAAACGGTAGCGCCGGCCGCGGGGCATGTCAAGGGAACTCCTGCAGGGTCAGTGACATACCGCACCACATGGACGGGAGCTGGTATAGTTGGACAATGATCGACTTCCTCCACCACGGAGAACCTCCGTTCACCGTCATCCTCTGCCACGGCTTCGGCGCCGACATGCACGACCTGATCCCGATCACCGACTCCATGCAGATGACCGGACCCCTGCGCTGGGTGTTCCCGCAGGCTCCGGTTCCGCTTCCTGGCTATCCCTCCGGTCGCGCGTGGTTTCCGCGGACGGCCCCGGAGCTCGAGGCGTTCGCATCGGGTGCGTCGTTTCACGACCTGTCGCAGACCGATCCTCCCGGCCTCCGCGATTCGGCCGAGGAAGTGCATGAGCTGCTCGAGCATCTCGCCGTCGACCATTCGCGGTGCATTCTCGGAGGCTTCAGTCAGGGGGCGATGGTAGCGGTGGAGACCGCACTCACGGCCGGCGGCCGCTTCGCGGGAATCGCGATTCTCTCGGGGAGCCTCATCGCGGCCGATCGCTGGACCCGTCTCGCCCACGGGCTGCGCGGTACTCCGGTGTTTCAGAGCCACGGCCGCGGCGACCCGCTTCTCCCCTACTCCCAGGCGAGACGGCTGTATGAGGTGCTGACCGGGGCCGGTGCCGAGGTGGCGTTCACCGCCTTTGACGGGGGGCACGGGATTCCTGCCCCTGCGATGACCGGGCTGGCTGCCTTCATCCGCGAGCGGTCCTTTCTGCCCCCTTCGACTGCCTGAGGCGCTCTCAATCGCCGGATCGCGCCTGCGAACGCACCTCGTCAAGAAGCTGGTGGAGCGTATTCCACGAAAGGAGCGCACACTTGATGCGCACGGGGTACTTTGCGACGCCCTGGATAGCCTCCAGGTCCTCGGCGCCGTCGGGAAACTCCGGCGTCTCGTTCCGCGTGAGCATCCCCTTGACCCGCTCAACGAGCTCTTCGGCCTGGGTCACCTCCATGCCCTTGATCGCGTTGCATAGCATGTTGGCGCTCGCAATGCAGATCGAGCAGCCGACCCCTTCAAACGAAGCGTCGGTGATCTGCTCGCCGTCCGACTTGAGGTAGAGCTCAATGTCGTCGCCGCATGAGGGATTCACGCCCTCCTGCCTGAAGGCCGGTGACTCGAGCGCCCTGCGGTTCCTCGTGCTCTTGTAGTTGTCGAGAATGATCTCGCGATACAGATCGTCGCCGAGGTTCATCCGAACACCTCCTGAACGCGCCCGAGGGCCGTGACGAGCCGATCCACATCCTCGCGCGTATTGTAGAGATAGAAGCTCGCCCGAACCGTACCGTGAATGCCCAGATGCCGCATGAACGGCTGAGCGCAGTGGAATCCGGTCCGCACTGCTATGCCTTCGCCATCGAGGACGCTGCCCACGTCGTGGGTATGCACCTGACCCAGGTTGAAGCTTATGATACCGCCGCAACGCCCCTCGCGGGGTCCGTACAGCGTGATCCCGTCCACCTCTGCGAGCCGCTCGAGCGCGTACTCGAGCAGGTGCTCCTCGTGCTCGGCAATCGCTTCCATGCCGATTTCCTCGAGATACTCGATCGCGGCGCCGAGCGCGATCACGCCGGAGATATTCGGCGTCCCGGTCTCGAACCGGTCCGGGGCTTCCTTGTATTCGGCACGGTCGCGGTACACCCGCACGATCATGTCTCCACCGTAGAGGAGAGGGTCCATGTTGTTCAGAAGCGCACGACGACCGTAGAGCACACCGACGCCGGTTGGTCCGCACATCTTGTGTCCGCTCCACACGAGGAAATCGACGTCGAGCTCCTCGACGTTGACCGGGTGGTGACTGACCAGCTGCGCCCCGTCGACGATCACGATCGCGCCTCTCTTGTGGGCGAGCCGGGAGATCTGTGCCACCGGCGGCATGAATCCGGTCACGTTGGACATCCCGGTGATCGCGACGATCCTCGTCCGCTCGGTCAGAGCCGCCTCAACCGACGCGGCGGTGATGATGCCGCCCGGCCCGAGCTCCACGAACCGGAGATGCGCTCCGGTCTGGCGCGCCACCTCCTGCCAGGGTATGAGGTTCGCGTGGTGCTCGACTTCGGTCGTCAGAATCTCGTCGCCAGGTTTCAGAAATTTGCGCCCCCAGGAGAAGGCAACGATGTTCACCGCCTCGGTCGCGCTCTTGGTGAAGACGGCCTCCCCATCCGAAGGCGCACCGATGAACCGCTTCGCCTTCTCTCTCGCCTCGTCGTAGAGCACCGTCGCCTGCTCGCTGAGTTCATAGACACCGCGATGGATGTTGGCGCTGATATCGCGCAGGTAGGAGACCTCCGCGTCGATCACCGGCCGCGGTTTCAGCGATGTCGCGCCGTTGTCCAGATAGGCGAGCGGTTTTCCGCGCATCTTCCGAGTGAGGATCGGGAAGTCCGCGCGAACCCGCTCGAGATCGTATCTCGTGTGGGCCGATGTGGTGCTCAACGGTGTGCTCCTTGAACTGGGTTCGACCTGAGGAGTGATCCGACCGTGGTATCGGCGAGCAGACCGACGATGCGCGCACCGAGCGAGTGGACCGGTCCGGCAACCGTACACACGTCGCCGCGATCACAACTGCCTGTGCCCTCGACGTCGCACGCGGAGAGGCGCATCCGCCCCTCAACCGCCTCCGAGAGCTCGAGAAAACTGAGCTCATCGGGATCGCGGACGAGCCGGTATCCTCCGCCGGCTCCCTGCTCGCTTTCCAGCACGCCGGCTGCCGCAAGACGCTGCAGGATCTTCGCGATCAGTCCGGACGGAAGCGCCAGGGTCTCGCACAGGTCCCGCGCGCTCACCAGGCGTTCCGGTTCGCGCGCCATGAACTGCACGGCGATGAGCGCATACTCCACGCGCTTCGATATGCGTACCATAAATCGGACTCCATTGGTCCTATTTAACGTACCGGAACCACTCCCCGCTGTCAAACGTCCTTCGGCTGCTGCGCTCAGCTCGCCGCGTCGTAGTTCTTCTGCACCTGCTGCCAGTTGATGAGATTGAAGAAGGCGCTGATGTACTCCGGACGCCGGTTCTGGTACTTGAGGTAGTACGCGTGCTCCCACACGTCGAGTCCGAGGACGGGAGTATCGCCGCTGGTAATCGGGCTGTCCTGGTTCGCGGTACTGCAGATCGCGAGTCTGCCGTCGTTTCGAACAACGAGCCACGCCCATCCGCTTCCAAACCGTCCGGCGGCCTCGTTTGCGAACTGCTCCTTGAACGAGTCGTGGCCCCCGAAGGCCGAATCGATCGCCTCCGCAAGGCTCCCCGACGGGACACCTCCGCCCGAAGGAGAAAGGATCTGCCAGAACAGCGAATGATTGGCGTGCCCTCCTCCATTGTTCCTCACGGCAGTGCGAATCGTCTCAGGAAGATCACTGAGCTTCGCGAGCAGTTCGTCAATGCTCCAGCCGGCGTACTCGCTGCCCTCGACCGCAGCGTTCAGCTTCGACGTATAGCCTGCATGGTGCTTGCCATGGTGCAGTCGCATCGTCTGCTCATCAATATGCGGCTCAAGCGCATCGTAACCGTACGGCAAGTCAGGTGTCGGAAAAGCCATACATTCCTCCTCATAGATTTATGATCAATATACTCAGCTAAGGCCCGGGCGCATAGCTACCCCAGATCGTCCACAAGTGGTGCCACAAGCAGTGCTGACACCACCTTACCGAGCTGCTATGATTGCGGTAGGAGGAGTTATGGGAACTTTTGGTGAACTGCTGCAGAGCGCAGACTGGAAGAACGAGAAGCATGCGCCGGTGATCGAGGCGCCTGCGGGCGCAAAGGCCGACGAGCCGTTTGAGATTGCCGCTCTCGTCGGGAAGGAGATTGCCCACCCGAACACGACCGAGCATCACATCGTCTGGATCGAGCTCCACTTCAAGCCGGACAGCGACAAATTCTCGCATCAGCTGTCCGTCAACCGGTTCACGGCTCACGGAGAGTCGGTGAAGGGGGCCAACGAAGGGGCCGCCTATACCGAGCCCGCGTGTCGCACGACGGTGAAGCTCAAGGAGTCGGGAACCATCTACGCAACGAGTTACTGCAACATCCACGGTCTCTGGGAGAGCGAGCAACGCATCGAGGTGAAATAGCGCCTGGAGCGCAGGGCTCACTCGCCGTAGAAGGCGGGCGGCGGAAGCTGCCCGCCCACGCTCGCGGGTTCGAAGTCGTGGAGGATCTCGTAGAACCGCTCGAGCGCGGGGCGGCTCTCCCGTGCGCTCTCGACGCGAAGATTGAGCCGAGGCAGGCTCGATCTGGCGGTCTGTTCATCGAGTCCGATTCCGAGCTCGGCGACCAGTCTCCCGGTGCGCTCTTCGTCGGCAAGCACATCCGTCACGCTGTCGCGCAGAAGCTCGGCAATCCCGGCGGCCATAGGATCACCGGGACGCACCACGAGAACCGTCTGCGGCACACCGGAATCCGCATGCGCCTCGAAACGTTCCTGGAGGTCGGCCACGATGCTGAGCTCAGGGTTTTCACGCAGCACCCGAGTCACGAACGGCTCGGGCAGCACGCCGGCGTTCACCCGCCCCGCGATCATCAGCTGCGAAAGCTCGACCTGGGCGTACCCGTACTCGACGCGTATACGATCGGTCAGTCCCTCCTGCTCGAGTATGTAGCGCAGGATGATGTCCGGACTGGCACCCCGTCCTATGGAGTGGACCGGCCCGCGCAGATCGGCGAGCTGGGTACCGGCCGGCCCCACGAGGTAGAGCACGCCCCATATAAAGGCCGCGGCGACTTCCACGCCTACGCCCCTGCCGGAGAGTTGGGCGGCGGCGTTGCTCGGCAGAGTCGCCGAGTCGACCTCACGGCCGATGAAGGCGGCGATGAGCGCGGGCGGGTCCGGATAGGCGACAACCTCGACCGCCCGGCCATCGACCCTACGCATGGAGCCATGGATCATCGGCGCGAAGGCTACCGCGGTCGGCCCGCGAAGCACGCCGATGCGGTAAGGCGCTTCGGCGAACACGGGCGTCACGGACGAAATCGCGAGAAGCACTGTCAGAAGCAACCTTGGACACCCGTACACGCGAACCTCCGCGCCCTCAACCCTCGATGAACCAGGCGATGACCCGTTCGCGATCCCATCGCTCACGCACCGCCGTCTCGTACTCCTTCGCCCGGTCCTTGTCGTTCACCATGATGGCGCCGCACAGCTCCTCATCGTCGAAGTAGAAGCACTGGTAGCGCGAACCCGTCTCCCGCTCCTCGATCCCGTACTCGAGCGGCGACCTCGGCTTGTTGACGCTGAAGAAGTACGAACCGAACACCTCGCACTTGAGGCGGAAGGCCGGATCATCGAACGCCGTGGAGACACCGAGCGCGTTTTTCGCCGCGATCATCCCCTGGTACTCGGCCGCGTGCCACAGATCTGTGACGTGCCCGCCGGCGTGCTCCGCGCAGTCGCCGGCCGCGTAGATCGAAGGATCGCTCGTCCGCAGATACTCGTCCACCACGACGCCGAGTCCCACCTCCAGGCCTGCGGCCTTCGCGAGCTCCACCTGCGGTGCGACCCCTATGCAGAATACGATCATGTCGTAGGGGCCGGTCTCCCGTATCATCGCCACCGTGTAGCCGCCCTTCTTCCGAGGCTCGAAGGAGAGGATCTCCTCCTGGAACCGCAGCTTTACACCGTTCGCGGTCAGGAGCTCCTCCATGATCTCGCCGGCCCGCGTGTTCAGGTGCCGCGGCATGACCTGAGGCGTTGCTCCCACGAGGGTCACCTGCTTCTTCAGCTCGCGCAGTTCGGCTGCGACCTCCACGGCGAGCACGCCCATGCCGTCAATGAGGATCTGCTTCGCCTTCCGGACCGCCTTCGTGAGCCGCTCGATGTCGATCTCGGATCGGACCACGAAGAATGAGTCGTTCTCGTGAGGGCGGACGGTCTGCGGGTACAGGGGCTCTGACCCCGTGGCGAGGATCAACGACTCGTAGCGGTGCTCGCTGCCGTCGGAGAGACGGATCCTCCTGTCGCCTGGCATGATCTCGTCCACGGTTGCTCCGGTGCGAATCGTGATCCCGTGTTCCTCATACCATGCGGCCGGCTCGAGCTGGGACTCGGCCGGGGAGAAACCCTTCGCGATCTGCTTGCTGAGCCTGGTGCGCTTGTACGGCAGATTCCGTTCGCCGTTGACCAGCAGCACGCGCCTGTCGCCGTCCTGCTCTGCCAGGGTGCGAACCGCAGAGACTCCCGCGATACCTGCTCCAACTACCACAATGTCCCATGTATCCATCCGGGCGCCTCGCTTGCTGCACGATGACTCATCATCTATACTGCGGTTAACCATACAGAATTCCACTCCGACTTTCTACAGACCAAAGGCAGGAGATCATGGCGACGACCACCGTACGATACCTCGGTCTCGAGCTCACGAGCCCGGTCATTCTCGCGAGCTCGGGGTTCACCTCATCGGTCGACGGAGCTCGTCGCGCCGAAGACGCGGGAGCGGGCGCCGTCGTACTGAAGTCGCTCTTCGAGGAGCAGATTGCCGCCGAATCGAGCTTGAGCGAGGAGGAGGCCGACTACTCGATCCATCCTGAGGCCGAACAGTATATCCGGGAAATGGGGATGCACCTGGGCCCCGACGACTACCTCAGGCTCATCACCGCAACG
Source organism: Spirochaetaceae bacterium (assembly GCA_007118855.1). GTDB lineage: Bacteria > Spirochaetota > Spirochaetia > DSM-27196 > SLST01 > SLST01. The sequence goes on from SKQU01000122.1 coordinate 14,392, forward strand.
AAGGAGAGTGTCGCCATTCCGGTCATCGCCAGCGTCAACTGCATCAGCCCCCGCTGGTGGGAGAGCTACGGCAGGCAGATCGCCACGACCGGCGCCGACGCGCTGGAGCTGAATATCGCGCTGATGCCGCGAGAGTCCACACTGGATCGCGACATCGAGGCCGCCTACTGCCGGATCATCGAGCAGGTACGGTCCCGGGTCGACCTGCCGCTTGCGGTCAAGATCGGGCCGTACTTCACCGATCTGCCCGCATTCACTTCGCGCCTCCAGAAAGCCGGGGCGGACGCGCTGGTCCTCTTCAACCGGTTCTACCAGCTCGATATCGACGTGAACGCGTTGGAGCTCGCGCCCGGGTACCGTTTTTCCACGCCGGCCGAGCTGCACACCCCGCTGCGGTGGATAAGCATCCTGTCCGGGGTGCTCGACACGGATCTCGCCGCGTCGACCGGCGTGCATTCGGGAGCGGATGTCGCGAAGATGCTGCTCGCGGGCGCTGCGGTCGCCCAGGTGTGCTCAGCTGTTTACCAGCATGGGCATGAACGGATCTCGGCCATGAACGCGGATCTGGCCGGATGGATGGACGCGCACGGCTTTGCCTCTATTGGGGATTTCCGTGGGCGTCTCAGCCAGACCGCAACCGGCGAACCGGAGGCCCATGAGCGGCTGCAGTACATCAGGGCGCTCACGGGGATCTCGTAGGCCGTTCTCGCCCCGCCACGCGATCGGCCAGCTCTCGGAAGAAGAGCAGAACACCGTCACGTATTCTGCGCCAGATCCCTCCCAGCTCCTGTTCCGGCAGGTAGAGCCGCTCAGAGGCAAGCTCAACCCCGTCGAGGCGCACCCCGACACGGCCGATGGGCATTGCCGGCAGCGGGGCGACGACGGCCTCCGCCTGCTCCCGGAAACCGACGATGCGATCGCGTTGCCCCGCGGGAACTGCCAGCACCAGCTCGGCCGGCCCCACAGGCTCGACGCGGGAAGCCTGCCCGCGAAACACCCGCACCGGGTCCGGAGGCGGATAGCCGAGCCGCAACCGTTCGAAGGACCGGAAACCATACTCCAGGAACGCAGCCGCCTCAGCCGCTCTCATCGTTCCTCCCAGCGCGTGTGAGTCTGCATCGAGGCCCAGGACAAGAACGAGCAGTCGTCGACCGTCCCTCTCGGCAGTTGCCGCGAGATGATACCCGGACGCCCCGATATAGCCGGTCTTCAGTCCGTCGACCCCGTCGAAGTCCCACAGCAGGAGATTCCGGTTGGCCTGCGTGACAGGGGTCCGCGCGGCAGGCGATACCCGATGACGCGCCTGCGGGTAGGTGTAGGTCTGCCGGGCGTAGTACCGCCCGGTCACCTCCGGAAAGGCGGCGAGGTGAGCGAGCAGGAACCTCGCGAAGCTCCTGGCGGTAACGGAGTTCTGCGGGCTCAGACCGCTCGGTTCGACGAAGAAGAGGTCAACGAGCCCGAGCTCCTGCATCCTCGCGTTCATCCGCTCGGCGAACGCCGGTACGCTGCCGTCGAGTATCGTCGCAAGCGCAACGGCCGCATCATTGCCCGAGGGAACGGCGAGCCCGGTGAGCAGATCATCGAGGCTCAGCTCCTGTCCGGGGCCAAGGAACATCAACGACGAGCCGGCAGGTTGTCGCTCGGCCCATGAGACCTCCGGGGGCACGAAGGTCGTCTCGAGCGAGAATTCTCCCCGCGCCGCGGCCACGAGCGCAACGTCGATCGCAACCAGCTTGGTCAGACTTGCCGGCGGCAGCACGAGGTCCGGGTTGCTGGCGTACAGAACCGTACGCGAGTCCACATCGACCAGTATGACCGAGCGCGCCGAATGCGCCGGGGGTGCCTCGACTCCGCTTACTCGCGACCAGTCGGGCTCCCGCAGGCGGGGAGCCGTCCGGGCGTCGGCATGCTGCACCCACGCGAGAAGCAGCGCGAACGCGAGCAAGATCCGGGGGCCACGACGGAGTACCTGCCTCATGGCGCGGCAGTATGACCGATCTGCCGTGCTGCGACAACCGTGGACTCGCGGATGTGGACTTGCGAAAAACGGCCGCGCGCCATAGAGTGTCGCAGCAGGTACCACGATGCGATGCCCACGTTGCCACGGTCTTGACGACAGAGTAGTAGAATCTCGCACGCTCGCCGAAGGCACGAGCATTCGCCGCCGGCGCGAGTGCACCGGGTGCGGTTACCGGTACACCTCCTACGAGCGGGTCGAGGAGCAGCCGCTGATGGTGATCAAATCGAGCGGCGCACGCGAACCATTCGACCGGGAGAAACTCGAGCGCGGGATCCGGCAGGCTATCCGCAAGCGACCGGTCGGCCGAGAGCGGGTTGAAGAAATCCTCAACCAGATCGAGGACGAGTCGATGCTGGTGAGCCGGGCCAACCACGAAATCCCGTCGCAGCGGCTCGGAGAGATGGTCCTGGGCAAGCTCTACGAGCTCGACCGCGTTGCCTACGTGCGGTTTGCCTCGGTCTACCGAAACTATGAGGGTGTCGACGAGTTTGTGAGCGAGATTGAGCGGCTGAAGGGTGCAACGGTTCACCCGGGCACAAAAAAACGACCACCCGCAGGCGGCCGTTCATGAGCGCTATTGGCGGTGAGGCCTACCAGGAATCGACCATGTCGTCAGGATCGCGGCTGTCTTCGGCGAACAGGTCGGTCAACGCGGTCAGTCCGTCGAAATAGACGTAGTAGGTCCCGTACGTCTCCATCAGCTCGGGTTCGATCATGAAACCGAGAATCTGCACCCCCATCCGGTCGCTGTAGTGGAAGTCGCGCTGTACAAGCGTGGGTGGAACCGCGGTGGTAAGCTGCTTCCAACCGGAAAAATTGAGGCGCCCCATCCGAAGCACGTTGACGTTCCCGAAGTAGTCGGCGACGACAACTGAGAGCAGGTGGTTGTTGTTACGGCCGACCACCCAGACGCTGATGGTCTTGGTGATGCCGGGGATCTGCAGCGGACGAATCGGCTGGATGTAGATCTCCGAGTTCTGCCGCCGGAAGAACGAGGCCTTCACGCCCAGCACATAGCGGTCCGGCGTGGCGATCCCAATCGCCTCCTCCTCGGCAAGCGGTTGCTTCGCAAGCGGCCCGCCCTCGAATCTCCGCGCCTCGATGACCCCCTGGTCGATCGGCATGTAGACGCGCCAGAATCCGGAGTCTTCGAACTTCGATACCGAGATCTCCTGCAGCTTTTGCTGCGCGGTGTCTCTGCCGAGATTCGCCGCAACGGTCTGATTAGTGTCCTGTTGCGCGGTCACGAGCGCGGATGCGCTGAGGACCAACAGGGTGCACAGCAGTATTCGCTTCATTGGTCTCTCCTACTGTCTCTGCTCGACGCCCCAGACTTCCTGGACGAAATCAGGACTGGCAAGGCGTTCGCCGTCGAAGGGGGTTTCGAACATGTCCGTCAGAACCTTGATCTGATCGAGGTAGAAATGGAAGCCTGCCACCGATTCATCCGGCCGGGTCCACAACACGAGCTTGACGAGATCCATGCGCCGTCGCGCAGGGACGAACCGCACGGCTCGCGGGATGTAGTTGGGGATGTCCGCACGGAGATTCCTCCAGCCGGCGAACCCCAGGTCTCCGAGCTTCAGCGTATGAACGATCCCGCGATAATCACGCACCTGGGCTTCCAGGTAGTAACTGTAGTTCGAACCCCATGCCCAGACGTCTATCGCCAGGGGCCTTCCGGGAATCGTGATGGGACGCGGAACGGGATTGCCGTCCTCGTCGTCCTCGGCCTCCACGGGGATGAACTCCAGATAGTTGTACCCGCGACGGGTGAACGACGCCTGAACACCGAGGACCGCGGGATTCTCGGCGTCGGGCCGCCCCATCGCCTCAGGCCATACGCCCTCGACCAACTGGTAGCGGAAGGGGAAGTCGAACCGACCATTCTCCTCGTCAACCGCGAGAAACTTGCCGCCGCGCACGATCCATCGGCTCTCTCCGTCGTTGAAGTCTTCGAGGATGATGGACTGCAGGTTGACCGTTACCTCGTTTGCAGCGGCCGCTGCGGAGAGCAACACGATCAGCAGTATCGAGACTACCGTGCCTCGTTTCATGCTTCAGCTCCTTTACCGTTCGAAAAAGCGGCTTCATGCCCAGACTCTTCCGAGTATATTTCCCGCCCAATGGCATGTCAAACACTTTTCCGTGAGGAACCCACAGGGCTGCCTACCGGCGGCGAACGACCGACGGGACCAAGACGCGCGGCCCATCGGCCCGAAACGCTGCCGACAGGCCGACTGCCAGGTCGTCCTGTACGGAGTAGAGCACCTGACCGGGATGAGCCGGAATAGTCGCGTGGCGTAGCACCAGTTTCACGTCCTCGTCGCGGGCCGCCTCGAGCGCCCACCCGGTCGCGCTGCCCAGCATCAGCACGAGCGCACGGTCGTTCTCAGCCGCGGCGGCTCGCACACGGCCGCGCACGTCCTCCCGGGTGGGCGCGGCCGAGAAGGCAACCCTCTCCAGTCCGACCTCCGCCCCTGACTCGTACCCGGCGATCAGCGATGCGGCTTCCTCCTTCGCCGTCGGGCTCGACTCGTCGACGAACGCCACCACGCGGCGCCCGGGGCGGGCGAAGACCCACTCGGCAAGCAGCCGGCCGACCTCGCGCAGCGCCGGATCAGGGTCGAAGTCAATCCACGTGACGTTCGGCAGTTCCGCCGCCCCGTAGTACCCGAAGAAGGAGCGGCCCGGAAACCGTGACGAAAACTCGTGGGCCGTCAGCGAGAGGTACGGACTGAGGACGATCACCTGCGCATCGTGCTGCTCGATCGCGCCGATCGCGTCGATCGTCTCGAGCGAGGGCTGCGGCGGCCAGAAGAACCGGGCTCGGTATCCGGCCCGCTCGGCCACCCGGTCGACACTGCGCTCGAAGGCGTCGAGGTCGAAGAGTGATGCTGCAAGCACCGGGTCTCCCACAAAGAGCAGCGTCGGTCCGCACCCGGTCAGCAGGGCCGCAGCGAGTAGCAGCGCGAACCCGCGCATAAGCCGCTTCCGGATCAGGTCCGTCGCGACGGACCTACGGGCACGAGTCGGACCGTCACCGGAGACGGTAGCGATTGGGTCCTCCGGCCGCAAGAATCGCGATCGTCCAGCCGCCAAGGAAGAGTGCCACGGTCAGAAGGATCGCGGCAGAGTGCAGGTACATGGAGGAGAGCGACGGAACAACCGCGATCGCAAAAGGAGCCACGGCCATCAGCGCCAGATACAGGTAGCGAAGCCAGAAGGTCTCACAGCTGAACTGGTAGTAGAGCGTGGGCAGGATCAGCAGGAGCGCGATGCGAAGCGACGGAAGCATGAACAGCTCGTACGGGCCATGGTAGTCGGCGCGAAGAAAGAGGTCCAGGACGCCCGCGAACGCGAACGCCCCGGCGAAGAACGATACGAGCGAGAGGAATCGCTCATCCGGGGTGAGTCCGCCGACGTCGCGTGTGAATCGCAGGTAGAGCACGAAGAGCAGCAGCGCGGGCAACACGTAGTCGTAGGTCGCCACGTACAGATAGAGACCCGTACCGTCGAACGGCCGATCGATGAACCTGTTCATCAGAAGCAGTGGTATGAGGACGATGAGGTAGGCCAGGAGTCCCTTCAGGGCCGGGACGGCCGTCATCGCGGAGGTCCGCCCGGTCTGTTCGCGCAACACGAGGAAATAGACGTATGCCAGCGGCACCGACAGGATCATGAATATGTGCACAGCGAGAGCATGGTAGCACGTCTGCCTGCTTGCATCAAATCATCCGGAGCCATTGACACCGTTTCGATCGTACGTACCATGGCCGCATGGAGAGTTCGGGCGTCGGGTTCGTCACGCCCCGGGACGTGACCTTTGCCGGAGCCGAGGACGAGCCGCTGCTTCTCGAAAGCGGCCGACGCTTCGGCCCGGTCACCGTTCGGTATGAGTCGTACGGTTCACTCAACGCTGATCGGACCAACGCGATCCTGATCCTCCATGCTTTCAGCGGCGATGCCCACGCCGCCGGTCGTCACGGCGAGACCGATCGCAGACCCGGCTGGTGGGATGCGATGATAGGCCCCGGCCGGCCCTTCGACACCGACCGCTACTGCGTGATCTGTTCGAACGTGCTCGGCGGGTGCCAGGGCACCACGGGTCCCGGTTCGCTCGACCCGACGACCGGCAGACCGTACGGTCTGGCATTCCCCGTCGTCACGATCGAAGACATGGTGAACGTGCAGTACCGCCTCGTTCGCCATCTGGGCATCGAACGCCTGCTCGCGGCGGCCGGCGGGTCGATGGGAGGGATGCAGGCGCTCCAGTGGACCATCAGTTATCCGGAGGCGGTCGCGGGCGCAATCGTTCTTGCCTCCACCGCACGGCTCAGCGCCCAGGGGATCGCGTTCAACGCGGTGGGACGCAACGCGATCATGTCCGACGCACAATGGAACAATGGTGAGTATTACGGGAAGGCTGCGCCGGCGCGGGGACTGGCGATCGCCAGGATGGTGGGCCATATCACCTATCTCTCGGACGCCTCGATGCACACGAAGTTCGGACGTCGGCTCCAGGAACGGGAACAGTTCGGGTTCGACTTCTCGGATCAGTTCGAAGTGGAGAGTTACCTTGAGTACCAGGGGGGAACCTTCGTCGACCGCTTTGACGCCAACACGTACATCTACCTGTCCAAGGCGATCGACTACTTCGACCTGGGAGGCAAGTACGGATCACTCGAGGCCGCCTTTGAGAAGACCACGAGCAAGTTTCTCCTCGTCAGCTACACCTCGGACTGGCTCTACCCGAGCTACCAGGGGAAGGAGATCGTCGTGGCGTTGATGCGAAGAGGCAAGGACGTGAGCTACACCGAGCTCGACTGCCCGTACGGACACGATTCGTTTCTGCTGGAGACCGAACGACAGGGAGCGCTCATCGCGTCGTTTCTCCAGACGGTGAACCGTCATGCGTGACGAAGCGCCACGATTCAGCTACGACGAGATCGTCGGCTTGATAGAACCGCGGAGCACGGTGCTCGATCTCGGGTGCGGCGGCGGGGAGCTGCTGCACCGGCTCATCCTGACCCGGGGTGTGCGCGGCCGCGGTGTGGAGATCCAGGAGGCGAAGATCCGCGAGTGCCTCGCCAAGGGAATCAGTGTGTTCCAGGGGGATCTCGATGAGGGGCTGAAGGAGTATGCGACCGGCAGCTACGACTACGTCATCCTCAACGAGACCCTGCAGGCGCTCCACGAGCCGGTGATGCTGCTGCGCGAGATGCTCAGAGTCGGACGGCGTGCGATCGTCAACTTTCCGAACTTCGGGTACCTGGTGAACCGCGCGCAGCTCCTTCTCTCGGGTCGGATGCCGGTTAACAGGGACCTGCCCTACCAGTGGTACGACACGCCGAACATCCACTTCTGTACGCGGCGCGACTTCCTGGATCTGTGTCGGCGGCTCGAGGTTCCCATTCTCAGGACCATCGATCTCAGGCACGAACGTCACGTGCCGCCGTGGTCCGCAAATCTCTTTGCCACCGAGTGTTGCTTCCTTCTACAGGGCTCGCTTTGATCACGAGAGCGTTTGACTCTGAGAACGCGCGATGGTATTCTGTAGCCTCCGGAAGGGAATAGAAGAAGAGGGGGTTGATTGGCTACAAAGGACTTACGGGTCAACGATCTGATCCGGGTGCGTGAGGTGCGCCTGATCGATGAGGACAACAATCAGCTCGGGATCGTACCGACGCCTGAAGCCCGGCAGATGGCCGAGGAGCGAGGCGTGGATCTCGTGGAGATTGCACCGAACGCAAATCCTCCGGTGTGTCGACTGCTTGACTACGGAAAGTACAAGTTCGACCTGGAGAAGAAGAACCGGGAGAACAAGAGGAAGCAGAAGCAACAGGAGCTGAAGGAGATCCGCATGCAGCCGAAGATCGACACGCACGATCTGGAGTTCAAGGCGAAGCATGTGGCGGAGTTCCTGGACAAGGGCGCCAAGGTCAAGGTGACCATCCGGTTCCGCGGACGTGAGCTTGCGCACACGGAGCGCGGAAAGGTCGTCCTCGGCAGAGTGCTCGAGATGCTCGACCGTGAGGTCGTCGTCGACCGTCCCCCCGCGATGGAAGGGCGGTTCATGTCGATGATCATCAGCCCCAAGTCCAAAAAGGCCTGACCTTCAGGTCAGCAAGCCATGGAGTACATATGCCGAAGATGAAGACGCGCCGTGCCGCCGCGAAGCGGTACAAGAAGACGGCCACGGGAAAGATCAAGTACAAGAAGCAGGGTCTGCGCCACATCCTGACGAAGAAGGGCGCGAAGCGGAAGCGACACCTGCGCAAGGCCGGGATTCTCAGCCATGCCGAGCAGAAACGCGCAAAGGCCCTGCTTCCCTACGATTGACCCCGGACCTCAGGAAGGAGCTTAAGAGATGCCACGCGCAGTTGACGGAACCAAACGGAAGGACCACCGCAAGAAGATTCTCAGACAGGCGAAGGGCTACTGGGGCCGCCGAAGCAAGCTCTACCGCACCGCAAAAGACGCGGTCGCGAAGAGTCTGACCTACGCGTACCGGGACCGGAAGAATCGCAAGCGCGACTTCCGCTCACTCTGGATCACGAGGATTTCGGCAGGATGCCGGGCTGAGGGGATGTCCTACAGCAGGTTCATGCACGGACTGAAGCGTGCGAACGTGCAGATGAACCGAAAGGCGCTCTCCAATCTGGCCATAGAGGACCGAGAGGCGTTCCGCGAGCTCGTGGGACGCGCGAAGAGCGCCCTCGAGTAGGTCAGGATGATCAGTCTCGAGCAGATCCGAAGCCTGCAGGAGAGAGTTCACACGGCGGTCTCACGCATCCGAACCCTCTCCGCCGAGAACGCCACGCTCAAGGAGCGACTGGAGAGCAACGAGAAACGGATCTCCGAGCTTGAGACGCTCATCTCCGCGTTCAAGAGCGATCAGGAAGAGATCGAGGCGGGTATCGTCGCCGCGCTCAGGCATCTCGACGAACTCGAGGACAGCGTGAGCGAACCGTCGGCGCTCTCCGCGGATACTCCCGCCGAGGCACCGGCGGACGATTGGCCGGCGCAGCCCGCCGGAGCAGACGAGCCGGTCGCGGTCGACAACGGAGCCGAGGACATCGGAGCCGAGGGGGGCGAGAGCGGCGACGTCGATATTGACGAGGAGGACTCCGGTCCGGAGCCCGAGCTCGACATCTTCTGACGATGCAGATTCAGCTGCTTGGGACATCGTTTCGTGTGCAGACCGACGAGGATCCCGAGTACTTCCGCGAAGTGGTCGAACACTTCCGAGCCAAAGTCGACGAGATCGAGCGATCAGTTTCGACGTCGGACCCACTGAAAATCGCCATCCTGGCCGGGATTCTCGCCTCGGACGACTTTCTCAAACTGAACGGTGCCTGCCGCCGGGAGGAGTCGGAGGCGCGCAGAATCACGGAGTCAATGATCCGGGAGCTCGAAACCGCGCTCTCTTCGGACACGCCGCCTCACTGATCGGAGCGTCCGGACATCGCATGCAGTTTTTCGCAGACGAACGAGCGCACGCGGGAATCGATCTCGCGAGCTTCGCGCGCGAAGCGCTCGGCGAGGCGCATCGCATCGAGCGAGCCGTCCTCCACAAGCATGGGAGTCTGCTTGGACGCGCCCTCCCTGCCGGCCTCTCCGTCGTCAACCCGCGCATGACTGTGTCCCCTGTCGGAGAGCCAGGTCAGCGCGTGCTGTGCGCTCTGCTTCCCGTAGCAGAGCTGGAACCCGCGTATCGAGCCGTCATCCCGGTACCAGACGATCAGGTCCATATCCTCGTCGGCGAACCATCGTCGGGGCCCCTCTTCCGGCCGTTGCCGAACACCCTTCCATTCGCGTAGCATGCGCCCCTCCCGCTCCACTCAGCGCGTATCTGCGACCAAAACCCGCTCGATCGCCGGCCGCATACGCTCGACCGGGAGAGCATCGTAATTGCAGCCGTCCACCGACACGATCCCCCCGGCCACGATGTTGGCCGCAGCCGCACATCCGGCCGCCTCAAGACCATACAGAAGCCCGAACAGGTACCCGGCCGCGAACGCATCGCCTGCGCCCGTCGTGTCGACGCGTTCGGCCGGATGCGCCGCACAGCGGTACACGGTTCCGCGATGCATGACGGCGCAGCCGCGTGCACCGGTCTTCATCGCGACGGTAGGGGCGAGGTCGGCTGCCGCGCGCAGGGTAGCCTGCTCATCGCCGTGCCGCCCCGTGAGCTCCTGCAGCTCCTCCTGATTCGCGAACAGTACGTCCACGTTGCCGGGGATCCACTGCAGCAGTGACTCCCGGTAACGTTTGACGACGAACGGATCGGCGACGTCGAAGGATACCAGCGTACGAGCGGCGCGCGCGGTGGTCACCGCCGACCGCGCTGCACGCTCCTGGTTTTCGGTGTCCCACATGTAGCCGGTCGTGTGGAGTATGCTCGCCTCCCGGATTCGCACTCGATCGAGGTCCGCCTCCTCGAGCTCGCGGCAGGCGCCAAGATAGGTGAACATCGTGCGTTGCGAATCCGGAGTCACGAGGATCACCGAGCTACCGGTCGGCGTACGCTTTCGCGCGAGAAGCGGGATGACGCCCTCCGTTTCGAGCAGCGCCTCAAAACCCTGCCCGTCACGGTCCCGCCCGACGGCTCCGGTATAGGCGGCGGTCAAGAGTGTGCCGGCGGCGTGCGAATACCGCTGCTCCCGCAGCCAGCGCAGCCAGCGCACCCCGCGCACCGTGTTCGCACAGCTGCCTCCCGGCAGTTGCCTGACGACCACTCCCGCGTTCAACGCCTCCTGCTGGCGTTCGTAGTCAACGAGGTTCATGCTCCCGGCCGCAACACCGAGCCGGGCGATCGCCTCGTGAGGAACTCGAACGATGATATCCATCAGCGGATTTCCGAATCCGTACAGCAAACCGTCCCCTCAGTTGACATCGGGTAGCAGTTGCTCTACCCTTTTTTTGCCGAGATGCCCGTCACAACAAGTCAGCAGATCACACGCTACTTCCAGCAGTTCTCCCAGGCGGAGATCACCTTCACGAAAGAAGTAGTGCAGACCATCAATCTGAACAGCAAACAGGTCTATCTGAAATGCCTCGGCTCTCAGTGGCCCTGCATCGTGTACGCTGCCTCCATGACGACAGCCAAGATTATAGCAAACATGCGCAGCGGCCTCAACGAAAGCATCAAGAAGGCCAATAACCTCGTCCAGCTGCGTTTCAGCTTCGCCGAGGTCGACAAGCCGGACCCCATCACCTTCTTCGTACCCGCGCGCGTCGCGGCCGTCACACCGTACGGCGAACAGAACAAGGATCTGTTCTTTGCGAACCTGGAGTTTTCCCAGCGCCCCCCGGATGACCTCATCCAGATTCTTGGCCAGCTGCTCGAGGCGAACGTCAATGCGAAGCGCCGAACCGAGGAACGTATACCGCTCTCGCCCCACAGCATCAACCAGCTCGGCCTCGTGGTCGGCCAGTGCTCGCTGGCCGTCGACGGAGTGCCGCGCCGCGCGATCTTCCGCGACCTCTCCTTTTCCGGCTGCAAGGCGGTCCTCATGGGGGTCCCCAAGCTGCTCGTCAACAAACCGACGACCGTTCGGATCGCCTTTGACGATCCCGAGCAGGTCCACGAGATCCCCGGAACGATCTGCCGGTCGGATCCGGTGGAGGGCCGTGACGACATCGCCGCCTTCGGCATACAGTTCGACGAGGAGAAGGTTCCCATGGCCTACAAGATGCGGATCAACTCGGCCCTCAAGCAGTTCCGCTCGAAGGCGGCGACGGGCGAACCATGATCGAGAAGCTCTCAAACATCATCTTCATCAGCGTCCCCGATCACCTGGACCGCCAGATCGGGTCGTTCCGGATAGACCCGCAGCGGATGCTTCCGGTGGAGATGACCAGCGGAGGCGATCGGCACGATATCCACGATCTCGCCTGGGAACAGATCGTCGCGGCGATGCTGAAGATCCTCGCGTACGCCCCGGAGCACGAGGACGCGCCGTACTACCGCGACTTCGTGCTGGCGGTCACACCGGACCTGATCGCCGACCTCACCGAGACGGCGATCGTCAAGACGAACAACGGTGACTACGAGCTCGCCGAGGAGATATTCCTCGCGCTGCGCGGGCTGCAGCCCGGCGACCAGCCCGCGCTCGTCAACCTCGCGCTGCTCTACGAGCAGCGCGCAGAGACGGCGTCGCGAGCCGGAAACCAGCCCGAACAGCAGGAGTACCTCGAGCGCGCTGCCGAGGTCTACCAGGAGTTGCTCGCGGCCGACGAGCCGATACCCGAGGCTCATCTGAACGCCGGCCTCTACTACTATCGCCGCAGAGACTACGAACAGGCCCGGCCGCATCTTCGGGTCTATACGGAGCGAGGAGACGATGAGGAGCGTAAGGGTGAAGCCGAAGACATCCTCAGGGAGATCGAGTCGCAGGACCTCACCCATTCGCTCTTTCGCGAAGCGTATGAGTGCATTCAGAACGGCGAGGAACTACGGGGGATCGAGCTGATCGAGAGATTCCTCGAGTCGCACCCTGACGTCTGGAACGGATGGTTCCTGCTCGGATGGGGACATCGACGTCTGCGCGATTTCGCCGAGGCTAAGTCAGCATTCGAGAAGGCTCTGGAGCTTGGGCCGCGGAAGCCGGACACGCTGAACGAGCTCGCAATCTGTCATCTCGAGCTCGATGATACGATGGGCGCTCGGGCGCTCCTGACCGAAGCGCTCGCCTCGGATCCGGAGAACACGAAGATCATCGCCAACCTGGGTATTCTCGCTCTCAAGGAAGGAGATCCGGCGGAAGCGGCCGGCTACTTCCGAACCGTGCTCGAGATCGAGCCCGACGACCGCATCGCCCAGGCCTACCTGAACCAGATCGCGGACGAGTAGAGCAATCTCTTCAAGTTTATGAGTGTTCTCGCCGATTGTCGGGACAGGGTCGGTTCGCCCGGCTCAGGCCCTGGGCGAACTCTCCCTACTCTCTTACTTTATCGGCCGTTCTGAACGCCGGTTGAGTAAAGACTGAAAAAAAAGAAGCGATCGGCGCGGGGCGCCCGCTGCGGAAGGCTTCTTGAGGGAGGTGCGCGAAAAAGAAACCGGCCCGAAAGGGCAGCCGATTCAGGCGTGAAGCGGGCACGGATGCCCCTTCATCCCGCTGCGGCATGGGGTCGCGGCGGCAGAGATCCACGGAGGATTAGATGATCATCAATCACAACTTGAGCGCGATGTTTGCGCAGCGCGAGCGCGGGGTCGTAGCCGGAAGGCTCGACAAGAACATCGAGAAGCTCTCGTCCGGTCTGCGGATTAACCGCGCGGGCGACGATCCGGCAGGTCTCGCGGTGAGCGAGAAGATGCGGTCGCAGATTCGGGGCCTCAACCAGGCTTCGCGGAACGCTTCCGACGGCATCTCGTTCATTCAGACCACGGAAGGGTATCTCCAGGAAAGCCAGAACATCATGCAACGCATTCGCGAGCTTTCCGTCCAGGCATCCAACGGCATCTACACCGCTGAAGATCGCATGCAGATCCAGGTCGAGATCTCCCAGCTCGTTGATGAGGTTGACCGAATAGCCAGCCATGCCCAGTTCAACGGCATGAACATGCTGACCGGTCGATTCGCACGGGACACGGGGGAAAACGTCGTCACGGCGAGCATGTGGTTCCACATCGGTGCGAACATGGACCAGCGCACGCAGGTGTACGTCGGCACGATGACTGCTCGTGGTCTCGGAGTACGCTTCGAGGACAACAGCATCATCTCGCTCTCGACGCCCGAAAACGCGAACCGGACCATCGGTGTTGTGGATGCGGCTCTGCGAAAGGTGAACAAGCAGCGCGCCGACCTCGGCGCCTACCAGAACCGCCTGGAGCATACCATCCGCGGCCTTGACGTCGGTGCGGAGAACCTGCAGGCCTCGGAGTCCCGGATCCGGGATTCCGACATGGCGCACGAAGTCGTACGCTATACCACGAACCAGATCCTGCTGCAGAGCTCGACGGCGATGCTCGCGCAGGCCAACCTGGCGACCCAGTCAGTGTTGCAATTGCTGGGGTAAGGTAGTATCCTTGAATTTGGGGTTGTCCCGTCGGGGCAGCCCCTCTGATCTTTGACAAAAACCCTTCGTGATGCCCGGTCAGCTGCCCGGTGCCGCTCGAGGTGGTGTCCCTGCCGGAGCGACCGCTCCATCGATGATGGGCGGGTCCTTCCGCAAGCGCGATGAACGGAGCAGAAGGAGCGCGATTCACCTTCTGACGCGTGCAGGAAGTGAGGGCAAGGATTGCCCTCGGTGACACATCAAGGAGGGTCATATGATCATCAATCACAACACGAGTGCCGCATTCGCCTCTCGCACCCTGAACTACCGACAGGATTCGATTCAGGGGAACATCGAAAAGCTTTCGAGCGGAATGCGCATCAACCGGGCCGGAGACGACGCATCTGGACTCGCGGTCAGTGAAAAGCTTCGGAGTCAGATCCGCGGCTTGAACCAGGCCGAACGGAACATCCAGAACGCGGTCAGCTTCATCCAGACGAGCGAAGGATACCTGCAGAACACGCAGGACATCCTCCACCGGATCCGCGAGCTCTCGGTTCAGAGTGCCAACGGCATCTACACCGCAGAGGATCGCATGCAGATCCAGGTTGAGGTATCCCAGCTCGTGGACGAGGTGAACCGCATCGCATCCCACGCACAGTTCAACGGGATGAACATGCTGACCGGCGCCTTCGCACGCGATTCCGCCGTGGGTCAGATCATGCAGTTCCAGGTGGGAGCGAACATGGACCAGAGCAAGCAGGTGTTCATTGGTACGATGACGGCCCGGGCACTCGGTCTGGAGGACTTCCAGGGCGAAGGCGGGATCGTCTCGATCTCTACTCCGGACCTTGCCAATCGGACGATCGGCATCGTGGACTCGGCACTGAGGCAGGTAAGCCGGCAACGCGCCGACCTCGGCGCCTATCAGAACCGGTTCGAGATCGCCCAGCAGGGTGTCGCCATTGCGAGCGAAAACCTTGCGGCGGCCGAGAGCCGGATCCGTGACACCGACATGGCTCGCCAGGTAGTTGACTTCGTCAAGAACCAGATTCTGGTTCAGGCCAATACGGCGATGCTCGCCCAGGCAAACACCCAGCCACAGTCGGTCTTGCAGCTATTGGGTTAGTTTCCGATTCACTCCGTTCCTGACAGTTGACCTCGAGGCAACTGTGCAAGCCTGAGAGATCACTGGACGTCATCTCTTGGGGACCAAAATGAGGGGGAGGGGTTCGCGCTCTCCTCCCCGCTCTCCTCAGACGGCATCTTACACGGAGGTAAGATTATGTCTATGGAAATAGCCGGGATTGTCGGTCGCACCATGACGCCGGGAGTGCTTCCCGGACAGACGCGTGCGCCGCGAATGCCAACGCTGGCCGAACAGGCAGCCCAGCTGCCTGCACGCGAGCTCCCGTCGGCAAGCGCTGACGACGTACCACTCGAGTCCCTCGTCCGGGATCTGCAGATCGTCGCATCCACGCTCGACCGTCGTCTCCAGTTCAGTATCAACCGCGACCTCAATGAGGTGGTCGTCAAGGTCGTTGACCGGCAGACCGATAAGGTGATCAAGGAGCTTCCGCCCAGGGAGATACAGCGGCTGCACGTGCGCCTGCGGGAGGCAATCGGCTTGCTCATCGACGAGCAGATCTGAGGCCTGCGCATAGAAACAGAGCCCGCGTCGCGCTACCTTCTCTACAGGGGCGGCCGCGATACGGGAGGTATCTTGTCCGACATCATGATACCCGGGATCACCAGTTCCGGAATCGACACGGAGTCCATGGTCGACTCGATCATGGAGGCGGAACGCTCGACCGTGACCCGAATGGAGCAGCGAATCGACGCGGCCGAGGAGGAACGGCAGGCGTGGCTCGAAGTCGGCCGACGCATCTCCAACCTTCAAGCGGCATCCCGTCTGCTCTTTGGATTCGAGAACCCCTTCCACGAAAGAGTCGCCCACTCCTCGGACGAGGCAGCGCTCATCGCAACGGCAAACAGGAATGCCCCTGAGGGTACGACCCGCGTCGCGGTCCGCCAACTCGCTGAGGCCGACCGTTTCATCTCACGGAATCTGCCGGCCGACTTTCAGGTCGACCGCGGACGATACGGATTCCGCGTCGGCGAGAGCGAGGTCTTCTTCACCTTTCAGGGGGGATCGCTCGAGGCCTTTGCCCAGACCGTCAACCAGCGGGCAGGCGATCTGGTGTCAGCCCGGGTCGTGCGCAACACCGCAAACACGAGGGTGATCCTGATCGAGGCGAAGCAGACCGGCGCCGATTTCCCCCTCTCCTTCCTCCAAGACGCGCGCCCCTTCGCGCTTGAGGCCGGCATACTGAAGGAGGTGCGCGACAGCGTCGTGCGCCCGCCCATACAGGCGAGTACGGTCACCGGCACGACCCCCGCGGACAGCCGCACCGTTTCCGAAGGGACTCTGACGGTGGCCCCGGGCGGCAACGCCGCTATTCGTCTACCGGTACCGGTACCGTCAACCGAGTCGATGGTCATGGAGCTGGAGATCAATGTCCGCGACCTCTATGAGCCATGGACTCCCCCTGAGCGACCGCCGGGACCCCGCGTCCCCGACCCGGATGGAGTGACCCTCGGCGACGTAACCGTGGAGAGCGCTCCGAGCACCGTGCCGCTTCCCGAGTGGGAAGAGCCGCCGCCGCCGGAGGTGCGCGAGGACCTCGAGTTGCTTTACCTGCGGGCCGGACAGACGAGCGTGGCACTGCCCGAGCTCCGCGACACCGACGGATTCCAGACGCTCCGCGTGCCGCTCGCCGAGCATGTTGGCCGACTCGATGCGATTGAGATCCGAAATCGCAACACGCATCGCGAGATCTCGGTCCGCGGTATCACGGTCTACGACCCCCGCGCGCGGGAAGACGTAGCGCCGCTCAACCCGATCAGCACCGCGAGCGATGCCATCGTCGAGATCGACGGCATCGAGGTCATCCGCCCGACGAACTCGATCGATGACCTTATCGACGGCGTGACCCTCACGCTTCGAAGACCCACGGTTCAACCGGTCGAACTCCTCGTCGAGCCGGACCGTGAGCAGGTCACCGACGCGCTCATCCAGTTCCTCTTCTACTACAATGAGCTGATGCGTGAGATCAACATACTCACGAGGTCCGACACCACGATCGTGGACGAGTTGACGAACTACACGAGAGAGGAGCGTGAGGAAGCGCTCGCCAGACTCGGTCTGCTCCAGGGCAATCTCGCGCTCAACTCGCTGAAGTCGCGCATGCAGACGGTCATGATGAACCCCTACCCTACCGACGCGGGAAACCAGCTTTCGCTGCTCGCGCAGGTCGGAATATCGACCAACCAGTCGGGCCCCGGAAGCGGCTTCGAGGCCGGGCGCATGCGCGGGTACATGGAAATGAGTCCTCGAGAGGTGGGCGCGGCCCTGCGAACGCAGTTCATCGCGGTCCGGCAGCTGTTCGGCAACGACACGGACGGTGACCGGGCAATCGACAGCGGCGTCGCGTTCGAGCTTGAACGCAGCCTGCGGCCCTATACGCAGACCGGCGGTTTGATCGCAACGCGCACCGGCGGCATCAGCCGCAGCATTTCGGACACCCGCAGTCGCATCGAACGCGAAGAGGCTCGCCTCGCGCAGGTCGAGGCGAGGTATCGCGCCGACTTTGCGAGGATGGAAGCCGCCCTGCGCCAGATGCGCGACAGCGAACAGTCGCTCGAGACGCTTCGGTCCCAGACCGGCAACAGGTAGTCGCGCCGTCCCGACCTCTGCGGCGCAACTCACGTGACCGAGCATCCGTGCCGACATTCTAGGGGAGGCGCTATGGAGATTCTCGTCAACCGCGAACCGCTTGATTTCAGCCTCGAAGACGAGTCGTCGCTCGGTGAGGTGATCGATGAGCTTGCCGAGTGGCTGCGAACCGGACGCTTCGCCATCACGTCGCTCGATGTCAACGACCGCACGTACGCGATCCATGACCGTGACTCGTGGGCGGATATCGCGCTGCACAAAGTGAAAGAGATCAGCGTGGAGGCACTTCCCCTGTCGCAGGCTGATCACGCGACGCTGATCGCGCTCGACGAGTACTTCTCACTGCTCGCCCGGGCCCTTGAGGCCCGCGATGACGCGCCGATCGGCGAGCTCGCAGAAGAGCTGCCCTACGTACGGGCCCGGCTCGCCGGGTACTTCCCTTCTCTGCTCGACGCCGACGGGCGGGTGGGTGTCTGCGCAAACCGGGAGCTCGAGACCGGTCGTCTGCCCGAACCCGTCGCCGCTGAGGCGCTTCTCGCCCAAATCGCGGACGTCCGGACGATCCTCCAGACCCGGGAGCGAGAGTACCAGGATCCCGAGCGTGAGCTCGCTCTCTCGCTCGGGCAACTCGCCGCCACCGCCGGGCAGCTCGTTGATGTTCCGGTGCAGCTTCAGACCGGAGACGAGGCGACGGCGATGCAGACGGTCATCCGGCTCACCGAGCTGCTGACCCGGGTCATGCGGCTCGTACCCCTCGTTGATGCCTCGACACCGCGACCGGGAATCGACATTGGCGGGGTGCGCCGGTTCGCCGAGGAAGTCTCGCCGCAGCTGATCGAGCTCAAGGACGCCTTCGAGGCGCAGGACAGTGTCCTGATTGGCGACCTGCTCGAGTACGAGATTGCACCGCGACTCGCACGGCTCGGGCAGCTGCTCCCGGAAGCGGGTGGGGACACATGATCGGGGTGCTCCTGCAGCAGGAGATCCAGTTTTTCGCCCAGCCGGATCCTGCCCAGACCCGGATCACGCTCATCGTGTTCGGCGCTCTCGTAGTCATCGGCATAGCCGCCGCGATCCTGAACAGCCGTCGAGGCGCCGGCACATCCGGCCGGGCCATGGGACTCGGCAGGCAGGCCAGGAAGATCGGGCTCGACCCCGAGCAACGACGCGCGCTGAGGGATCTCGTACGCACGCTCGGGCTCCAGAACCCGCAGCGGCTGCTGACAAACGCGCCTTACCTCAACCACGCGCTGAGACGGAGGATGGACCAGATCGACCTCGCCGATCTCCCCGAACCCGACCGCGAACGACAGAAGGCCCTGCTCTTTTCCGTGAAGCGCACGATCGAGAACGCGGCGGCCGACGTCAAGGTGCTTCCCTCCTCGCGGCACGTACGCGTCGGGCAACCCGTTCAGGTCATATCCGCGGAGGGAACCCGCCACGATTCCATGGTGGCGTCCAACGTTCACAACGGTCTCGGGATTGAGATGCCGTACGAGCGGCGCGGGCCGAGCATGAGCTACAAGAAGGGAACCGTCCTGCAGGTGAGCTTCGTCGACGATCACGACCGCATGTACGCTTTCAGAACGAGGGTGATCGGGTTCAACAATGTGCGCGGCGCCTCCATCATGTTCGTCGAACACGCGTCGAACATCAGCCAGACGCAGAAGCGCCGGTCTCCGCGGCGCGCATATGATCGTCCCTGCTACTTCTATCCGGTCACCGTGCTGACCACCGGCCGCGGGCGGAAACAGAAGACTCAGGCCTTCGTCAACAAGAACCGGCGGATCTTCGGCCGCTTCGAGGATCTCTCCGCCGGCGGATGCGCGATTCGCACGCAGGTCGCTCTGCCCAAAGGCGACATCCTCAAGGTGGATTTCGAGAGCACCGACGGCACACCTCTCTCGGTGTACGGAATGGTTCGAGCCGTGGAGCATCAGCGCTCGCGTGGAAGACTCATGCATATAAAGTTCACCCGCGTATCGCGCAAGAACCTCAACCAGATCCAGAGCTACGTGTACGGACTCACCGAGTAGCTCCGCCGCGCCGCGCCGCACCGCCGGAGAGCGCACCTTGACCGCGCCGGCAGGCTGGATTACGATTCCGGTGATGAGAGTTCTGGAGCTGACGAACATCTCGCGGCGCAAGACACCGCTCTTGTACCGCAGGACCTACACCGCAACGGCGGTCCTCGCGCACGGTCCTACCGGCCGATCCTCGGGTCGGGTAGAGTTCGTCCTCGAGCATTCCCCGCTCGGCGCCGTAGACATCCGTGTTCACTTTCTCGACGAGATCGACTGCCCGATACTCCCGGCCGTGACCGCCCTGAGAGCTCACATCGCCAGGCTCGAGCAGAACGGAGAGCTGCCCTGAGAGTCACGACCCGTTCCTCCGATGAGACGAGGGAGTTCGGCGAACGGATGGGTAGACGGCTTTCGGCCGGTGCGGTCATCCTGCTCGACGGGCCGCTCGCCGCCGGGAAGACGACAATGACGCAGGGAATTGCCCGCGGTCTCGGCGTGGTCGAGACCGTCACGAGCCCCACGTATACGATCGTCAGCGAATACGCCGGACGGCTCATCCTCTACCACATCGATCTCTACCGGATCACCGGTGAAGAAGAGTTTCTGCAGCTCGGACTCGAGGAGGTCCTCGACGGCGACGGGGTGTGCATCGTCGAATGGCCCGAACGCGCGTGGTCGCAGCTGCCGGAGGCGGCGATGACCGTACGGCTGCGCGTCAACGGGGACGGGAGCAGGACGCTCTGCCTCCCGGAGAGCCTGGTCGGCGGCAGGAACGGGTAAGTGAATCATCTTGCGATCGACACCGCGACGGAAGTCCTTTCGGTCGCGCTTCGCGTAGACGGCGCGCTATCGCGCGCGTTCCATGAAGTGCGTGACGAGGGGCTGCGTCACGCCCGCCTGCTCATGCCGATCGTCGACGACCTGCTCAGGCAGGCTGCGCTCGGGCCGGACCAGCTCGACCTTGTCTCCTGCATGCGCGGACCCGGATCATTCACCGGCCTGCGGATAGGAATGGCCACGGCAAAGGGTCTCGCGTCGGCAATCGCCGCCCTCGATGCTCTGCCCCGCCCTCCGGTAGTCTCGGTCGCGACGCTCGACGTCATGGCGGCCGCCTCCGGCCCTGCGGACGTAATCGTGGCGCTGATCGACGCCCGCAAGGGACGCTACTACGCGGCGGTCTACCGCGACGGGAGGCGGTTGAGCGCGGATCTCGACGTCGATCCGGCCGGTCTGCTTCTCTACCTGGGGAGGATCCTCCCGGGCATCGACACGAAGGAGGTCCTTCTGTGCGGACCTCACGTGTCAGGGTTCATGAACAATGTCGAGTGCAGGGAGCTCCCCGACGGGGTGCGCTTCGTGGCCGGTCCGGATTACCGGGGCGGCTATGCCCCCGTGCTGCTCGATCTCGCCGAGCGACGCCTGCAGGCGACCGGGTACGACCCGGTGGATCAGGGACCCGTCTACGTGAGGCGCAGCGACGCGGAGCTGTCGCGCGAGACCTGACGCCGGCGGAAGGCGGCGCCGTTCACTCATCGTCGTCCGGTTTGCGCGTGAGTGAAGGCAGTGATGCGTCGGAGGTGCGCATCCGCGCGCTCCTGGCCGCCTCCCGGTTCTCCTCCTGGATCGCCTCGTAGACCTCCTGCCGGTAGACCTTGACCTGCCGCGGCGCATCGATGCCGAGCTTCACCTGGTCGCCCTTGATATCGACGACCGAGACGTGAATCGAGTCGCCTATGACGATGCTCTCGTTGACTCTCCGCGCGAGGATGAGCATCTTCAGCGCCCCCTGGTTTCGGCAAGCTCTTCGAGGATGAGGTGCTTGGTCCTCCAGCGAGAGTCAAGGGAGATCGACTGGCGACCGAGCTGTGCGACACGGTTGATGACGATGGGACCCTGGAGGTTCGCGCTGATCTTCGTCTCGTCATCCGGAATGGTCACGATCGCAAAGACCAAGATATCCTCGTCGTCCTCGTATCCTATGGACTCGAGGTCTTCGTCCGGCACATCAAGCACATAGTCAGGCCTGAGGTCGTACGGGTTGAGCAGGATGAACGCGATCTCCGGGTCCTCGAGACTCTGCAACCAGTAGAACCCCGCCTGCACCGCGTCGAGCAGGGCGTATCGCTGCAGATGCCCGAATCCGAAGATCCCCACCGGGAAGGTGATCACCTGGCGCTCGCTGATCTGAAGCGGCCCGTATGGCTTCGAATCGATCTGCATACCTACCTCAGGAAGTCGAGCAGCGTCGGCTGAATGATGCGGGCCGCGGCCCCGAGAGCCGCGCGATGGGTGTGCTCGAGCATTCGCAGGTCGGTGATCGCCTCGGCCATGTCGACGTCGACTTCGTTCGAGTACCGCGCGGTGATCTGCGGTATGGTGCTTCGGGTTCGCTGGAAGGCCAGCTGCAACCGCTCGTCGAAGGAGCCGAGCGTCCCGAGACGGCCGAGCAGATTGTCGAGCGCGCTGTCGATGCCGCCGAGCGCCCTGCCCCCCGTGTTGATGGTATCCCCGGCGGCGAGCCTGTCCCGCAGGTTGATCAAGGTGTCGAACATGGAGCCGCCGAAGACCCGTGCAGAGGAGGCGATGTTCAGCGGTGGGGCGCCCCTGCGCTCGCTGAGTATGCCCAGGTCCCGCAGAACCCGGCTGTCCTCGCCCTCATCGAGCCAGAGTTGGTGAGGGGACGTGCTCTCGATCACCAGCGAGTTCTGCACAGGATCGAGCCTCGCACGCACCGGCGCGCCGGAGTCGTTGATCTTCGCGATGATCGCGGAGATGCTGTCTCCGGAGCGCAGTTGGACCTCCTGGCCGTCCACGAAAATGACCGTGTCCTCCTGGACGAGGTAGCCTGTTGCGTCCACGCTGCTGTAGACCTGCTGATTCTCGGCCCAGAAGACTTTGTTCCCGGCGAAGTTGAGCGGTATGTAACTGCCCTCCGCGATCTCAGTCCTGTTTTCGCTGATCGTGCCAAGGTACTGCACCTGGGCGACGACCGGCTCCCCGAACCCTTCGACGCGACCGGTGATCGCGCGAAACGGAGCAGACTGCGTGCGATCGCCGGCGAAGAGCATCGCGCCGTCTCCCCCCTTGGCGTTCGCCGACTCGAGGAGCTGGTTGAGCAACTGGTTCACCTCAGCCGCCATCGCGCGCGTGTCTTCCCTCGTGTACGTCCCCTGCGCGCCCTGCAGCGCGAGCTCGCGCACCCGCTGCAGGATGGACGCCGCCTCCTGCATGTACACTTCGCTCTCACGGTGACGCAGCTGGGCCGTCTCTATGTTCTTCGAGTACCGGTTCAGCCGGTACAGGTAGCTCGAGTGACGCGTCGCGTGCGCCGCCGCGGCCGGATCGTCGCGAAGCTGCTGAAGCCGGTTCTGGCTTGCGATCTGGTTCTGCGTGTTGAGCAGCCGACTCTCTCGCTGGCGGGCGTAGTACTGCATGTCGTCATTGGACATGTTCGTGCTGACCCTTTGCATCGCTTACACTCCCATCCTGTTGATAATCGTGTCGAGCATCCGGTCGACTTCAGAGATGAACCGCGCAGCCGCCGCGTACCCGTGCTGGAACTTGATCATCTGCGCGATCTCCTCGTCGATGTTGACCCCGCTGATGCTTTCCCTCGTGTCCCGAAGGTCCTTCATGATGGCATTCTGCGTGGCGAGCGCGAGAGCCGCCTCTTCGCCTCGCAGGGCGACCCCGGCAACCGAATCCGCGAAGTAATCGTCAAAGCTCCTGATCTGACCCACCTGCACCGGCTGGTTGCGAATCGCGGCGATCTGCAGGGCGGCGCTGCCGTCGCCCGGGTTGCCCGGCCGACCGGCGACCCCATGGCTCGCGGCGACCGCGGCCGGCTGACGGAGGAGGTCCTGGTTGACGCCGATCCATCCGGACGGATGCGCGAGCGGCGCCACCGCGTAGTCGACCTCCGCACGCAGCAAGAGCACGGCGTCGGCCTGGTCCCAGGCGTATGCATTGTCGGGGCCCGGTCCCTGCAAGATCCCGGCGTAGCCGGCGAAAAACTGCCCCGAGTCCTCGAGATACCGGATGACGAAGTCCGGGTCGGCGAGGGCCTCTGCCGGCGTCGCCTTGAGGCTCAGTCGTCCTTCGTGGTCCAGGCGGGCGACGACTTCACTCGGCGAGTGGTTGATCCGGTTCACGAGGTCCGAGACGGTGTCGGTCGCGGCGTAATCGATCGCCACGAGACCGGACGGGCCCGAGAGGGTCAGGGTCCCGGAGAGCCCTATCTGTTCCTGCGGATCGAGACGGTTGGCCCCGGTGATCCTGAAGACATAGGTCGAGTCGAACTGCCCGTCCCCACTGCGATCGTAGTTGCCCAGGGCATTGTTCACGAAGGGATACTCGACGAAGAAGTCGTTTCCCGTTGAACCGTCGAGGCCGTACGCCCGTCGGTGTACTTCGTTGACCAGATCGATGAAGTTCACCGCCATGGTGTCCAGACCCTGGATCTCGCCGCGCACGTCGACGTCCCTGAGCTCGAGAAGCGCCGCGAGTCGCCCGGTGCGGAAGGTCGCTTCCTCCCCGCCCTGCGCCCATACGACGCGGGAGAAGCCTTCGTTCTCGAGGCTTCGCTCGGTCGCGAACCGCAGCGCGACCGATCCCTGGACGAGCTGGTACCCGCCGGTGTGAATGTTGAACTCGTCGGGGTCGCTCGTGTCGATCGTGATGTTTATCAACTTGGAGAGCTGCTCGACGCGCAGGTCGCGCTGGTCGAGCCAGTCGTTCGGATTGTCGCCGGCGGCTTCGACCTTGACGATTTCTTCATTGAGCGCGGCGATCTCGCGGGTGAGGTGGTTGACCTGCGAGGTGGTGATCCGTATCTCGTCCTCGAGCATCGACCGGATCTGCTCGAGACTCTGGTAGCGCAGCTGGATGCTCTCCACGAGCGCCTGCCCGCGAGTCAGAACCTGCTGCCTGGCCGACGTCTGCTCCGGAAAGGCACTGAGCTCCTGCCAGGAGTCCCAGAACTTGTCCATCTGGGTGCGGACCGACACGTCGACCGGCTCGTTGTAGATTTGTTCGAGCATCCGAACGTACTTGTCACGGCTCTCCCAGTAGCCCTCTCCGCCGGCCTGTCCGACGATTCGGCGCTCGAGCAGCATGTCCCTGATCCGCTCGACCCGGGCAATATCGACGCCCTGGCCGATCTGCCCCGGTCTCTCGGCCCGGTTGAGCTGGGGCCGGTAGAGCGGGTCGGTGGGCGAGAACTCGACGCGCTGGCGGCTGTACCCGTCTACCGAGGCGTTGGAGAGGTTGTGCCCCACCGTCTGGAGCCCCCGGTTCTGCGCGAAGAGACTGCGTTTGCCGAGCTCGATTCCCGAAAAAGTCGACTGCATCGGATCCTCCTACAGGTGCCGGTCGACGACCATCGCGCGCCCGTCGGCGTGTGTTCGTCGTCCCTTCCGCGAGTAGAGCGTGCCCTTGCGCTCAGGGAACACCTCACCAAGCACGTCCTGGGCCGCTCGGAGACTGCCGCGGACGTAGGTGTCGATGCCCCGGGTCACGCTCTTCACCTTGAGCACCGAGACCTGCAGCGTCCGGAACCCCGCGATCAGATCACGACGGTCCGGCTCGGGAACATGATCGACGAGCTCGCCGAAAGAGGCCTCTGCGCGAAGCCCGAGGTCGACCTTCGCGGCAACTACCAGCTCGTGTCTCCGCTCGTCGAGCCGGGCGAACCGTCGGCTCTGCTCTTCCATCGTCATGACGAGCGCATCGACGGCGGGCCAATCGCGGCGAAGGACGGCATCCTGCAGATCCTGCTCCCGTTCGCCGAACTCCGTCATCAGCTCGGCCTCATGGGTCAACATGGCCTTGATCTCTTCGAGTCTCACCGCTTCCTCCCGAGGACAGGTACTCCTTTTGATTGTCGGCGGGATCAATTGCGCAGATGAGCGGTGGCTTGCTATAGTCGAGACCGGTGCGAACCATGAGAGGACCGTTACATTCCAGAATCGCCCCGCTCGTCGTCGTGCTCCTGGTCGCCGTGCAGACTGCCGCCGTCCCGGGCGGCACCGAAGCGAGCGATCCGGTCTCGTTCTGGGATGATCTTCCCGGCCACGTGCTCCGGGAGCGCCTGCTCGACGCGATGACGCGCGAGGAGCTCATAGGCCAGACGCTCATGATCGGATGGGTCGGGCAGGACGCGAGTCGCGAGGCGCTCGAATGGGTGCGCACGACGAACCTGGGGGGGGTCAAGGTATTCGGGTGGAACGGAGGCGATCTCGTGCGGCTCGCTCGGGCGCTTGGAACGATGCAGGAGCTCGCTGCTT
The DNA here is from genome assembly GCA_007118855.1 of Spirochaetaceae bacterium. GTDB lineage: Bacteria > Spirochaetota > Spirochaetia > DSM-27196 > SLST01 > SLST01. Next base: position 40,459 of record SKQU01000122.1, read on the forward strand.
CGCACCGACTCGGTATTCCCCTGTTCACGGCGACCGACCAGGAAGGCGGATGGGTCCGGCACGTCAAGGGCGGCGGAGACCTCACGACGATGATCACGCCGGGCAATATGGCGATCGGCGCGTCGAATCTGCCCTACGACGCGTATCGCAGCGCTTACTACATCGGCATGGAGCTGCGGGCGCTGGGGATCAACATGAACTTCGCACCCACGGTTGACGTCTACGTCAACCCGGAGGCGCATGTGATCGGCCCGCGGGCCTTTTCCGACGACCCGGTTCAGAGCGGCCTGCTCGGCGCCGCCTTCTTCCACGGTCTTGACGAGACCCGCGTCATCGCGACCGCCAAGCACTTCCCCGGACACGGCAATGCGTCCGAGGATTCGCACGGCGTGCTGCCGGTCATCGCGGACAGCCTGGAGGAGCTCGCGGCACGTGATCTCGTTCCGTTTCGCTTTCTCATTCACGAGGGCGTGCCGGCCATCCTCTCAGGCCATCTGAGATTCCCGAACATCTGGGACGACGGTCGCCCCGCGTCGCTGTCCGCCTACTTCAAGCGCCGGCTCCTGCGAGAGGAGCTCGGCTTTGAGGGGTTGATCATCACCGACGACCTCTACATGGCCGGGGCGTGGGAGTACGGCGCGGACCGGAACTGGGGCATCGAGGAGATCGTCGAGGAGGCGCTTCGCGCCGGAAACGATCTCGTAATGCTCTCCCGAACACCCGCTCCCGGTGGATCGCTCTACCGGCACCTGCTGTCTACCTACGAATCCGACCCGGACTTCCGGCAGGTCATCAGGGAGGCGGCCGGGCGAGTGATCGACCTCAAGCTCGAATACCTGAAGCCGGACGACCGTGTCCCACTCGTCCCGGACCCCGAACGGATAGCACAGGCCATGCGCGAACAGGGAAGCATGGACTTCCTCCGCGATCAGGCGGCCCGCAGCGTGACCGTCGTACGGGACGCATCCATGCCGTTCGTTCCCTCCGGTGGCGAGCGCATCCTGCTCGCAGGCAAGGATCAGGATTTCCTCGCGGTGGGCGCGGAGTTCTTCCCGCTCGCCGATCGCCAACGGATCTCCCCGGGGCGGTTCTTCTCCGCAGACCCGGCCGAGGTCCGACGCTTTCGCGCCCTCGTCGCCGACTACGACACGGTCGTATTCTGCCTCTCGGACCCGCATACGCTGCAGATCGTCTCTGCGCTCGAGGATCTCGACGCGCAGATCGTTGTGATCTCGATCCTCACGCCGATCTACCTCGCAGAGATCCCCTGGGTCGACACCGCGATCGCGGTCTATGGCTGGGGTGAGGAGTCGTTTCGAGCCGGCTTCTCCGCGCTTCTCGGACGGATTTCGCCAACGGGCCGGCTACCCGTCTCCCTCGACCGGGACCCGCGGTAGGCATGCCCTGGGTGCGGCTCAGCGAGGAGCGGCTTGACCCGCTGTTGAGATTTCTCGGGCCAAGAGAGTCGGGCTGCGTCGCGTTCACCGAACGGCTTCACACGAACCGACGCCTGCACGTGCCCTCGCGCCGTCACTGCCAGGTCATCGTTCGCGAGGAGCGCGCCGAGACCATCACTGGAGCGATTCTGCAGGGCCTCAACGGCGTCTTCTACCCGGTTCTCGATCCGGCGAGACCGTGCGTGGAGCAGGAAGCAGCCGCGAGGCTGCTCGGTGTCAGTCGTCGGCTCTTCTCGATCCTCGGACGCTCGGTCGATGTCACCGCGCTCGAGGCGGTCCTTCCCCGCAGGCCTTCGCAGCAGCTCGACTATCATCTGATGAGCCAGTCCGATCCGCCGCCGGAGCCGGCCCTGCCGCGTCTGCCGCGGGGAATGGTCATCCGCGAGGTGGGCGAAGAGGCCGCACGCCATCTGTTTGACATTCAGAAGAAGTATGAGATAGAAGAGGTGTTGCTGCCGGGCAGTACCTTCAGCCCGGGGGCGACGCTGGAGCACCTGAAGCAGACACTGCGCGACCAGATCGTGCTCGTTGCAGAGGTTGAAGGAGTGCCGGTCGGGAAGGTGAACACGAATGCGCGGGGTATATTCTACGATCAGGTAGGCGGGATGTTCACCGAACGGTCCCTGCGTTCGCGGGGCGTGGGCACGGCGCTCATGCTGCGGCTGCTGCAGCGGATTGCGGCCGATCGCAAGACGGCGACTCTGTTCGTCAAGAAGGACAACGTGGCGGCGCTTCGCCTCTACGCGGGGATCGGCTTCTCCGTTGAGGATGAGTTCCGGATCACCTATTACAGGTAGCATATGTTGAAGAGAAGACGAAGAACGAATCTTTCGGTGCTGATGATCACCAGTGAGGCGGTGCCATGGGCGAAGGCCGGGGGACTGGCCGACGCGGTATCCGCACTTGCGCAGGAGCTCGACCACAGCGGTCACGACGTGCGAATCCTCATGCCTCGATACCAGGGCATCCGTCGTGACAGCCTCTACCGCTACCCGACACCCTTTACCGTTCGCGTGGGCGAGGAGATCTACACGACGGCCGTGTACGAGGGTCGCCTGGGAGATTCGTCGGTGGTCGTCTACTTCATCGACTACGAAGAGCTCTACGCGCGCGAGGGGATCTACGGAGCCGGCGGCAGCGGATACCCGGACAACCTGCGCCGGTTCAGCCTGCTGAACCACGCGGCGTTCGCCATCGGCGCGTTCATCGGATGGGAGCCTGATGTCCTGCATTCGCATGACTGGCCCGCAGCCATCGTCCCGGTCATCGCCCAGCGGCGCAGAGCGATGGGGGCACCCGGACCCGCCACGGTGCTCACCATCCACAACGTCGGCTATCAGGGCACCTTTCCGGTGGGCGACCTCCCGCACAGCGGTTTGAGCTGGATCGACCTCTCGGAGAGCCAGTTGCTCCACTACGACTCGCTGAACCTGCTGAAGGCGGGGATCGTCAACGCGGACATGGTCACGACCGTGTCGCCCCAGTACGCGAACGAGATCCGTACGCCGCGGCGAGGCTTCTCGCTCGACAAGGTCCTCTCGGGCAAAGACGAGCGGTTCGTCGGTATACTCAACGGCGTAGACTACGAAGTCTGGAATCCGGAGAAGGATCCCTATCTCGACGCAAAGTACACTCCGGAAACCGTGGCGCTCAAGGATCGGGCCAAACAGACGATACAGAGCGAGCTCGGGCTTCCCATCACCAACGATCTGCCGCTCATCGGCATGGTGTCGCGGCTCGTCGATCAAAAAGGATTCGAGGAGCTCTCAAGCCCCGGATTCGGCGCGCTACCGGACATCCTCGAGAGCGGCGAGACGCAGGTTGCGATTCTCGGCAGCGGCGATGAGCGCTACGAGTACTACCTGCGCACCCTCGCGCACCGGTACCGCAACCTCTCGGTGGTCATCGGGTTCGACGATCGGCTCGCGCACCTGATCGAAGCCGCGTCCGACTTCTTCCTGATGCCTTCGCGCTATGAGCCGTGCGGCCTCAACCAGCTCTACTCGCTGCGCTACGGTACGCTGCCCATCGTGACGAGGTGCGGAGGGTTCGTGGACACGGTCGAACCCGTCTCTGCGCGGGGAGGCACCGGGTTCTTCATCGACGAAGCCTGCCCGTCGGCTATCGGCAGCACCGTCCTCGCCGCCGTCGGCATGTGGCATCGCGAGCGCGCGAGGATCGACACCATGCGGCGCGCGGCGATGAAGATGCGCTTCGGATGGGAAAGGGCGGCGGCGGAGTATGTCTCGGTCTACGAGCGGGCCCTCGCCGCCGCACGCGGCGGACCGGGCGCCTGATCCTCTTCGCCGGTCTTTCGAACAAGCCGCGCGAGACGGTGGGAGAGGAGGTCGCTCTCCTCGGCCGAACCCGTGCGTTCGAGAAAAGCCTCCACGACGCCGCGGGCCGCGGCTGCGTCGCGCAGGTCGTGTTCGTAGACCTTTGAGAGCTCCACGGTCACCGCAAGCGCGTCACCTGCCGGACACCCGGTCAGCGCCCGGATCGCCAGATCACTCCGGCCGGCGCGGCGGTACGCGCGAGAGAGCAGTACGGCCGCCTGGGCCGCTGCTTCTTCGCCCGCCCTCGCCTCGCGCTCGAGGAGCTCGAAGGCCGCCTCGTGGCCCCGGGCGAGCAACAGCCGACCAAGCCGGAAGAAATCGACCGATTCGTCGGAGAGCGGCGACGAGAGTACCGCCTCAATGCGGAAGAACAGATGAACGAGCGACACCATGTCGTGGTAGTGGTGCTCGAACACGGGCAGAAGCTCGGCGGGTTCACCCGTACGCAGATAGCGGAAGTACCGTTCGGGAATCTCGATCCCCGGCACGTCGTCGACCCGATCGCGAGCGAGCACCTCGCGCTCGATGTCCGACAGCGCACAGGGGCCGATCCGCCTGCGCCAGAGCCGTCGCGACCACGTCAACAGATCGAGGTGCTCGGCTTCCATAGGCGGCAGTCCGTTCATGAGAAATCGTGTCTCGAGCAGACGGGCGTCGAACGCCTTCCCGTTGTAGCTCACCCACACCCCTCCGAGATCCGCCGAGAGCGCGCGCAGAAAGTCCGGCTCAGCCGGAAAGTCGCCGAGAAAAACCTGGCGGACGTGAAGCCCGCCGGCCGTCAGACGAGCGCTCCCGGCGAGGAAGACGGCCGTCCCGGCCCCTCCGGAAAGACCCGTGGTCTCGGTGTCCATGAAGCGAAGCGATCGCAGGTCGACGCGCCTGCCGAGCGCGAGACTCTCGAATGCCGCGTCGGCCGCGGCGGCCGGGAGCTCCGGAAGCGCGAAGGGCTCTACCGTCTCGCGCTCGAAGACGTTCGGCGCGAGGACCCGCCAACCGGCCGGGGGCGAGGCGCCTCCGGACGCGACATGCGATCCCGCCGAGTCACGCCTCGCAGCGCCCGCGCTGGAACCGCGCGGAACCGCAGCGGTCCTCTTCAGATGCCTCAGCCTCTCGTACAGATCGCGGCTCATGCGTCCTCCAGCCATCCGGAGAGGAAGTGATCTACGGCCGACTTGGGATTCCCGTCGACCTCCTCCTCCGGATCCCGGGGACCCACGCACGAGGGGCACCCCTCGGCGCATGGACACCCACGGAGCAGCTCGTGCCCCGCGGCGAGCACCTCCGCGACCCGGAACCGAAATGCCTCGCTCAGTCCGCTGCCGCCGGGATAGGAGTCGTAGACATAGAGGGCGGGAACGCCGAAGTGGGGATCACGCACGCGCTCGGCCACGCCGATGTCGCGTGGGTCGCAGAGCAGGAACACCGGCGCGACGTTGCGTATGAGCGTCCCGATCCGTGAGAGCGCCGGACCGATCTCCGCGGGTTCGAGCGCTTCGAGGGCCGACCCGGACCGACTCTCCGGGTCGAAGAGCATCACGATACTCCTCGTGTGCATCTCCTCTTCCGGAAGCGATATCTCACCGTAGCCGATGTTCTCGTGGGTCGAGAAACGAAGCTTCTTGAACTTGGCGACCTGGCTGCGAACGAGGATGTCACCTACCACGACCCGGCATCCGGCGGCCGTGTGCTGCTCGTCCTCTTCGAGCACCTTGATGTCGCGCTTGACGAGCGCGTCGGTGAAGTAGTTCGCGTCGCTCTCCTCCACGGAGCAGCGTCGGTTCTCCAGATCAAGCTGCGTGACGACGTACTGGTTGCCCCGGTGGATGTAGATCGCATTGTCGAAGATCAGCTCTTTCGCCGACGGTCGGTCCATCTCCCCGATCACCTCATGGCGACCGCCGGTCGTATCCACGATGACGACGTTGTCGCTCGTCGCGCTTCGTAGCGATATCTGCTCCGCCGGGTAGGATCGGTCGGCCCAGTACCAGGCGTCGCCGGTTCGCCGCACGACACCGCTCTCCTCAAGGTAGTCGAGAATCGCCTCGCTGCCCTCCGGAAAGCCGCCCCGGTCGCGAAAGGGCAGCTCGAAGACGGCGCACTTCAGATGATCGGTGAGCACGTACATGTTGTCGGGGTCGACAAAACCATTCTCCGGCGAGCGTCCGAGGAAGTACTCCGGATGCTTGACGATATACTGGTCGATCGGGGCCGCGGAGGCGACGATGACCGCGAGGCTCACCGTGCTTCGCCGGCCCGCGCGTCCGGCCTGCTGCCAGGCAGAGGCGACCGATCCCGGGTACCCGCCGAGGACCGCCGCGTCGAGCCCCCC
>SKQU01000190.1 GCA_007118855.1 Spirochaetaceae bacterium
CGGCGGTAATCACCCGCGGTGAGGAGCGGAGCCTATTCGTTGCGACGGAAGACGGGCTCGCCGAACGGCGCATGGTGACCGTGGGCAATCGGCAGGGTGAACGGGTCGCGATCCATGGCGGTGTGGAGCCCGGGGAGATGGTGATCGTCTCAGGCCTGCGGTCTCTCGCCGACGGCGACCGTGTGGAGCCGACCGTGCGGACTGCGCAGGGACAAGGAGCTCTCCGATGAGTCTCGCGCGTTTCTCGGTCAAGAACCCCGTTCTCGTCAACATCGTGATGATCGCGGTGCTCGTGCTCGGCGCATTCAGTCTCTTCCGGCTGCCCCGCGAACAGTTCTCGGAGGTTCCGCTCTTCTTCATCAACGTCGTGGTCCCCTACCCCGGGGTCTCCGCTGAAGACGTGGAGCAGAGCGTCACGGTCCCGGTCGAGAACGAGATGCAGGGGATCGACGGTCTTCAGGTGGTCCGCTCGTCAACGAGCGAGGGACTGTCGGTGGTGACCCTCGAGTTCGACGACGGCATGTCGAACGAGGCATTCGCCCGTGCGCTCCAGGATGTACAGACCAACTTCACGCGGGTACCGCTTCCGGCGGGTACGCTGCAGGCGAGCATCTCGGACTTCTCCTCCAACGACTTCCTCCCCGTCATAGAGGTCGTCCTCCACGGGCCGGTCGACTTCGCAACGCTCGACCAGACCGCGCGAACGCTCGCCACACGGATCCGCAGGCGAGACGACGTCTCGGGGGTCGACATCATCGGCGGCCGGGAGCGCGAGATCACGGTCGCGGTCAACCAGGACCGCATGGAGGCGCTCGGCCTCGACATCTCGCAGGTGGTAGCCGCGATCCAGTCGCGAAACGTCACGGTGCCGGGCGGAACCGTCTCGACTGAAGGCCGGGAGTTCCTGCTACGCACCGTCGGCAGCATCGATGCGGTCGAGGCCTTCGGGGAGATCGTCATCCGCAGCACTCCGGAGGGCGTCGTGCGGCTGCGGGATGTGGCCGAACCGCAGCTCGACTTCGAACGTTCCGGTGTCGTCTCGCGCTTCAACGGCGAACGAGCGCTGGTGCTCAGGGTCACGAAGGTGCCCCGCGGCAATTCGGTGGGCGTGATCGACGCGGTCCGGGAAGAGGTGGGCTTCATACGAGAAGCGGCCGATCCGGGGATCGAGTTCAGTCTGTCCAACGACTCCACGGTGCAGATCCGCCAGAGCATCAACATACTCGTCAGTAACGCCTTGCTCGGCTTCGGACTGCTCGTACTCATTCTCTTCGTGTTCATAGGGTTCCGTAACGCCATCATGACGGCGATCGGCATACCGCTGAGCTTCGCGATCACCTTCCTCGTGCTCGAAGCGCTCGGAGAGACGCTCAACAGCAATACGCTCTTCGGGCTCGTGCTCGTGCTCGGCCTCATCGTCGATCACTCGATCGTGATAGTGGAGAACAGCTACCGGCGCCAGCAGCTCGGCCTGAGCAAACATCGCGCAGCGGTCGTCGGCACGAACGAGGTCATCATTCCGGTCGTTGCCGCGACGGCGACGACGGTCGCCGCCTTCCTGCCGCTCACGCTGCTGCCGGGAGTGATCGGTCTCTTCCTCCGTGTAGTTCCGCTGACCGTTACGATCGCACTGATCGCCTCCACCTTCGAGGCCGCGTTCTTCCTTCCGTCGCACTACGCGGACTGGCCGGGAGGCAACCGCGAGCCGGTGAGGCGTTTCTTTGACAGGCTTCGCGAAGCGTTCGGCTCTCTCATGACCCGGATCTACCGGTTCCGCGGTCTGACGGTCGCGGTGATGGCGATCGTGCTCATTGGCGTATTCACGCTTGTCCCGTTCATTCAGCAGGACCTCTTCAGCGCGGAGGACTTCTCGGTCTTCTACATAGAGATAGAACTGCCGGTTGGATCGCCGCAGTCGCGGACGAACGAGATCGTGGGCCGTTACGAGGAGCGCCTGCTTCCGCTCGTAGGGAACGGCGAGATAGTGTCTGTGAACTCGACCGTCGGCTTCTCACAGACCGACTCTGGAACCGTCCGGCGGAGCAACGTCGCGCAGATCATCGTCGATCTCACGGAGCAGGACGAGGGGCGCACCCGGTCGATCACGGAGGTCATCGCAGACGCCCAAGAGCTCACCTTCGACATTCCCGGGGCGGACTCAGTGCAGTTCAGACGCGCCACGAACGGCCCGCCCACGAGCGCCCCCGTGAGCTTCCGGGTGTTCGGCGACAGCTTCGTCGAGCTCGGAGCCGCGGCGGCTGCCATCACCGACCGTCTGGCGACCTATCCGGAGCTCTTCAACATCGCAGACAACCTGGATGAGGGCACGCCGGAGATCCAGATCGTGGTCGACCGTGAGCGCGCAGCGAGACTCGGCGTAACCGACCAGGAGGTGGGAAGCTTCATCCGGACGACCTTCGACGGCATCCGCGCGTCGTCCGTCTTCGTGAATAACGAGGAGTTCGACGTCATCGTCCGCTATGCGGGAATGGGCGAGGCCTCCCTGGGTGACATCACCCAGCTGCGTATCCCTACCCGCGACGGAAGGCTGATCCCGTTCTCCTCGGTCGCGAGCGTCACGGAGACGAGCGCCCTCGCGGCGATCAACAGACGCGAAGGAAAGCGTGAGGTCACGATCACGGCGGATGCCTTCAGTCAGGCGAACCTCTCCGCGATCAACGACGACATCGTAAGCCTGTTCGAAACCGAGGTTCTGCCCCTCTACCCGGGCCTGACGCTCAACGTGGGCGGAACCTTTGCCGACTTCACCAACCTGCTGATCGAGATCCTCAGAATCTTCCTGATTGGAGTGCTTCTGATCTACCTCATACTCGGATGGCAGTTCCGCAGCTACACGCAGCCGCTTCTGATCCTGTTGTCCGTTCCGTTCGCCTTCGTGGGGGTGGTCCTGTTCCTCGTGTTTTCCGGAACGCCCTTGTCAACGACGGTGATCTACGCCTCGGTCGCGCTCGCCGGTATCGCGGTGAACGACACGATCGTGCTCGTGAGTTTCGTCAACGAGCGTCGCGCTGCCGGCGTGTCGGTTGCCGCCGCGGTCGTCGAGGGCGCCTCCACCCGGTTGCGCCCGATCATCCTGACGAGCCTCACGACGATCGCAGGACTCCTGCCGACGGCGATCGGGCTCGGCGGGACCTCGGTGATCTGGGGTCCCATGGCCAGCACCATCATCTTCGGGCTCGTCTTCTCCACCTTGACCGCGCTCATCATCGTGCCCTGCATCTACGGACTCTTCTTCGATAATCCCCGGGCCGAGCGCAGATTCCGCACGCAGCTCGCGCTTGCCCGCGAGGCCGACGAGGCGGTTGACGAGGCCGAACCCGTCGCCGAGTCCGAATCCGTTCCACAGGACGAGATCGCCAGTCCAGTGGTCTCCGAGCTCGACACTGCGGACGAAGCCGCGGACAAGAAGCCCGACGAGAAGCAGGACGATCTGTCGGACAATGGGTCGGCGGAGGATCCCGCGGAGCGTCCGGCGGATGATCCGTCAGTGGGTCCATCACGCGAGGCCGACCTCGTGGTGGCTGAGACGAAAACCGAGTAGGATACGGGATGGTGGGTACCAGGGCGAACAGTCGCAGTGCTTCCAGGGAACGAGTGCTCGAGTGCGCCGAGCGGCTGTTCATGGAACGAGGGTTCCAGGCGGTCAAGCTGCGTGACATCGCGGATGAGCTCGGCGTGCGCACTGCTTCGCTCTACTACTACTTCCCCGGCGGCAAGCTCGAGATGTTCCTCGCGGTTCTCGATGAGGCGATGGATCGGTACCGCACGGGGCTGGAGGCTGCGATCCGTCAGGCGAACGCCGGGCTCGAGGCGGAGCTCGACGCCGCGGCGCAGTTCTTCCTCTCTCAGCCGAAAATCGACTTCTTCCGCATGCTCGAAAGTGATCTTGATCAGATCAGCCCGGAGAAACGGGGCGCGGTCGCGATGAAGATGCACCGGTCGCTGCAGGGCCCCATCATGGACGCCTTTCGCCGGGCGTTCCCTGTCCAACCGGGCGACGCCCGCGCGCAATCGGAGTTTCCGCGCGATACGCCCATGCCCGAGCTCTTCGCGGGAAGCTTCCTCGCGATCGTCCAGGGCATCCATCACCTGCGCTCAGACTTCGACATCCCGGTCACCAAGGCCCGGATGGCATCGCAGATGTCTCGCATCCTCGCGGCCGGTTTGCGGGCGACGATTGGCAAACGACCGGACTGACCGGTGCGCGGCTGACACCCGGCGCTATCCACCTCGCTGCGGCAGTGACATGCGCAGCGGGCTTCGGGCCGATCACGATCATCTCATTGGACGAGCACATCACGCGGAACATCGCACCGCTCTGGCGACTCAGTCCACCGCTGGGCGCCGGACCAACATGCCGGCGCCGGTGGAAAACCGCAACCTACGGAAGCGGAGGTTGAAGCGTATTCTCCTGCCAGCCTCCTGTGGGCAGCAGGCTGATGAAGAAGTCGCGGTCCTCCTCGCTGGGACCGAAGTCCCAGAGTCGACTCAGCTCATCGTGCACCTCTACACCGAACAGCTCGTGATCGGCCGAGTAGTCGTAGAACGCGTCGGCATCCTGATTCCAGATGACCAGAAACGGATTCTCAACGGGCGTGTCGAGCCCTGCCAGCGCGTCCCGCATGGCATCGAGATTCCCTATGCTCGGGGATCCGCTGACGCCCTCCGGGCGGTCACCCTCGCTCCCGCCGTAGGTCATATAGGCGGCGATCCCCGTTCCGGTGAAGGCTTCGACGCCCGGAAGCGTCATGGGCCCGTGATAGATCTCGCCGTTCACCATCGCCTGGTGCCCTTCGAAGACAAAGCCTCCTTCGCCGTCGCGCATTACCATATCCACGTATCCCGAAAACGGGCCGTGAAAGGGTCCGTTCGGCTGGACTTCAATGTTGTCTATGACGGTGTAGATCGCGGCTTCGATGAACCGGGGTTCAGGCTCGCCGGGAACCGGTTCGCTGGAGTTCCCGAGCACGTCGTGTTCGTCGAAGACGTAGGCGATGTGCTCGTAGCTGAAGCGCCTGGTGCTCGGCGTGTAAGTCAGCCGGAGCAATCCTTTTCCGTTCGCAAAGGTTCCGTCAAAGGTGAAGGTCCCCGCGCTCCGCGTGATCTCGAGCTCGATCACCGTATCGAGGAAGGGAAACGAGAGCGAGTCTCCGTGCCCTTTGCCACCGACGTTCGGAGTGAATCCGGTGATGATGGGGGCGTTCAGGACGTAGTAGATCTCGTATTTGGGAGTCCCTTCCGGGATGATGCTCCGTGAAACGATATTCCCGAGCCCCGAAGGCGGTGAGAATCCGACGACGGGGACGACGTCCAGGGTAGCGTCATCGTCAGCCGAGTCGGCGTCGGGGAGCGGTGAGACGCCCTCGCACCCGATCGTCACGAGTGCAGAGACGGCGACCAGAACCAGAGCCATGGCGATACGTACAGATGCACGTCGTCCTGCGGTGCGCTTCATGATAGCAGACCTCCAAAATTCGGTGTATACACCCAGTGTAGGTTCCGGCTCCGGGTCGTGCCAGCACTTTTCTCTGTTGCCGGACGCTGCGCTGCTGACTGTTGCGGCCGCTTGATGCATACTGGCCGTATGAAGAATCCGGCATACCGACGCTTTGTCCTGCTCGCCCTCGTGGCGGTTGTGTGTGCGTTCCCGCTCCTGGCCGACCCGCTCGGGTGGACCGGCGTGGCGGTGCACGACGGACTCTACGCGGCGGTCGTAAACCCCGCGGCGCTTGCGATAGGGAACGCGGCGGGGTTCGGAATCGATGCGCCGGTGCGTGACCCCGTGGAGGGGCTCAGCCTCTATCTGAACGCGCCGGGCATCGCATACGTCTTAGACGCCGCGTCGTCATCCTCGCGCCACAGGATCAGCTCGTCGGCCGGGTGGGACCAATCCTTCTCGTTCGGCTCGACGTGGCGATGGGGACAG
>SKQU01000322.1 GCA_007118855.1 Spirochaetaceae bacterium
CGATCACGTTCATTCCGTCGAGCGTGATGCCGGGCATCTCGTATCCGGTCGCCTTGACCTCGAAATTCTCCACGGCCGACACACGCTTGACGGCGGTACCCATGCCGAACTGGTTGTTCTCCACGATGTAGAGGGCCGGCAGCTTCCAGACTGCCGCAAGGTTGAGCGACTCGTGAAAGGCTCCCTGATGGATCGCGCCGTCACCGAAGAAACAGAGCGTGACGCCCGTCTCCTTCTCGTTCATGACCTGCTCGCGGTACATCTGGGCAAAGGCCACGCCGGTGGCCATCGGAATCTGCGCGCCGACGATCCCGTTCCCGCCGAGAAAGTGCTTCTCGGCGTCGAACAGGTGCATTGAGCCGCCCTTGCCCCTGGAACAGCCGGTGATCTTTCCATAGAGCTCGGCCATGACCGACTTCGGGTCCATGCCCACGGCCAGCGCGTGGCCATGGTCACGATAGGCGGTCAGCACATAGTCTTTTTCGAGGTCGAGAGCGCTCAGCGCGCCCACCGCCACCGCCTCCTGACCGTTGTAGAGATGGCAGAATCCGCCGATCTTCCGCAACCCGTACATCTGCGCGGACTTCTCCTCGAATCGCCGTATCAGCAGCATCTGCCGCAGCAGCGGCAGGAGAAAATCCTTCTTGTGCTTGCCGACTCCCCGAACCGTCTGTACCTCGACTTCAGCCATCGCTGCCCTCCAGCGTGATCGTATGCCGCTCGCCGGTCGTCGGCTTTGAATACCAGATCTCATCCATCGCGGTTTCCAGCACGACCATCTTGCTCTCGTCAGGGTTTATCTTCCAGAACGTTGCCAGATGACCCCCGATCGCCTCGAGCACTTCCGCCTTCACCGACGGATTATCCAGGATACGCATCGTGCCGCGAATGGTCACAATCTCGTCGAGACTCTTGCTCTGCACCATCCACTCGACCGCCCCGTTGCCGCGCAGCTCCTGCGCCTTGCGGAAATCCGGAGAGGTCACCGCGTACAGGAAACGATCGCGCCCTCGCACCACTCCTGGAGTCATCCAGCGCATGTGCGGTCGTCCTTCCGGATCCACGGTCGCCAGAACCGCTACCCTTGACCGCTCAAGGACGCGCTCCAGGGCATCCAGCATCGATCTCGAGTCCATTCCCCTCTCCTCCTTGGTAGCGCAGCCGGTCTGTCTTCGTCTATGCGCTTGCGATGCCTACAATGTAACAATTCGTCTTCGATTTGCAATGCATCGCACCCACCCTTTGATCAGCCGGCCGGGTACGGGTATGATGCAGAAAGACTTTGCTGCCCATACATTCATGATTATACTGCTAATGGATACCGGCGTATCGATTCCGGAGTATCCATTGACGTGCAAAGCTCGAGTCCAGGGTTCGAGCCGGGTCTTTTGGGGGACGGTGTGATAGGGAAACTCTTCCAGAAACAACAGATCATGCGACGGGTCGTCGGGACGCTGTTGGTCCTGTTGGTATTCGCCACGTACCTGTACGGGTGGCGTGTGCTCGCGATCAACGCCTTCGTGCTCGTGCTCGGTATCGCAACGGAGTGGGTCTTCGAACGCGCGAGGGGAAAGAAGGTCAGCGAGGCCGTCCTGGTGACGTGCCTGCTGTACGGGCTGGCGCTGCCGCCGCTCGTTCCCTTCTGGGTCGCGGCGATCGGCATCGTTTTCGCCGTGGCGATCGGCAAGGAAGTCTTCGGCGGATTCGGCCGCAACATCTTCAACCCGGCGATCACCGGTCGGCTCTTCGTCTACATAGCCTTTCCCACGCTCACGCAGCGCGGCTGGGTGGAACCGCGTGTTCCCGGTTTCGTCACCGATCTGGTCGGGCTTGACGCACTCACCGGCGCGACTCCTCTCGGGTTACTCGCCGGCGGCGCAACCGAACCGGTCGGGTTCTGGCAGCTCTTCTTCGGCTTCCGGATGGGGAGTATGGGTGAGAGCGCGGTCTGGCTCATTCTGCTCGCCGCGGTGTACCTGATCGCCACGAAGACCGCGCAGTGGCGGCTCATCGCCTCCACCTTCCTCTCGGCCCTGCTCCTGCAGACGGTCTTCTACGTCACCGGCCTCTCCGCGATGGTGCCGCACCTCGCGATGATGAGCGGGAGTATACTCTTCGTCGCAGTCTTCATGTCCACCGATCCGGTAAGCGGCCCGAACAAGCCGGGAAGCCAGTGGCTTTACGGCCTGATCATCGGCGGTACGACCATACTCATCCGGAACTTCGGAGGCTTTCCTGAAGGCACGAGCTTTGGAATCCTGCTCGGCAATACCTTCGCGAGTCTGCTCGATGAGCTCTTGCCGAAACCAAAGCCGAAGAAGAAGCCGGCGAAAAAGCCGGCGTCGGGCCGCAAGCCCGCTGCAACGAAAGAGGGGGCACAGGCATGAACAAGGAAGGGACTCTCTACACGGTTGCCTTCATCTTCATCGTGAGCTTCGCCTTCGTCTTCCTGCTCTCCATGACAAACCAGGCGACGATCGAACGCGTGCGGCTGAACGAAGAGGTCGCGCGGCAGAGGGCGGTGCTTTCGGCGATGGGGGTTGAAGCGACGACGGTTGACGAGATCCGCGGCGAGTTCGGGCGGATCGCCGCCGACGAGGAACAGGGGCTGTTTGCCCGGCGGGTGGATGATCGCACGGTGTACGCGAAGGAGTTCAGCGGAGCCGGCGTCTGGGGTCTGATTACCGGGTTCCTTACGGTCACCGCCGACCTCGAAGAGTTCGTCGGCATAGAGATCGTCGATGATAATGAGACGCCGGGACTCGGAGGACGGATCAACGAGCCGTGGTTCAAGGAGCAGTTCGAGGGCCAGCGCATTCCTGATGACGGCATCAGGGTGCGCGCCGGTCACGCCGATCCGGAGGCCGGGATCGTAGACGGGATCACCGGCGCGACCGGCACGAGCAATGCCATGCAGGCAATCATCAACCGCACGGTCGAGCAGTTCCGTTCGCCCGATATCCGCGCGCGGCTCGAGGAGCTTGCGGGGCAGCTTGCCTCAGGAGGAGAGGTATGAGCGACGTCGACACGAGACCGGGTGCGATCCTGAAGAACAATCTCTGGACGAGCAACCCCATCTTCATGCAGGTGCTCGGCATCTGCTCGGCGCTCGCCGTGACGAATCTGCTCACGAATACCGCGATCATGACGATAGGCGTTACCTTCGTGACGGGTTTCAGCAACCTGACGGTGTCGCTGATGAAGAAGTTCATGCCGCGCAAGGTCCGGATGATGGTGCAGACGCTGATCATCGCATTCTACGTCATCATCGTTGATATCGTGCTGAAGGCCTACCTGCCGGAGATCAGCAGGAACCTCGGACCCTACGTCGGGCTGATCATCACCAACTGCATCATCATGGGACGCGCGGAAGCGTTCGCCCAGAGCAATGATCCTATCCCGAGCCTGTGGGACGGGGTAACCAGCGGCCTCGGGTACATGGGAGTGCTGATGGTCATCGCCGTGTTCCGCGAGCTGCTCGGCTTCGGAACCCTCTTTGGATACCAGATCCTCCCGGACGCCTTCGTACCCTGGACGATCATGGTGATGCCGCCGAGCGCCTTCTTCCTGCTCGGGATCATCATCTGGGCGGGCAAGACCGCAATGAACCGCGAAGGAGCGCCCGCATGACGCCTGCACTGAACCCAATCTCGTTGCTGTTCGCGTCGATCTTCACGAGCAATATCCTCCTGGCGAACTTCCTTGGAATGTGCTCGTTCATCTCCATATCGAAGGACATGAAGAGCTCCAACGGGCTCGGGCTCGCGGTCACGATGGTGCTGACCGTCACCACGGCCGTGAACTGGCTCATCCTGCAGATGCTCCAGACGCTCGGGCTCGTCTACCTGCGCTACATCGTGTTCATCATCGTGATCGCCGCGGTCGTCCAGATGCTCGAGATGATCATCGATCGCGTCAGCCAGACGCTCTACATGAACCTCGGGATCTTCCTCCCGCTTATCACGGTGAACTGCGCGATCCTCGGCGTATCGCTGTTCATGGAGATCCGCAACTACAGTTTCATCCAGTCCGTGGTCTACGGTCTTGGAAGCGGTCTCGGCTGGTGGCTCGCGATCATGGCGCTGAGCGCGATACGCAAGAAGGTCGAGAAGGCGCCGGTTCCTCCGGGCCTCAAGGGAGCGGGCATTACGATGATCATCATCGGCTTCATGGCGATGGCCTTCATCGGATTCGGCGGAATGCTCCAGGTGCAGTAGGAGAACGAAGATGGAAAACGCACCGGACATCATCCAGGCACTCGTTGCCCCCCTCTCGATCGCCGGCATCAGCGCGGTACTCGGAGCGCTGATCACGATCACGGACAAGATCGTGAACAACTACGGCGATCTCGTGATAGACATCAACAACGGCAAACGGAAGCTCGACATCAAGGGCGGCGCGCCCATGCTGCAGACGCTTGCCGAAAGCGGGATCTTCGTGCCGAGCGCCTGCGGCGGCCGCGGCAGCTGCGGCGCCTGCAAGGTCAAGGTCAGAAGCGACGTGGGCCCCCACCTGCCCACGGAGATCCCCTACCTGGAGAAGGAGGAGATCGAACAGAACGTTCGCCTCTCGTGCCAGATCAAGGTCAAGGACAACGTGGAGATCGAAATCCCCGAAGCCCTTTTCAACGTCCAGGAGTTCCACGGGGTGGTTGAGCGGGTTCGCGACGTGACCCACGACATCAAGGAAGTCTACGTGAAGCTCCCTGAGGGGAAGGAGATCTCCTTCTCCTGCGGGCAGTACGGGCAGATCGAGGTCCCGCCCTACGGCAAGGTGCGCGCTCCCACGCAGCGAGCCTACTCCATGAGCTCTCCGCCGAGCGACAGGAACCATCTCGAGTTCCTCGTACGGCTCGTTCCCGGCGGCATCGTGACGACCTACGTCCACGAGCACCTTGAGGAAGGACAGCGGATGAAGGTGATCGCTCCTTTCGGAGAGTTCGGTGTCAAGGACACCGGAGCGACGATGATCTGCGTTGCCGGAGGTTCCGGTATGGCGCCGTTCAAGGGGATCTTCCAGCACATGATTGAGTCCGGGGAGATCGAGACCCGCGAGATCTGGTACTTCTTCGGAGCGAGGACGAAATCGGACATGTTCTACCTCGACTGGCTGAACGAGCTCGACGAGAAGTACGAGAAGTTCCACTTCGTCCCCGCACTCAGCGAACCGCAGGAGGAGGACCAGTGGACGGGACCCACCGGGCTCATCACTGAAGTGCTTGCCTCGTACTTCACCGAGAAAATCGACCGCGACCAGCCGCTCGAGGGGTACCTCTGCGGCAGCCCCGGTATGCTTGACGCCTGTATGGCGGTCATGAGAAAATTCCAGATGCCCGAAGACAAGATCTACTTCGACAAGTTCGCGTAGGAGCGCCCGATGAAGATGTCACCCGAATACGCCAAGGCACAGGCGAACATGCAGCCGGGCGTCATCACTTCCGATGGTTTTCTAGGCGACGACCGGCGGCCGATCGTCGAGATCATCGCTGAGGACGAGTCGAAGATGGAACAGCTTCATGTCGACTTCGACGAAGCCGCCGAGCGCATGCATCACCTCCTCGACGAGGGACGTAAGGGGCTCGGCGAGCCGGTCACGGTCGAGGGCAGATGGATCGTCCAGGTCTACGAGGCGCGCGGATTCCTCGCCTCGCCGTTCGAGGACGGGATCTTCCGCAAAGTCAACGCCCAGGTATCGATCGCTGAAGACGGACGCCCCGGACCGCGACAGCTCCTCTACTCCGAGCTGAGCCTGCATCTGATGGAGAAGTACCATTTCCTGCAGGGACACGGCTCTCCGTTCCGACTCGACCCCCATCGGGTCCGGGATGTGCTCTTTCTTCCCAAAAACTCCTAATA
>SKQU01000098.1 GCA_007118855.1 Spirochaetaceae bacterium
CAGATCAACGAGAAGATCGAGAAGAGCCAGCGGGAGTACTTCCTCAAGGAGGAGCTCAAGGCGATCAAGAACGAGCTCGGCATGCCCACCGACAGCAAGTCGAGCGAGTACCAGCGTCTGCAGGAACAGATCGCCGGTCTGTCGCTCGCCGGGGAGGTCAAGGAGCAGGTTGAGAAGGAGCTCGAAAAGCTCAACCTGATGGACCCGAACTCGAGCGAGTTCCACGTCACGCGCAATTACCTCGACACGATCGTCAGCCTCCCCTGGAGGGAGCCGCCGAAGCCGCAGATCGACATAACAAGGGCACGCGAAGTCCTTGACGCCGATCATTACGGGCTCGAAGACGTGAAGGAACGCATCCTCGAGTTCATCGCGGTGCGCAAGCTCAAGGACGACTTCAAGGGCTCGATCATCTGCCTCGCGGGACCTCCGGGAGTGGGCAAGACATCCGTGGGGCGCTCAATCGCCCGGGCGCTCGGCAAGGAGTTCTTCCGGTTCTCAGTCGGGGGGATGCGCGACGAGGCGGAGATCAAGGGGCACCGGCGGACCTACGTGGGCGCGATGCCCGGGAAGATCATCCAGGGGCTGAAGATCGTCAAACGGCGCGACCCGGTCTTCATGATCGACGAGATCGACAAGCTCGGCGTCAGCTTCCAGGGCGATCCGAGCTCGGCGCTGCTCGAGGTGCTCGACCCGGAGCAGAACGTGAGCTTCCGCGACCACTATCTCGATCTGCCCTTCGACCTCTCGAATATCCTGTTCATCGCGACGGCGAACACGCTCGACTCGATTCCCGGACCGCTCCTCGACCGAATGGAAGTCATCCGGCTCGCCGGGTACATCGACGACGAGAAGGTGGCGATCGCCCGGAAGTACCTGATCCCCAAGAGCCTCGAGCGCGCCGGCATCCGAAAGGGTGGAGTCACCTACACGAAGAAGGCGCTCGTCTCAATCGCGAACGAATACGCGCGCGAAGCCGGCATGCGCAACTACGAGAAGGCGCTCGACCGGATCCACCGCAAGATCGCCCGCAGGATCGTCACCGAGGAGGCGACACCGCCCTTCCGGCTCGACGCGACGGACCTGAAAGAGTACTTGGGCCAACCGGTCTTCGTGGAGGACACCGTCAAGAAGGTGAGCGAGCCTGGCACGACGATCGGGCTCGCCTGGACGCCGTTCGGCGGTGATGTGCTCGTGGTAGAAGCGGTCAGCAATCCCGGCAAGGGCGGGTTCCGCATCACGGGGCAGATGGGAGAAGTGATGCAGGAGTCGGCGGGGATCGCCTACACCTTCGCCCGCAGCTACACCGCCTCCCGGGGCCTCGGCGCGGATTGGTGGGAGGAGCGCCACATACATCTGCATATCCCCGCAGGCGCCATCAAGAAGGACGGACCGAGCGCCGGGGTAACGATGGCGACGGCGCTGATCTCGCTCGCCCTGGGCAGAACGATCAGGCCCCGGGTCGGGATGACCGGTGAGCTCTCGCTCGTGGGCCAGGTGCTCCCCATTGGAGGTCTCAAGGAGAAGACGGTCGCCGCGCGCCGCCACCGTCTGAAGCATATCATCATGCCCGTGAGAAACGAGCGCGACCTGGAGGAGATCCCGGAGAAGGTGCGCAGGGGCATCACCTTCCATCCGGTGGAGCGCATGGAGCAGGTCCTGGAGATCGCCCTTGGCCTGTAGGCGCCGGCGACCGGCCATCCTCTGCGCGATCCTCGTGTGGGCTGCGGTCTCAGGATGCACTGCGCGGCGGGAGGCGGGCCATGAGACCGACGCTGTTCCTGACGCGCAGCCGGCGCCGCGCCTGCTCCATCCGGGCTTCACGCTGGTCGACGAGGATCTCGACGTTCTCCTCCACGACATGCCGCCGCAGATCGCGAGCGCGATCCGTGAGGACCCGCACGGCTTCCTCTCGCGGGTGGCCGAAGCTCTCGACGAACCGGCGGACCTCACGGTACTCGTCGACAAGGACAATCCGCTCGGTGAGGACTACCATCCGCCGGATCTCGTGGACCTCGACACGCGCTCCGACGAGCTGGTGCTCAGCCGCCCCGGCCACCGGCTTCGGCGGGAGGCCACGCAGGCGCTGATCGACATGAGTTCCTCGGCGGCGAGCGAAGGGATAAGCCTCGTGGTCAGTTCCGCCTACCGGTCGTACGAGTACCAGAAGACCGTCTACCAACGATGGGTCGAGGAGCTCGGGGCCGCGATGGCCGGTCGCGTCTCGGCGCAGCCCGGGATGAGCCAGCATCAGCTGGGAACCGCCGTCGACTTCGGGTGCATCTGCCGCGCCTTCGCAGACCAGCCTGCCGGCCGCTGGATGCTCGCCAACGCGCACCGCTACGGCTACTCGCTCTCGTACCCGGAAGGGTACGAGGAGGTCACCGGGTATCTCTACGAACCGTGGCACTTCCGTTATACAGGCACGGCCGCCGCGATGCTCGAGCAGGAGTTCTTCGGCGGCCTCCAGCACTACCTGCTCACCTTTCTCGACGCCCATCGTGAAGCGCTCGAGACCGCCCGCCGGTAGCAGAAACCCATGGAACTGCTCGCGCCTGCCGGTGACCTGGAGAAACTCGAGACCGCGTACGCGTACGGGGCCGACGCCGCCTACATAGGGCTCTCAGGCTTCTCCCTGCGCAGCCGCGCCAACGACGTCGATCCGGGGCTCGCCGGACCGGAGCTGCGCCGCATCAAGGGAGACCGGCGGCTCTACGGCGCGCTGAATATCTACTTTCACAACCGCGACATCGCGGCGCTCGAGTCGAGCATTCCGCAGATAGCATCGCTTCCCCTTGATGCGCTGATCATCAGTGACCTCGGCATCGTGCCGATGCTGCAGGCCCGCCTGCCGCAGATGGAGCTTCACCTCTCGACGCAGGCGAACTGTCTCAATACCGCCGCGGCCCGCGTCTACCGGGACATGGGGTTCACCCGCATCATCCCGGCGCGCGAGATGTCGCTCGACGATCTGCGTGAGCTCAAAGCGACCCTGCCGGACCTCGAGATCGAGGTCTTCGTCCACGGGGCGATGTGTCTCGCATACTCCGGACGATGCCTGCTCAGCGCCTGGCAGGCCGGCCGAAGCGGCAACAAGGGCGACTGCGCCCACAGCTGCCGATGGAACTACCGGTACGCGATCGAGGAGGCGCAGCGCCCCGGCGAGTACTACCCGGTCGAGGAGTACCGGGGGGAAGGGCCCGACGCCTACTCGACGATTCTCTCGCCGCGCGACCTGTGCATGATCGACTACCTCGACGAGCTCGCGGACGCCGGCATCGATGCGCTGAAGATCGAAGGCCGGATGAAGTCCGCCTACTACACGGCGATCGTGACGCGCGCCTACCGCAAGGAAATAGACCGGATCTGCGCGGGGGCGCCGCGAGAATCAACGGAAGCGTACCGGGCGGAGCTCGTGAACGTGAGCCATCGTGAATACTCGACCGGCTTCTACTTCGCGGATCCCGCAGCAACGCTTCCCGCCGGTGAGGGGTACCGGCAGGCGTACCGCTATCTCGGGCGGATCGGCCGTCGCGTAGCTCCCGGCCGGTACGAGGTCGACGTGAAGAACGGCTTCAGCACCGACGACCCGCTCGAGTACGTGGGGCCCGACCTGCCGCGCGCCGAAGACCGGTCGTTTCGGCTCTTCGACCCGGCCGGCGCTCCGGCGCAGAGGCTCTCGCATCAGGCCGGCGGCTCGATCGAGCCCGGCGTACCGGTCTCACCGGGGTACCTCATCCGCATGGTCTGCGCGCGCGCCCACAAGTGACCGTACTGCTCGCGCAGGGGCGCGCGGACGCGATGGAAGAACCGGTCCACCGCGCCGTCGGCCGCCAGGCC
The DNA here is from genome assembly GCA_007118855.1 of Spirochaetaceae bacterium. Taxonomy (GTDB): domain Bacteria; phylum Spirochaetota; class Spirochaetia; order DSM-27196; family SLST01; genus SLST01. The sequence continues at coordinate 3,841 of SKQU01000098.1, forward strand.
CGTGTAGGCGTTCGTGAACGCCTCGGTGATCGAATCAAGATTGGCGAGGCACTCCTCGAGACGACCGCGCGCGGTCAGGCCTCGCGCAGCGCAGGCAGGATCGAGCGCGGCGGACACGAGATCCTCGTGCAGCGCCCCCACGAGCAGCCAGGCGTTCCGTCGCCAACGTCGCAGCCCTTCGTGCAGCTCGCCGAACCGTGCGCCCAAAGCGGCCGGATGACCGGTGCGCCACAGTCGCTCCTCGACGCCGCCGAGGTACTCTCCCCGCTCATCGTCGGAGTCCGCAGGCTCCACTGCGCAACGGCAGGTCAGCCCCGCCCGCGCCGCGACGCGCTCCAGTACGCGGCGGTCGGCTTCCGCGATGCGCAGATCGAGGTCACCGAGCGTCGGCATGAGGGAGCACAGATCCTCGACTACGTCGGAGGCGAGCTTCTCGAGCGCCGGCTGCCACTCGGCCCCTTCGTCGGTCCTCGCGCACTCAATGTGCCGGTACGCGTCACGACCCGAGTATCCTTCCGGCAGCAGCGTCCGAACGATGGTCGACAGGCGCTTCCCGGCGCCTGCCGCCTTCGCATCGACGGCGGCAACGAGCTCCTCGGGGAAGACCGGGCGGGGGCGCACCCCGGTGTCGAGGCTCCAGGGAAATCGCCCGCCCCAGTCGATCACAATCCGGCGCACATCGAGCCGGACCGACGCTTCGACGATCCGCAACACTCTCTCGGGAGAGGGCTCGAGGCCGCGCAGGTCGAGCAGCACCGCGTCATCGGCAACCGGCTTGTCCATCATGTGCATCGTACCGCTCACCGGTAGCCTTGTCACGGATGCGGCGGCCTTGTGCCGCCGCGGTAACGGCGCTATGCTGGGAGCCATGATGACCGGACACGAAGCGTCGCTCGCGCAGCTCGGCGTCCGCACGCCGCGGATCCTCCTGCCGCGCGCGGGCATTGATCTGGCGAAGTGGGCCGTGATCGCCTGCGATCAGCACACGTCGGAACCGGACTACTGGAAGGAGGTCGAGCGGACCGTCGCTGACGACCCATCGACCCTGCGCCTCATCTACCCGGAGGTCTACCTGAACGAGCCGGACTCCGGGCGCAGGATCGCCTCCATTCACGAGAGGATGCGTGCCTACCTGGAAGACGGCGTACTCGAAGAGATCGGCACGACGATGGTGCTCACCAGGCGTACCACCGCCTATGCGGAGGATCGCCGTGGACTCGTACTCGCACTCGACCTTGAGCAGTACGACTACCGCTCGGGCGCGACAAGCCTTGTCAGAGCGACCGAGCAGACGATCGTGGAGCGGCTGCCGCCGCGCGTGCGCATTCGCGAAGGAGCGCCGCTCGAGCTTCCGCACGTACTCGTCCTCATCGACGATGCGGACGACGAGCTGTTCGGCGGGCTCTGCGAACGACCGCTCACCGAGCTCTACCGCACAGACCTCATGCTCGGCGGAGGCAGTGTCAGCGGCTTCCGCCTCGATGAACCCGCGCTCACCCACGTCGTTGCCTGCCTCGAGGCCCTGTACGAACGCGCGGACCCGGAGGCGCGATTCCTGTTTGCCGTCGGCGACGGCAATCACTCGCTTGCTACCGCCAAGGAGGTCTGGGAGCATCTGAAGCACGGCGCTGCGAACGACCATCCGGCCAGGTACGCCCTCGTGGAAGTCATCAACCTCTACGACCCGGGGCTGCGCTTCGAACCCATCCACCGCCTCGTGCGCTGCGCGGATCCGCCCGAACTCGCCCGGTCGTTCGCCGCGACCGTTGGAGGAACGACCGAACCGTGCCCCCGGGAGCAGCTGGGGACGCTGCTCGCGACCCGGACCGCAGCGGCCGCGGCCGACTGCGGTACCGCAGTCGGCTACATGAGCCGGGACGCGTACGGCATCATCACGATCCCGGGATCCTCGGAACTGCCGGTCGCAACCGTCCAGTCGTATCTTGACGGCCGCAC
>SKQU01000169.1 GCA_007118855.1 Spirochaetaceae bacterium
ACGATCGTCTCGCAGAAGATCGACGCGGTCTCCGCGAGCGTCATCGGGTAGTCCTGCTGGATATACGGCAGCCCCTTCAGCACGTAGCCGTGGTAGCCGTGGCCGAGCTCGTGCGCGAGCGTGAACAGACCGTCGAAGCTCCCGTCGAAGTTGGCGAGGATTCGGCTTTCTCCGGCTTTCGGCATCGGGGCGCAGAAGGCGCCGCCCACCTTGCCTTCGCGGGGCTCGGCGTCGATCCACTGCTCGCCGAACGCGCGCTCGGCGAAGTCACCGAGCTCCGGTGAGAAGGTGTTGAACTGCCTCACGATGAACTCGCGCGCGTTGGTGAAGCTCCACTTCCGCGAGGCCTCGCCGACCGGCGCAAAGAGGTCGTAGAAGGCGAGCTTCTTCCCGCCGATCAACCGTGCCTTCTGCTTCAGGTAGCCGCGGAAGATGCCAAGATTGTGTTCCATCGTGGAGATCTGCGCGTCGAGCGTCGCGCGCGATATGCGCGCCTGTCTCGCCGCGTGATCGAGCGGGCTCTCGTACTTCCGGCGCCTGTCGAGGATCACCGTGAAGCCCTTCACCCCGTTCAGCGCGGCCGCGAGGGGAATCTCCATCGACCTCCACGCCTCCAGCTCCTTGTCGAACGCTCTCTTGCGGACGGTGCGATCCGGGTCCATTGCCAACGAGCGCAGCTCGACCACGGTCTTCTTCTCGTCGCCTTCCCACGGCCATGAGAGGTTGCTCGAGATCGTGCCCTGAAGGCGTCCCCACGCGTCGGCGCCCGCGCGCTGCAGGTCGGAGGCGAGGTTCTCCTCGGCTACCGTCATCTGTTTGTCCGCGAGCTCGGCCTCCTCCTCCAGGAAGAAACGGAACCGATCGATCGTCTTCGAACCCTTCGCGAGCTTTCCGAGCTTCCCGCGAAGCGGGCGAAGCTCGTTCCGGAAGCGGACCTGCGCGTCCTTCAGCGGGAGCGCGTCCTCCTCGATCGAGGAGAGCTCTGCGAGCGTTGTCGTGTCCTTCGTGTCGACCGAGTAGTTGCAGTAGATGTACGCCTCGAGCGTCCCGTAGAGCCCGAAGGCGGCGTCCATCTTCGTGAGGACACGCTCGATCCAGCTTCCAGGGGACTGCTTCTTCGTAGCCGAGTCGTCGATCTTCTTCAGAAGCGAGGTGCAGAGCCTGCGCAGCTCCTCGCGATCGTTTCGGTACTGCTCGCTCTCGTACCCCGGGTAGACCGAGTCGAGCTGCCAGCGCGGAACCCTAGAACCACGCGGCATTTCCGTCCTCGTAGCCGATGATCTCCTCCTCCTGGAAGAAAAGACCGATCTCGCGCTCCGCGCTCTCCGGCGCGTCCGAGGCGTGAATGATGTTCAGCTGGGTCTGCGTCGCGTAGTCGCCGCGAATGGTGCCCGGCTGCGCCTGGTCGACCTTCGTCGCGCCGCAGAGCGCTCTGACGCGGCTGATGGCTTCCTCTCCCTCGAGCACCATCGCGATGACAGGTGCCGAGATGATATACCCGGTGAGCTCACCGAAAAACGGTTTCTCCCGGTGCTCTTCGTAGTGCGTCTCCGCGAGGTCGCGAGGGATGCGCATGAGCTTCATCGCGACGATCTTCAGACCCTTCCGTTCGATCCGTGCGAGTATTTCGCCGACGATCCTGCGTTGCAGTACGCCGGGCTTGAGCATGGTGAAGGTCCGCTGTGTGGCCATTGTCTCTCCTGTTTCGAGTTTCGCGCAGGAGTATATCACGGCCGGACAGCGTGGTGAACCGGTTCGATTCCGTGCTAACCGCCGGCTTTCATCCCGGTCAGAGCCTCGTTGGTCTCCCGGAAACGGCGGACGACGACCGGCAGGATCTCCAGGGCAACTTCCGGGTGCGCCTCCATGAAACTGCGGAAGTCCCAGGAGCTCAGCACGAGACAGGTCGTGGGCTCTACCGCGAGCACGTCCGCGGTCCGGTTCGCGCCGTCGAGCACGGACATCTCTCCGATCACCTCACCCGGTCCGTGCGTCGCAAGCTCGATGCGCCTGCCGTCCTCACTCGTCTTCACGACCTTGACCTTGCCGCCGACGATCACGAAGAGGCCGACGCCGGGGTTTCCCTGTCGGACGATCGTCTCGTCCGCGGCGAAGTGCCGTTCGACGCACGACCTCGCGATTCCCGTGAGGAACCTCTGACTGAGCGAACCAAAGAGGCTTACCGCCTTCAGGGCGTCGACCATCTCCTGATGCTGCATACGCTTTCTTACCACCGGGCGGCGCCGGTGTCAAGGCCGGCGCCTTCGAGCTCGCGCCCGATTCGACCGAAGAGGGCGATCCCCAGGAAGTTGTCCACAAGCCGACGTTCCCCTATGGCGTCGAGCTCTCGTTGCAGATGCTCCGCCGCTGCGGCTCGGTGGCCCGCTCGATGCTCCTCCGTGGCGGCGGTGCGCGACCGGTGGTAGTGGTAGAGCATGAGGTCACGCTTTGCGAGCAGCTTGCCGCTCTCCACGAGCAGGTCGGCCTCCTGAAGATAGAATTCGGCCGACTCGGAATCGCCCTCGGCGAATCCGGCCGAGACGATCGTCATCAGGATCGTGAAGACCGGGTATGTTGCACTCAGCAGCAGCCCCGTGGTGAGTCCTGTCTCGGCGAGCTGCCGGGCCCGCTCCGGATCATCCTGCAGGAAGGCGCATCCGGCGAGCGTACGGTAGGCGTCTATGCGGTCGAAATCGTTGCGGATCTGCGAGGCGTGGAATTCCGCCTGCTGGAAGCGCCGAGTCGCCTCTCGTTCCTCGCCGAGAAAGTGATGCGCGGTCGCCAGGCGGGCGTTGATCTGGCTGATCGTCGCGAGATTGCGCGACGGACCCTCGAGCACGACGTGCTCCGTCTTCGTGAGCGCCTCCCAGTCACACAGAAGGTACCAGGCGAGGCCAAGCAACAGATGGAAGCCGTACCACGTATCCGTTCGCTCGCCCGCCTGCTGCAAACCTGTACGCAACAGGTCGACTGCCGCCCGGTAATCGCCGCGCATCAGATGGTGCTCGGCGAGAGACCCGGTCAGGCGCTCCCGGGAGAACGATTGCCCGTCCTGATGCTCGAGCGCTCGGATGCTCTCGGTGATCCGGTCCACCTCGTCCATGTTGTTCCGCAGCAGCTCGGAGGTCGACATGATCTCGAGAACATTCTGCACGCGCGCTCCGATCCCCGCCCGCCTGTAGTTCGCTACCGCCTTCCTCCCGCAGAACCGCGCCTTCTCGAAGCTGTAGGCCTTCATGTTGTGGCCCGTCAAAAGGTGGTAGGCGCTTCCGGCGTACAAGGGGCTTCGCATGCGTATTGCGAGGTCAATCATCTCCTTCAGCAGTGAGTCGGCCTCGTCGGTGATTCCGTTGTTGAACAGGAGAGCCGACTTCAGAAACATCAACCGCATGTAGCGGTCCGGGCTCCGCTCCCGGAGTGCGACGATCAAGGGGTCGAGGTACTGGATGTACTCGAGGTTGCTCGTGCAGTTCTGGCACCGCTCCATCGCGTCGGACGCCCGTTCATACTCCTCTGATCGAAGCAGATGGAGCAACAGGCGCAGCGGATGGGGGTTTCCCTTCGCCTCCATCAGGTCCGCGATGATGCGGTGGAGGATCTTCTTGTTGTAATTGAGCAGACTGTTGTAGAGCGCCGTCTTGAACAGGTCGTACTTGAACGAATACTGCTCGCCGTCACGAAGAAGGACGCCGTCGCGCAGGAACCTCTCGATCGCGGGCTCCACGATCCCCGGAGCGCCGTCAGTCGTCTCGTGGACATGCCGAGCGTCGGCCGGAGTGAAGTTGAGCGCAAACACCGACAACTTCTTCAGGAAATCACGCAGCCCCGGTTCGTACGATTCGAGCGAGGTGAGGAAGATGTTCTGGATTGTCGACGGCAGCGCCTGGGCGTCGCGATTCTCTCTCGCGTAGCGGACGTACTCGCGGATGAACAGCGGATTGCCCCGCGCATTGTCCATGATCGCCCGCACGATATCCATCTCCAGATCGTCGCTCGCGATTGCCTGCACGAGCTGGAGCGTGTGCTCACGGTCGAGAGGTGCAAGCTCCATGAGCTCGAGATCCCCAACAATCTCACGGACCGGCTCGTCCACCGTCCGGTTGAGGAACACGAAGAACGGAAAGGTGTCTGCGTTTCGCAGGTAGAACTGGAAGAAGTCGCGGCTCGACTTATCGATGACGTGCAGATCGTCGACGCAGAGGAGCGTCGAATAGGGCGCGCTCAGGCGGCTCTTCACGATGCTCTTCAGGATGAGGTAGAGCACGACGAACGCCTGGTTATCCTGCTCGGCGGCGTCTCCCGCTGCGAGGGACGCGAATCCCAGGGCGGTCCGGCGTTCCACGCCCACTGCCTGCTCGATCGACTCGGCGATCTGATCGATCGGCTGGTCCTCGTCAATACCGAAGTAGTTCCTGAGCAGATCGACGATGACGGCGAAGGGGCGCGTCCCGTACTGATGCGCGCGCGCGTAGAGGACGCCGCGTCCGAAGTCCGGCAGCTGCCGGAGCTTGCGAATGAGCTCGTGCGCCACTCTCGTCTTGCCGATTCCCGCCTCTCCCACGAGCAGGTATCCGGCGGCCTGCGCCGGATCGTGGCGCAGGAAGCCGCGCAGGATCATGTCGACCTCGTTCCTGCGCCCCACGAATACCACGTCGTCATCATCCGGCTGCGGGTTGAGTCCGCGAACCTCGTACGCGAGCACCGTCGAGTCCTTGCCGCGCGCCTCTACGGGTATCGCCTGGGAGAAGGCGAAATCGGACTTGCATCGCTCGTAGGTTCCGGCCGACACGAGGACGGCGTTCGGATTGGCCGCGGTCTGCAGCCTGCTTGCGATCGCCATGGCGTGGCCGGTGACGACATCGTGCTCACCGCGACGTCCGGTCGTCACGAGTCCGGTGTTGATGCCTATGCGAAATGCGATTGCGTCCCGGTTGGCCCGCTGCTCGTTGATCCGCGCGACTCGCTCGAGAAACTCGAGTGCTGCGTTCAAGGCGCGGGCCGGATCATCCTCGTGGAGCGTGGGTACTCCAAAGACCGCGACGAGCGCGTCGCCGATGTACTTCTCGACCGTCCCTCCGTAGTGATGGATGATCGACTCAAACGCCCCGAACACCAGGGACATGAGACCATCCATCTCCTCCGGGTCCATTCGTTCGGAGAGCGCGGTGAAGTCCTTCATGTCGGCGAAGAGCACGGTGGCCGTGCGTCGCTCTCCGGTGCGCAGATTCTCCGCGGCCGACATGAGCTGTCCAGCGCTACTTCGACGCAGCCAGGAGCTGGTCGAGCTGTTCTTTCGCCTGTTCGATTACCTGGGCGTACTGCGCCTGCAGTCGCTGCAGGTTCTGGTTGAGCGCCTGCGCGAACTCCGGATCGTTTGCCGGGTCGAGTCTGACCTGGCGACCGGTCTGCTCCGCGATCTGCTGCTCCTTCTGGCGCAATCGCGGCTCGAACTGCTGGCGTAGTCGCTCGGTGAGCTGATTCTTCGTGTCCAGGTACTGTTGCAGGTACTGGATGACCTGCTCCATCAGGCCTTCGACCATGCGTCGGTCACGAAGGACCGCCTGCAGACCCTTCTGGACGAGATTGAGCCGCTGGATGTCGCTCTCCTGGCCCGGAAGCGCGAGATGCGACGTCAGCACCTGGTAGAAGCCCTCCCTCGCGGCCCTCTGCTTCTGCTTGTCCAGCTGCTTCAGCTCCCTCGCGACGTCGATCGACTGGTCCTCGAGAAACCTGCCCGCCAGTCGCATGCCGTTCTG
>SKQU01000109.1 GCA_007118855.1 Spirochaetaceae bacterium
GAAGATAACGTTCGTGCTGGATGTCACAGAGCGAGCTCGTGCGGTCGACCAACTCGCCAGAGTCGCAGACGAACTGGAGCCCGCCATTGAGCGCCTTCAGTCCGGGCTCCTGGACGAGTCTGCAAGAGCGGACCTCACCGCGCGTCTGTCCGCCTCGCTCCGCCGCATACGGAACGTCACCGGCGGCCAAGCGTAATACGGCCGGCAGGAGGATGAGCGATGGCTGCAGGCCAGCGATGGGAGACTGTACGCGACGGGCTCTACCGGTACCGCGACAGTTGCATGGTATACGCCATGCATCTCGGACAGCAGATGCTCATCATCAACGCGGGAACCGGCGCGTGGATGGATGCGGTCTCAGAGCTGCCCGCGCGGCCGACGGTTCTGATCCTTACGCATTACTTCCGTGACCATTCGGCCGGCGCGGTGCGTGCCGCTCGCGAGGGCATCGCCGTTTGGGCGTCGCAATGGGAAGAGGAGCAGCTCAGTGATCCGCACGGCCTGTTTTCGCGGCGCGAGACCTATATCATCTACGACAACCAGTGGGATCTGTTCGCGCCGATTGAGCCGGTTCCGGTAGAGCGTCGGCTTCAGGACTGGGAAGAGCTTGAGATGGGCGGTGCGCGGGTCACGGTCATCCCCGCGCCGGGAGCAAGCCCGGGGGCGATCTCGCTGCTCGTGGAGCGCGGGAAGGAGCGCGGGGTCTTCTGCGGAGAGCTCATCCATTCCCCGGGCAAGGTGCTGCGACTCGCACCGCTGCAGTACAACTACAACGATCTACCCGGCGCGCGCAACCTGATCTACGCGATTGACCAGGTGCGACGCGTCAAACCCGACTGGCTCGCCGGAAGCACCGGGCCCGAGCTGATCACGGACCCGGAGCCTGCGCTCGCGCTCCTGTCCGAACGCCTGGCCGACGCGCTCGAGGCTCGGGGCATCGGGCCCGGCGAGCTCGCCCCGGCATCCTCAGACGGAATCGACGAGATAACGCCGCATCTGTACCAGTCGAGGCATGCAAGCGCCTCAACCTACTTCCTCCTGAGCGAGTCCGGCGCCGTTCTCGCGGTTGACTACGGGTACCGCGGCAGCCTTGGAATCGGCGCGAGCTACCCGTACCCGCGGAACAGACGGCCGCTGCTGCACGGACTCGAACCGCTGCGAGAGCGGTTCGGGATCGAGCGCATTGATGCGGTCCTCGTGACGCACTTTCACGACGACCACGTATGCGGGATACCGACGCTGCAACGACTGTTCGGCACGCGCTGTCTTGCCTCACAGACGTTCGCGCACATCCTGCGCGACCCGGCATCGTACGCCTTTCCGTGCACCTGGCCCGAACCCATCGATGTGACCGCGCTCGCGGACCGGACCGTACACCGGTGGCGGGAGTACGAGTTCGAGCTCTACCCTATGAGCGGCCACACCCGGTTCTCCGCGATCATCAGCCTCAACGTGGACGGGGAGCGCGTGATCGCGACCGGCGACCAGTACTTCTTCCGCGACTTCGAGCAGCCGGGCGAAGGCCCGGCGATGCACAACCACGTCTACCGCAACGGCGCGATGCTTTCGAGCTTTGGCGATTCGCAGTCCGTCCTGGAGCAGATCCGTCCCACGATCATCCTGCCCGGGCATGGCTCGGCCTATCGGGTCCCGGAAGCGTTCTACGGGTGGATTGACGCGTACCGCGAGGAGTACGAGCGCATCCATCGCGACCTGATGCCGCTCGGCGACGGAGAGGCGCACTTTGAGGTGGATTCGCGCGCGGGCTGGCTCGAACCGTACCGTGTCTGGCGCAGCGATGCGACGGAGTTCACCATGACCGCGCATGTCCGCAACCCGTACCCGGATACCGCGCGCATCGCGCTCCGGCTCGTCGTTCCGCCGGGATGGCGCACATCGGACGCAGTTCTGCAACTCGGCCCCCGCGAGGAGGGCTCGGCGCAGATCGCGGTCACCCCACCTGCAGGCGCGATCTGCCGGCGCAGGCCGATCGCGCTGGATATGACCGCCAACGGTCGCCCGTACGGTCAGGTAGCTGAGGCGCTCGTCACTCTGGGAGAAGACCGGTTCTAGAGCAACTTGAGCAGCCGGCTGCGTCGCCAGCACCAGGTTTCGCGACAGTCTGTGTGCGTCGAGTTAACCAGAACCTGTGGGGGTGGTGTCCTCGCGTCCGGCTGAATTCGGTGCCCATCGCGGCGGTGCGGCACCGTCGGGGAGCTCGGGGCGGTAGACGTACGCAGGGTCCTGCTGCTGGATGCGCTTGATCGACCAGAGGTGGCGCAGGGCGCGGAGGAAACCGGGCTGGGGCTCGGGGAAGTCGTGCTTCACGTGTTCGTGGAACCGCGGCAGCCGGTAGAACGGCACCGCCGCGTACATGTGATGCTCGATGTGGTAGTTCATGTTCCAGTAGAGGAAGCGCATGACGGGACCGAACCTGACCGTGTAACACACAAGTCGCCAATCCGGGGTGCTTTCGCTGAGCCCCGTGTGCTGCAGCGCTCCGCAGAGCTTGGAGAGGCCCGTCGCAAAGAAGCTCCCAAAGGTGATCAGGTAGATGAGCACCCACATCTCGGTCACGATGAAAAGGCCGAGAAGCAGCAGGTGCCCAACCACGACGATCCGGGCCCAGCGGATCATCTCGCGCCGGCGCGGGTCGTCCGGCGGAAAGAGCGGATCCCAGAAGAAGTAGTCCGCCTCGCCGTCACCGGCGGCGTGCTGGAAGTTGAGCCCTACGAAGCGAAGAAAGTGCGGGATATCCAAGGTGAACCAGAAGATGAGATTCTTGAGGCTGATCCGCTCCATGACCGGTCCCTGAACCACTTCCTTGTCCACGCCTCGATGCACGGTGTACTGATGATGCAGGGCGTGACTCGCGCGGAAGTGAACCGGGTTGTTCCAGGTCAGGAAACTGAAGAGCTTGTAGAAGAACTCGTTGAGCGCCTTCGTCTTGAACGCGGTGCCGTGACTCAACTCGTGAACCGCGGCGGCCATACTCATGAACCCGTAAAAGGTCGAATGGACGTAACAGGCGATCGCCATGGCAATCCAGTTCTGCCGGAGGAAGAAGTAGACTGCCGTACCGGTGGTGACGGCGAAGATGAGCAAGAAGCTGCCGGCGTGCAACAATGCTCTCAGATCACTGCGCTGAGTGAATCCTCTCAAGGTGTCGGCATCGAGCGTTGTCCGGTACCAGTTGATGCGTTCGCTGCTCATAGGGCCTCCGAGGCCATCATCGGAGATTATGAGCCGTTGGGTCAAGTACTGTGTTTCCGGGTTGCCTTCAGTAATGAGTGGTGCCGATCTTGTTGATGCCAGTCGGCACAGTCTCAGGTGCGCAGGCCGCTCTACGAGCTTGGCCAAGCATGCGCCGGTGTCTGCACTGGTGTGGCGTAGACGCACCCGTGCAGGAGCTTCGCTGGTAGACTATAGTACTGATAACAAGACCATTAGCGAGGCTTTCTGTGGGGGTTGCTGTGAATACGAACCATCGGGTGTTGCTGGTAATTGTCGTTCTGATCGGTGCAGTCGGTGCCGGCGTCGCGCAGGTGGATGATGAGGCATGGGTCGACATACCCGTCATCAACCATGATTTCCGTCTTCCCGCTGACCCGGGAGGGTATTACTTCTACCAGATCGAACGCTACCCGGTCGCCGAACAGGAAGCGATAGCCTGGCATCCTGTTGGCTTCTCGGGCGTGTTGCCGTGGGATCGCGGCCGTACCGTGGGGTTCGCATTCAACCGCGCGTCAGACGCGGTGAATGGTCTGCGCCAGGCGCTTGGAGTCCCGTACGCGCCTGGAACGTACCAGCTCCGGGTCACCGTGAACGCAAACGGACCGCGCGGCACGGCCTCCAGGGTGTCCCTTGGGTATGGGGAAGGTGCTGCGTTCAAGCCGGTGGGCATGAGCGAACTCGACGTTCCTGTGGAATCGTGGCCCGAATGGGTCGAACAGGAGCTCATCGTGCGAGTGGCGGACGGAGACGAAGCGATCGGTCGACCCATCGTCGTGATGCTCGAGGCGATCGGCGGATCCGGTTCGCCGGATCAGGACAACTACGGGACGTGTTGGGACACAGTCGCGTTGTCGTATCGCAAGTGAAGGAATGAGGCGTCACTCGCACGCCCCCCTGTGCCAGGAGAGTTGTCGCGTAGCCCTCACCGGTACGGCCCCGGATTAACCGGGGCGTACCGGTCGCATCAGAGACTTCCTCTGCGATCACCGACCTCGCATCGGCTTCCAGGCTGCGGAGCTGAAGAGGACCATCGCCAACGAACTGCTTCACCAAAGAGAACGCACGGTTTCTTCTGACGTCAACACTCGGCGGGTACATCCCTGACAACCTGTTCCGCAGTCGCTACCAGCGGTCTCTCGCGAACCGGTGGGTTGTCTTCGATACGGTTCAGCGGAGTCCGGCGCTGCTCAGCGAGGCGCATCGCGCCGACCGATTCGCGGCCGTCGACGCGAAGACTGGCCCCGTCTTCTCGGAGGCCTGGTGCAGGGGTCTGCCCGCCGTACGAGATCGTCCGGGCCTGTCCCGCCGGATCGTGGTCTACCCCGACGGGCGCGAACTGCGATGGAAGACGGGATCGAGGTAGCGCTCCTCGCGCGATTCCCCGAGCTTCCGGCCGGGGATGATCCGTCGGTCTCCTATGCGCTGATCAGCCGGACCGGCGCACCATCGCGTCGTAGTCCAGGTGGAGCGTGAGTCCCTCCCACGAGATGTCCACCGTCGCCGGCTCGCGCTGCGTCGCGGAGAAGGGCGACTGTGCCCGGGGGTAGTTGACGGGGACCGGCGTCGCGTCAACGAAGAGCTCACCGCCGAACTCGAGCCGGTACTCGCGTCCGCCGGTCTCGAATTCGAGCACGGGCGCCGCGCCGCGCCGCCCGCCCGACAGCGCGATCCGGCCCGCCTCGAGTCGCGCGATGAACGCGTTGAAGGTCTCGCCGTCTTCCAGCGAAGAGACCGTGCAGACCCAGCCCGTGGTGCGCCCGGCCTGCACAACCTCGTTGCGCCCGCCGGCGTCGTCGCCGGCGGCCGGCTCGGTACGGTACTCGAAGGGACCCGCGGCAAGAAGCGCAAGGTAGGCGTCGCCGAGTCGCGCGACGAGACCGGACCCGATCCGCCGGACCTCGTCGAACTCCTGCTCGGGGAACCAGGCGTGGGTGAAGCGCAGAAGCCGTCCGGACAGTGCGCCGCTCCTGCGGGGGAGGCGGTAGATCGTGAGGTTCACGGTCCGGTGCTGGACGCTGTGGGGAAGGCGGCCCGATCCGATCCAGTAACCGGGTGAGTTGCCGAAGGGCCCACGCTCGCCGGGTAGTACCGCCGGATGCGTGGTGAAGACACAGGCGGTCGGGGAGAGCGCTGCGTGCCAGACGTGATGCTGATCGCCGAAGTTGCCAGGGTGGTACGCCTGCGCTGTGGAGAGAAAGTAGTGTGGGGTCTTGTACGTGTACGTGTTTGCACGCTCGATCGCGATGCCGTTCGATTGCGGTTGCAGCACGCGGCTCAGGAGTCGGTAGAGCCCGGGAACCCTGAGGACGGTGAGCCGCAGGTACCCAAGGGCGCGCAGCGGCGCCTGGGCGAACATACGAAACCGCCTGAACGCTCTCATCGTGTTCGCGAGCGTCTCTGGATTCGTGAACGACTCCATTCCCCACTGCACCATGATCTGCCGATTCGAGAGCCCTATCAACCCGGCTGGCCGCAGCTCTGAGAGGTCCAGTCCGTGCGACGCCCGGAGCTCCGCCTCGC
>SKQU01000178.1 GCA_007118855.1 Spirochaetaceae bacterium
CAGGGGGTACGTTTCAAGATGAGGCAACGTCTCAGGGAGTTCGCCGGTGAGGGCGCGGTGCGGGAGGTCCGGCTCGATGACGGCACGACTCTGCCGGCCGACGTGGTCGTCTGTGGAGTGGGCGTGGTTCCACGCGTCGATTATCTGGCGAACACGGGTCTGACCGACGGCACTCCGGAGAGAGGGGTGCGAGTCGACGGACGACTGTCCACGACTGCCGCAGGCGTGTACGCCGCCGGCGACATCGCCGTGTACCCGGGCCTGAACGACGAGCACCGCGTGGAGCACTGGGTGCACGCGCAGGAGCAGGGGCGCCACGTTGCCCGTGCGATGATGGGCTGCGATGAGCCGTACCGGCGCCTGCCCTTCTTCTGGACGCGGCAGTATGGAACATCGCTCAAGTACTACGGGTTCCCCGGCGCTCATGACTCCACACGCTTCGACGGCTCTCCTGGAGGCGGAGAGTTCATTGCGGGCTACTTCCGCTCGGACCGCCTCGTCGCGATCGCCGCAAGCGGCCGCGCTGAGAAGCTTGTCGCCCTCGCAACGGCCCTCGAGCAGGGAGAGACGATCGCTCCCGACGACTTTGTCTCGGCATAGTCGGAGCCAGCGTGTCAGCATCGACCGGAACGGTCATCGCCGTCAAAGACAATGTCGTAGAGCTGCGGTTCGACGACCACCTTCCCGCAATCAGAAACCAGATCCGTACTGAAGAACGTGACCCGCCGGTGATCGTTGAGGTGCTGCAGCACACGAGCGAGCGGACCGTGCGCTGTGTGGCCATGACCCCGACCGAAGGCCTGCAGCGGGGGGTAGCGATGGTGGACTCGGGATCGGCAACCGCGATTCCGCTCTCAGACTCGATACTCGGGCGGATGGTCGATCTGTTCGCGCACCCGTTGGACAAGGGTGAAGCGCTCGAAGGTCGTCGGACGCCGATCTACCGCCGTCCGGTTCCCATCACCGAACAGGAGACACGGCGCGAGATCTACGAGACCGGCATCAAGGCGATCGACGTGCTGACACCGATCGAGAGCGGAGGGAAGGCCGGGCTGTTCGGCGGAGCCGGCGTCGGCAAGACGGTGCTGATCATGGAGCTCATCAACAACGTCGCGCAGTTTCACGAGGGCCGAAGCGTCTTCTGCGGAATCGGCGAGCGCAGCCGCGAAGGCGAAGAGCTCTATCGCGAGATACGCGACGTCGGGGTCCTTGAGAACGCCGTGCTGGTCTTCGGGCAGATGAACGAACCGCCGGGGGCCCGTTTCCGCGTGGGGCATACGGCGCTCACGATCGCCGAATACCTGCGCGACAGCCGTCGGCAGGATGTGCTCCTTTTGGTGGACAACGTCTTTCGCTTCATCCAGGCCGGGGCCGAAGTCTCGGGACTCCTCGGCCGGATCCCGTCACGGGTGGGGTACCAGCCCACGCTCGGGTCCGAGCTCGCGGAGTTCGAGGAGCGGATCACCAACACGAGCGCGGGTTCGATCACTTCGGTTCAGGCGGTCTATGTTCCTGCCGACGACTTCACCGATCCCGCCGCGGTGCACACCTTTGGTCATCTCTCGGCGAGCATCGTGCTCTCGCGTAAGCGCGCGAGCCAGGGACTCTACCCCGCGATAGATCCCCTGCAGTCCCAGTCCAAGATGCTGACCCCCACGATCGTAGGCGCGCGGCACTATGCCCTTGCGCGGGAGATACGGCGGACGCTTTCAGAGTACGAGAGCTTGAAGGATATCATCGCGATGCTCGGGATGGAGGAGCTCTCTCCCGACGACAAACGCGTCGTGAACCGTGCCCGTCGCCTCGAGCGATACCTCACCCAGCCATTCTTCGTCACCGAGCAGTTCACCGGCCAGGAAGGACGGCTCGTCTCGCTCGAGGAGGCGCTCGACGGGTGCGAGCGTATCCTCTCCGACGAGTTTGCCGATCTCAACGAGCGAGCGCTCTACATGCTCGGTGGCGTAGACGAGGTAGAGCGCGACGAGGAATCGGGCGACGAGGGCTCCGGCGAGACGGAGTCGGGGCAGACGCCGGCAAAGGAGGCCCCGGCATGACGTTGGACATCTTCATGCCCTCGCAGATCCACAGGGTTCACGATGCGGAGTTGGTCGACGTTGAGTCGCAGATCGGTCATCTGACGCTTCTCCCCCGTCACATAGATTGCGCCGCCGAGCTGGTGAGCGGACTCGTTCGCGTGCGCGGCGAAGACGGTGAGGAGCGCTACCTGGGGATCGACGGCGGCACCCTGGTGAAGATCGGCGATCGAGTGACGATATCAACACCGCGAGCCGTCGTGGATCGTGAGTTGGGTTCCATCCATGAGGCGCTCGCGCACAGACGCCGGCAGAGAGAGGCCCGTGAGCGAGAGAACAGGAGGGCACTTGTCCGTCTGGAGTTCGAGCTCGCGCGATCGCTCTTCGAGCAGGAGCGGCATCGTGGGTGACCGCGAGCGCGAACTGGAGGACGAGCTCGGGCGGAAGGAACGGCGCCGCATGCGCGCAGGGAAGCGCAGCGAACGCTCCTGGTTCGGACTGGGCATGCTCGGGCTGGTGGGGTGGTCGTTCGCGATACCCATGCTCGTCGTCCTGGCGATCGGGATATGGGTTGATACGAGGTACGAGTCTCCGTACTCGTGGTCGCTCATGGCGGTTTTCGCAGGGGCGGCCGTGGGAGCGCTCAATGCCTGGTATTGGGTGAAGCACGAGAGCAGGAAAATCGAGGAGGATGAGCAGGATGAATCCTGACGCGTATCCGCTGCTGCTGGGGCTCGGTCTGGGGCTCGTCGCGGGGGTCGTCTTCTTTGGCGGTCTCTACGCGACCACGCGCTTGCTCTCCCGGTCGCCGACCGTGGGTGTAGTCTTCGCGGTGAGTTTTCTCCTTCGCGTCGCGGTCGCGGCGGGGGGAGCATGGTTCGTTGCGACGCAGGGAGACCACCTCGCGCTGCTTGCCTACGTGCTCGCGATGGTCGGCGTACGTGTCCTGCTTGTCCGCCGGGTCCGCAGAGCCGACGGTGTGGAGGACGCATGAGAGCAACACCCGATGAGATGGTTTTCTGGGAGTACGGCGTCATCACCATCAACGGTACGATCGTCTTCACATGGTTCGTCATGCTGATTCTCGTCGCGATCTCTATCCTCGCGACCCGCAACCTCTCTTCCGGCAGATCGATATCCAGGTGGCAGAATCTTCTGGAGGCGGTGGTCGGTACCGTGCGGGCACAGATGAAGGAGATGCTTCGTCGCGACGACCTGAAGTATCTGAGTTTCATTGGGACGCTGTTTCTGTTCATCGCGCTGTCCAACCTGCTGATGGTCCTGCCGTTCTACGAGCCGCCTACCGGCTCGTTCTCGCTTGCCGCGGCGCTCGCGATCGCCGTGTTCTTCGCGGTCCCGGTGTTCGGCGTGTGGGAACAGGGCTTCGCCGGATACCTCAGAAACTACGTCGAACCCACTCCACTCATGCTGCCGTTCAATATCATGAGCGAGCTCTCCCGTACGCTCTCGCTCGCAGTGCGTCTGTTCGGCAACATGATGAGCGGGACGATGATCGTCGCGGTGCTCCTGAGCATCGCGCCGATTCTCGTGCCGCTCGTGATGGAGGCCTTTGGTCTCCTGATCGGGCAAATCCACGCGTACATCTTCGCGGCTCTGGCAACGGTCTACATTGGATCTGCTATCCGCAGCCGAAAGACGGAACCAAAGGAAGGAGTTGAGAATGGATAGTGTCACGATCATTGGAGCGGTGTCGATAGCGACAGCCGGCCTGACCATCGCGATCGGGGCGGTCGCCCCGGCGCTTGGCGAGGGCCGGGCGCTCACGCAGGCGCTTTCATCGATGGCGCAGCAGCCGGATGAGGCAAACAGGATCAGCCGGACCCTCTTCATAGGCCTCGCGATGATCGAGTCGACCGCGATCTATGCCTTTGTGATCTCGATCATCCTGATATTCGTGAATCCGTTCTGGACGCACGTTATCGGGTAGCGGCGCGAGTCCTGCATGCAGTTCGACCTGTTTACCTTTGGGGCGTCTCTGTTCAACTTCCTCGTGCTGCTCGTGCTCTTAAGGATCTTCCTCTTCAAGCGCGTGGTGGCGGCAATGGACGCGCGCGAGTCACGGCTGACCGACACCTGGGACGAGGCCGAGCAGACGAAGGCGGAGGCCGACGAGCTTCGCGATGAGTATGCGCAGCGGATGCAAGACATTGAGGAGCAGCGTGAGGAGATACTCGACGAAGCGCGATCGCAGGCCGACCGCGAGCGGAAGTTGCTCCTCGAAGAGGCTCGAGAGGAAGTTCAGAGAAAGCGTGAGGAGTGGATGGGCTCGCTCCGTGACGACCAGCAGAAGCTCGTTCGGAGCGTGCGCGAAGAGGTCACCCGGGCCGCGATCAAGAGCGCACGGTCGATCCTCCAGGGGCTCGCCGGCGCGGGTCTCGAGACGGCGATGGTCGACCGCCTGCTCGAGGAGCTTTCCGACGACGGCGATCCGGCACAGATGCTCCGAGGCGTCGAGGTCGAGATCGCCACCTCAGGAGAGCTTGACGACGAAGAGCGTTCGCGGATCCGCACGAAGCTGACCGAGGTAGCGGAGCCCGCGTCGGTGGATTTCACCCGGGCCGACGGTCTGATCTGCGGACTACGCATGAGACTCGGCGATCATGAGATCTCGTGGTCGGCCGCCGATCGCGTCGCGGATGTGGAAGCGGCCGTCACCGGTCTGCTCGAGACGGGATAGGCGATGAGTAGTGAACAGACCGTCGACATCGATCAGCTCATCGCCACGTCTCGCGAGTCGGCTGAGCGGGTATCGCACGAAGCCGGCGCGAGAGCCGGACGGCTTACCACCTCCGAGGTAGGGAGGGTGAGTTACGTCGGGGATGGGGTCGCGCGAATCCACGGGCTCCCCGGGGCGGCCAGCCGTGAGATTCTCGAGTTCGAGTCAGGCGCGCGCGGCACCGCGTTCTCTCTGCTCGAAGAGGACGTCGCAGTCATGATGATCGACCGCAGCGAGCTCGTGTCCGCCGGCGAGCGAGTGCGGCGAACCGGCCGGGTCGTGAGCGTGCCCGTCGGCGAGGCGATGCTCGGTCGGGTGATCGATCCGCTCGGCCGTCCCTTTGACGACCGGGGAGGGATCCGCAGTGAGGACTCGCGTCGGATCGAACAGCCGAGTCCGGGTATCATGGACCGCGACCCCGTCAACCGTCCGCTGCAGACCGGATTGCAGGTCATAGACGCCCTCGTGCCGATCGGCCGCGGTCAGCGGGAGCTCATCGTGGGCGATCGCCAGACGGGAAAGACGGCGATAGCGGTAGACACTTTGATCAACCAGCGCGACAGCGACGTCATCTGCATCTACTGCGCGATCGGGCAACGGACTTCGGCCGTGTCCCAGGTCGTGCACGATCTGGAGGTGCACGGGGTGCGCGAGAAATCGGTCGTTGTGGTTGCTACCGAGGACGATCCGCCCGGAGCAAATGTTGTTGCGCCCTACGCGGCGACCAGCATTGGCGAGTATTTCGTCGACCAGGGCAGAGACGTGGTCATCGTCTACGATGATCTCACTCGCCACGCCCGCTGCTACCGCGAGCTCAGCCTTCTGTTGCGCCGTCCGCCGGCGCGCGAAGCCTATCCCGGCGACATCTTCTACATTCATTCGCGGCTTCTCGAGCGAGCCACCCAGATGGACGAGGAACACGGCGGTGGATCGCTCACCGCGCTTCCGGTCGTTGAGACCGAAGAGGAGAACATTTCG
>SKQU01000212.1 GCA_007118855.1 Spirochaetaceae bacterium
CCCATTCAGCAGTTCCAGTTCTACGACAAGTATTCGCGGTTCAACTACGAGCTGGGCCGACGCGAGACCTGGCTGGAGACCGTGAACCGCTCGGTCGACTATCTTCGCGAGCTCTCCGAAGACCGGCTTCCGGCGTCGGTGTACGACCGCATCCGGACGGCCGTTCTCAACATGGACGCGATGCCGTCGATGCGGCTGCTCGCGATGGCCGGCGACCCGGCGCGACGCAACAACGTGGCGATCTACAACTGCTCCTATCTGCCTGCTGACAGCATAGACTCCTTTGTCGAGGCGCTGATCATCTCGATGAGCGGCTGCGGCGTGGGGTACAGCGTCGAGCGGCAGTACGTGGAGCAGCTGCCGCGGATCAAGCGGCAGAGCGGCGTCATGCGCGAGCGGCTGGTCGTGGAAGACACGTCGGACGGGTGGGCCGAGGCGCTGCGTGTGGGGCTTCAGACCTGGTTCGACGGCGAGGACATAGAGTTCGACCTGAGCAAAATCCGTCCCGCAGGGACACCGCTCAAGGTCAAGGGCGGACGGGCGAGCGGGCCGGAGCCGCTGCGGCACATGATGCGTTTTGCCCGCGATCGTATTCTTGCGCGGCAGGGCGGGTTCATGACGACGCTCGACGCGCACGACATCATGTGCGCCGTGGGCGGCGCGGCGGTCTCAGGCGGCGTGCGGCGCACCGCGATGATCAGCCTCTTCGACTACGACGACCCGGAGATGCGCCATTGCAAGGACGGCGACTTCTGGGTGCACAACAGCCAGCGGTGGAACGCAAACAATTCGGCCGTGTGGCCGGAGGGTGAGCTCTCCCAGGAGCAGATCTCCCGGTTCGTGCTGGACATGGTTGCTTCGGGCGCCGGCGAGCCCGGCATCTTCAACCGCACTGCCGCGCTCGCCTCGAAGCCGGAGCGGCGCAAGGTGGCCGAGTTCGGCACCAATCCCTGCGGCGAGATCATCCTGCGCCCCTACCAGTTCTGCAACCTCTCGAGCGCCGTCGCGCGCAGCTCGGATACCTACGAGACCCTGCGCGAGAAGGTGGAGGTGGCCACGATCATCGGGACGATTCAGAGCCTGGCAACCAGCTTCCCCGGGCTGCGTTCCGTGTGGAGCGAGAACTGCGCGGAGGAGCGCCTCCTGGGCGTCGACCTGAACGGGCAGATGGACAGCCACGCGGCGCAGGACGAGGAGATCCAGCGCAAGCTGAAGGAGGTCGTCGTAGAGACGAACCGGCACTACGCTGAGCTGCTCGGTATCCCGCAGTCCGCGGCGACGACCTGCGTCAAGCCGTCGGGCAATTCGAGCCAGCTCCTCAACTGCTCTTCCGGGCTGCACGCGCGCTGGGCCGAATACTACGTGCGTAACGTCCGCGTGAGCGCCCATTCACCGGTCTTCCGCGTTCTGAAGGACGCGGGCGTCCCCATGGACCCGGAGAACGGGCAGACCCGCGACGGCGCGACGACCTGGGTCGTGCACTTCCCCATGAAATCGCCTGAGGGCGCGGTGCTTCGTTCCGATCGCAGCGCGATCGAGCAGTGCGACTACTGGCTGCAGAACAAGCGCGCCTACACCGAGCACAACCCGAGCGTCACCATCACGTACAAGCCGGACGAGATCCTCGACGTGATGCGCTGGGTATGGGAGCATCAGCAGGAGATAGGCGGGATGGCCTTCCTCCCCTCCTCGGACGCGAACTACCAGCAGATGCCCTACGAGGAGATCTCGAAGGACGAGTACGACCGACGCGTGGAGAGTTTCCCCGCGGTCGACTTCTCCAAGATCTACCGCTACGAGGAGAGCGACTTGACCAACGCGGCGCAGGAGCTCGCCTGCATGGCGGGGAGCTGCGACATCTAGCCCTCTCAGTTTCAGGGCAAGGCTCACGGCACGAAGAAGGGCGCGCCTGCGGCGCGCCCTTCCTCTATGCGAGCTCTGTCGTTTCTAGAACCGGTCAAAATCCTGGTCGTCGTTCCGGTCGGACGCCGGCCGGTCGTCGTCGAGGGCGATCGCCGCCGCCGCGGGCTTGCCGGCGCGGGCCGGAGCCTTCGCCGCTGCGTGGCGTTCGCCGCTTCGGCCGCCGTTTCCGTGGCCGTTTCCGCCTCCTGCCGCCGGAAGCGACTTCCACTGCGCCGCCTGCTCGCTGCGGCTCATCTCCTTCAGCTTGAAGATCGCGATGGCGCCGCGCAGCTGCTCTGCCTGGCTCGAGAGTTCCTCAGAGGCCGACGCGCTTTCCTCAGCGCTCGCCGTATTCGACTGCGTGACCTGGTCGACCTGGCCGAGTCCTGAAGTGATCTGTTCGATCGCGAGCGCCTGTTCCTTGCTCGCCGCGGCGATCTCCTCGAGGAAGTTCGCCACCTTGGTCGAGCCTTCGACGATCTGCTCGAGCTGTTCGGCGGTCGTCTCGGTGAGGCGGTTGCCGGTGTCGATGTTGGACACCGAGCGGCTCACGATCGACTCGGTCTCCTTGACCGCCTCCGCCGCGCGAACCGCGAGGTTTCGCACTTCTTCCGCGACCACCGCGAAGCCCTTACCGTACTTTCCGGCGCGTGCGGCCTCCACGTTGGCGTTCAGTGCGAGGAGGTTGATCTGGAAGGCGATATCGTCGATCACCTTCACGATCCGCCCGATCTCTCCGGAGCCGTCCGCGATCGCCGCCATCGCCTCGCGCAGCTGCTTCATCTGCTGTTGACCCGTCCCGGCGTTCGTGGAGGCTTCCTGCGCGATGCCGTTCGCCTCGGTCGCATTATCCGCGTTCTGCGAGCTCTGCCCGTTGATCTCGTTGACCGACGAGCTGATCTCCTCGAGCGAGCTCGCCGACTCGGTGGCGCCCTGCGAGAGGTCCTGGCTCGCGCTCGAGACCTGCTGTGCGCCGGCGGCGACCTGCTCGACGGCCGTGTGCACCTGCCCGAGGACGTCGTTGAGCGACTTCACCATGCGGTCGAGGGCGTGCCCCATCTGGTCCTGCTCGGAGACGATCTTCACGTCCATCGTGATGTCGCCCTCGGAGATCTTGTCCAGAACGCTCGCGTTGTACTGGATCTCTTCCTGCATCTCCCGCATCGCATCTGCGAGCTGGCCGACCTCGTCCCTCTGCCGTATCTCGAGCCTCCCGCTCAGGTCACCAAGGGCGATTTTCTGCGCGAATGCCACCGCCGTCGAGATGGGCTTCGTAATCCCGCGGCTGAGGAAGACCCCAAGAAGCACCGCGACGACGAAGGCGACGATCATGGTGACGACGATCATCGTGACGACTGTCGTACTCGTCGCGTGTGCATCTTCTACTGCGGTTTCGGCCGCCTGCTCGCTCACCCGGATGATCGACTCAAGGGCCTCCTGACCACGGTTCGCCTCGCGGTAGATCTCATCCATCGCGAGACCGTCCATTCGGGTTCGGAGTTCTTCGGCCTGTTCGGCGTAGGTGATGAGCTGGTCAAAGTAGCCGAATACCTCGGCAGATGCTGGACGCATCTCCTCTGCCGCCACCCGCAATGCTTCGTCCGTGTCTCCCGCTTCGTAGAGATTCCGCGAGAGCCCAGCCGCGATATGAAACCGATCATGAGGGTCCTGGACTTCGTCGAGGAGTCGGATGAGCTGAGCGTTGCTGAGGTCGGCCTGGTCCAGCCAGCGACCGAAACGGCACGCCGCGGGATCGTCACCACCGGTGAACGTCTGTCCGGTGATCAGCATGTCCGCGACCTGGACTTCGAGCGCGTAATGATCCGCACGGAACTGCTCGAGATCGCGGACGAGGGCCGTCGGGTCGAGAATTCCGATCCCGTCAAACTCGGCGACGAGCTCGAGCCACTGGGCGTTGTAGGTCCTCCAGATCCCGAGCACCTCGTCGAACTGCCGGGAGAGCGTCTCGACCTCTGCTGTCGCCGGAAACGAGTGGAACCGCTCGAGGTGGACGTAGAGCTCGTCGCGCGATGCGTTGAAGTTGCTGAGCTGGTTCGATCGCTGCACGGCGGTCAACTGGGGCGACATCATCGTCCGCTGCGCGACGATCATCTCCTCGATCGAGATTTCCGTCATCAGCAACGACTCGATGCTCGGGAGCTGCACCAGGCCGATCTCGTCGATAGCTTCATCCAGCTGGTTCGCGCCTATCCAGCTGATGACGCCGAGCACGACGACCAGAAGGGCGACCAGTATGAAGCCGCCTACCATTTTCACACCAAGGCGTACGTTTCCAAGCATTGGGTTCTTCTCCTACGCGACACATCATAGGGGAAGCTCGGGAATCTATCGGTCGGGAGAGCTTGACAATGACTGTAGGACGAATCCCTACAGCCGGTAGCGGCCGGTCAGTCGTCCGGGTCGGTGCAGAAGTTGCCCAGATCCGGGTCCCAGCGAAACTTGCTCGACGTGCAGTGCTCGTAGTAGTCGATGAAGCCGACGAGCCGGTCGTGCAGGTCCGGCGAAACGTGGTGCTCGATCGCGCAGGCGTCGTCATCCGCCGTTCTCTCGTCGATGCCCAGGACGTCCATCAGGAAGGACTTGACGATCTCGTACCGCCGCGAGAGCTCCGCCGCAATCTCGTGCCCCTCCGCGGTCAGCGTCACCAGATCGTAAGGCGCATAGTTGATGAGCTCACGGGAGGAGAGGTTCCGCAGGGCGGAAGTGACCGACGCCTTGTTGACGCCTACCGCCTCGGCGATGTCCTTGACCCGGGCCGCTCCTTTCGCGTCCTGGATCTCGCCGATCGCCTTGAGGTACATCTGCATGCTCTCGGAGAGGACCTCCGGCTGAGCTGACGGCATGCAGTAATCATACCGCGTGGAGACGAAGAGGGCAAACGTGCACACGAGGGGCGATAGCGGAGGTAGCGCGTCGGCTCCGAATAGCGTAGGCTCACTCGCATGAAACCAAACCTCGACGGACGAGTGTTCCGCACGGCGGAGAATACCGCGAACGGCGAAGTCGACGCCGGAACGGTCTTCCACTATCACCAGAACGACCGGATGGTCTGGGCCGAATACGCCGGTGGCGAGGTGGTGACCGGCCACCTGCTCGCCGTCATCGCGGACGACCACGCGCTCGACATGCGCTACCACCATATCAACCGCCGCGGTGAGGTGCTCGCCGGCACCTGCCGGTCGTCCGTTCGCGAGCTGCCCGACGGTCGCTACGTCCTCGAGGAGGAGTGGCAGTGGCTGACCGGCGACCGCTCAGCCGGCCGGTCGCGGGTGGAGGAAGTCCGCGTCGGACCGTCGCTCTGACCGGGACGAGATCCATCGGCGGAAACGGGTCCTCACGCAGCCTGGCCGATCATGGCGGCGAACTGCTCGGCGTTCTGCACGGCCTGGCCGGCAAAGTGATTGTTGAACGCGACGATGACCGCCTCCGCGTCGTTCAGCATCGAGTGAACGGGCCCTGCCCACTCGCGTAGCTCCTCCTCGCGGTAGAGATAGTCGTAACGGGTCACGTTCGTCCCGCTCCACCACTGCGGGGCGTTTCGACCGTGAAAACGCAGGTACCCCCACGGCGCCGTGAGCCGCGGCGGGGTGGCGGGCAGTCCGTCCAGGCGGGGAAGGTCGGGCACCACGAGGCCCAGATCGCGTCGCTCCATCTCGCGCCACACCGACTGGTGGTCCCACTCGGCGTTGCGAAACTCCACGAAGAGGCGAAGCGGCTTCAGCGCGTCCGTGAGGGAGGCGAGGTAGCGGCGGCTCGCCGGCTCATAGTGGAAGCTGAAGGGGAACTGCAGGAGTACCCCCGCAAGCCGGTCCTCGCG